>NZ_CP046508.1:3649000-3963000 GCF_017161115.1 Variovorax sp. RKNM96 | reverse complement strand
CCTCGAGACGCAGCTCAAGCATGCGGTGATGGCGCGCAGCCGGCAGGTGTGCGCGATCGTGGACAGCAACAAGTGGGGCCAGCGCGCGCTGGTCTCGGTGGTGCCCTTCGGCACAGTGACGCACTGGGTCTGCGATGCGCAACTGCCGCAGGAGGCGCGCGACGCGGCCAAGGCCCAGGGGGTCGCGCTGATCCTTGCCGGCGACTGAGAGGGGATTGCGACTACCCGGCCTTCGCGCCGCGCACCAGCGATGGCGTCGCCTTGTAGCTCTCCGGGAACAGCTTCTTCAGGTCGTCGATCTTGGGCATGTCGTTGATCGCGATGTAGGGCTGGCTCGGGTTGAGCGTCAGGTAGTCCTGGTGATAGTCCTCGGCCGCGTAGAAGGGCTTGGCCGTCTCGATGGTGGTGGCGAGCGGCTTGCCGAAGGTCTTGGCCTGGTTCAGCTGCGCGATGTATTCCTTGGCGATGCGGGCCTGCTCGGCGTTTTCGGCGAACACGGTGGAGCGGTACTGCGTGCCGGTGTCGGGGCCCTGGCGATTCAGCTCAGTCGGGTCGTGGGCCACCGAGAAATAGATCTGCAGCAGCTTGCCGTAGCTGATCTGCTGGGGGTCGTAGGTGATGCGCACCGATTCGGCATGGCCGGTGCGGCCCGAGCCCACTTCGTCGTAGCGCGCGGTCTTGGCATCCCCGCCGGCGTAGCCCGACACCGCGTTGCTCACGCCCTTGACGCGCTGGAACACGCCCTGCACGCCCCAGAAGCAGCCGCCCGCGAACACGGCGGTTTCGGTTTTTGCGGTGGCCGGGGCGATCAGGTCGGCGGTGGGGGCGGGCACGCGCTTGGCCGGTTCGGCGAACGAGGGCACGGCATACCAGACCAGGGCGGCCGCAGCCAGTGCGCCAGCGGTGAGTGCGAGGGATTTCATGTGTAGTCCTTGAAGGAGGTTCGGTCCTGGAGCCGATGGCGGCGACATTGCCGCCGAATCCACCGGCCGTCAATGGCGCGTCGCTTACTTCTTCATCTCGTCCTTGCCCATGCTGTCCTTCTTCATGGCGTCCTTGGACATCGAGTCCTTGGCCATCGAATCCTTCTTCATCCCGTCTTTCGACATGGAATCCTTGGCCATCGAGTCTTTCTTCATCGCGTCCTTCGACATCGAATCCTTGGCCATGCCGTCCTTGGCCATTTCGTCCGCGGCGAAGGCCGAGGCGCCGGCAAAGGCCATGCAGGTCGCGAGCAGGGTTGCGGTGAGCTTGTTCATTGGAAGTCCTTGAGTTGAGGTTGAGGTTTTTGCTTTCGCGCTTTTCATCGGCAGTTCAGGCGTCATGGACGACACCTCAGCTCCCTCCGAACCAGTTGTAGCCCTGGTCTTCCCAGTAGCCACCTGTGTAGGTGTTGGTGACGAACATCGCCTTGATGTGCTTGGGGTTCTTGTAGCCAAGCTTGGTCGGCATCCGCAGCTTCATCGGGAAGCCGTACTTCGGCGGCAGCGGCTGGCCGTCATAGGTGAGCGTGAGCAGCGTCTGCGGGTGCAGCGCGGTGGGCATGTCGATGCTGGTGTAGTAGTCGTCGGCGCACTTGAAGCCGACGTACTTGGCGGTCGTGTCCGCGCCGATGTGGCGCAGGAAATCGGCAAAGCGCACGCCGCCCCACTTGCCGATGGCGCTCCAACCCTCCACGCAGATGTGACGCGTGACCTGGTCGTGCTGCGGCATGGCGCGCAGCTCGGGCAGCGTCCAGCTGCGCTTGTCGGCGACCATGCCGGTCACTTCGAGCTTGTAGGTGGCTTCGTCGACCTCGCGGATCTCGTCCTCGCCGTAGTAGGCGTTGAACGGAAAGGGCCGCGTGATCATCGACTCGGGGAAGGTCTCGGCCAGCTGCGTGGGGCTGAAGATCAGGCCCTGCACCTTGTCGTTGAAGCGCGAGATCTTCGAGAGCGCGGCTTCCACATGGCTGTCGTCGCTGATGCTGCAGCCCGTGAGCAGCGAGAGGCCGCCCAGCGTGAGCGAGCGCTGCAGGAAGGCACGGCGTGCGGGCTGGTCCAGGTTCTTCGCGATCAGCGTGCGGGCCTCGCGCACCACGGCATCGCCGTCGACGCCGGTCATCTTTGGGGCTTTGAAGATTCTCATGTCAGGCTTTGGGCGCGCGGCCGCGGATCATGGTGAGAAGGGTGCGGGGCACCAGCGCCACCATCACCAGGTGCAAGGCGACGAAAGCAACGAGCGACGCCATGCCGAAGAAGTGGATGCGGCGCGCGAATTCGTAGCCGCCCAACAGGTCTCGCAGCACGGCGAACTGCACCGACTTCCACAGCACCAGGCCCGAGAGCACGATCACCACGATGTCGAGCATCACGAACAGGTAGGCCAGCCGCTGCACGCTGTTGTAGCGGCGCGGGTCGGCATGCGAGAGCTTGCCCTTGAGCGCGGCGAGCGCGTCGTGCCAGATGCCGGCCGGCGTGACGGGGAAGAACTTGTGGGCCAACCGTCCGCTCGCGATGTTGATTGCCAGGTACACGAACCCGTTGAACACCAGCAGCCACATCGCCGCGAAGTGCCACTGCAGCGCACCGCCGAGCCAACCGCCGAGCGTGACCGAGTTCGGAATGCTGAACGGGAAGAACGGCGCCGCGTTGTAGATGCGCCAGCCGCTGGTTACCAGCACGAGCACGGCCAGGGCGTTGAGCCAGTGCGTGATGCGCATCCACAGCGGGTGGATGGGGCGGGCATCGGGTGCAATGCTTGCGAGGGCTGTGCTGTTCATGGGGTGGATTCTTGGGCGCACCCCATGGCCGATTCATCACGCAAAGTTCAATTAATCGTGATAACTCGGGAATCCGTATCGCGGGACAATCGGCGCCATGGACACCCCAAAACGCGTGCTGATCGTCGAGGACGACGCCCACATCGCCGAACTGCTGCGCATGCACCTGCGCGACGAAGGCTATGCGATCGAACACGCCGCCGACGGCCATGCGGGCCTGCGTGAGCTGGAGCGCGGCAACTGGGACGCGCTGGTGCTCGACCTGATGCTGCCCGGCGTCGATGGCCTCGAGATCTGCCGCCGCGCGCGGGCCATGGCGCGCTACACACCGATCATCATCATCAGCGCGCGCTCGAGCGAGGTGCACCGCATCCTCGGGCTGGAGCTGGGCGCCGACGACTACTTGGCCAAGCCCTTCTCGGTGCTGGAACTGGTGGCGCGGGTGAAGGCGCTGATGCGGCGCACCGACGCGCTGGCGCGCAATGCGCGCATGGAGTCGGGCAGCCTCACACTGGGCAACCTCGACATCGAGCCGCTGGCGCGCGAGGTGCGCGTGGACGGCAAGCTCATCGAGCTCACGCCGCGCGAGTTCGATCTGTTGTATTTCTTTGCGCGCAACCCCGGCAAGGTGTTTTCGCGGCTCGATCTGCTCAACCAGGTGTGGGGCTACCAGCACGATGGGTACGAGCACACGGTCAACACGCACATCAACCGGCTGCGCACCAAGGTCGAGGCCGATCCGGCGGAGCCGCGACGCATCCTGACGGTCTGGGGGCGGGGCTACAAGCTTTCGCCGACGGGCACGGGTGATGAGGGCGCCGCATGATGGCCTGGGCCACGCTTTCTCGCCGTCTCTCGATGGTGTTCGCGGTGCTGCTGCTGGCCTGCTATGGCGCCTCGGCCTGGCTGCAGATGCGCTCCAGCGGCCTGCACGAGCAGGAGGTGGTGCAGCGCCTGTCGGGCGGGCTCGCCGCGCACATCGCCGAGAACTCGGAGCTGATGCAACCCGGTGGCCTGAACCAGGCCGCGGTGAAGGACCTGTTCGACAAGCTGATGGCAGTGAACCCCAGCGTCGAGGTCTACCTGCTGGGCCTGGACGGCCGCATCGAGGCGCAGGCCGCGCCGCCTGGACATATGAAGCGCGAGCGCGTGGCGCTGGAGCCGATCCGTCAGCTCCTGTCGGGCGCGCCGCTGCCGATATTGGGCGACGACCCGCGCAGTGCCGATGCGGCCAAGGTGTTCAGCGCCGCGCCGCTGAAGATGGGCGGGCGCGATGCCGGCTATGTGTACGTGGTGCTGCAGGGCGAGGACTACGACACGCTCGCGGCCAACGTCGCGACCGACAACGTGCTGCGCACCACGCTCTGGTCGATGGCGCTGGTCGCGCTGCTCGGGCTCATCGCGGGGCTGGCGGCCTTCCGGCTCATCACACGGCCCTTGCGCGAGCTGACGAAGGCGGTCAAGCGCTTCGAGACCGAAGGCATCGCCTCGCTCGAGAGTGAAGCGCCCACGCTGGAGCGGCTCTCTCACGGCAGCGACGAGATCGCCCTGCTGGGACAAGCCTTCACGCAGATGACGCGCCGCATCGCCGAGCAATGGCGCGAGCTCACGCTGCAGGACCAGCAGCGCCGCGAGCTCTTCGCCAACATCTCGCACGACCTGCGCACGCCGCTGACCTCGCTACACGGGTATCTCGAAACGCTGCTGCTCAAGGCCGGCACGCTCAGCGACGAAGAACGGCGGCGCTACCTGGAGATCGCGCTCGGCCAGAGCCGCAAGGTGGGCCGGTTGGCGCAGGAGCTGTTCGAATTGGCACGGCTCGAGTACGGCGTGGTCAAGCCCGAGAAGGAGAACTTCGCGCTCGCCGACCTGGTGCAGGACGTGTTCCAGAAATTCGAGCTCGCGGCGGAGGCTCGCCACCAGCAGCTCAAGCCCGACATCGCGCCGGGCCTGCCGGTGGTGTCGGCCGACCTCGGGATGATCGAGCGCGTGCTGACCAACCTGCTGGACAACGCCATCCGCCACACGCCGCCCGGCGGCGAGATCGAGGTGCAGTTGCGGCCCGCGAACGCCGGCGTGGCGGTGCAGGTGAGCGACACGGGGCCGGGCATTCCGGGCGAGTTGCAGAAGGGGCTTTTCGTGCGGCCCGTGTTCATGAGCGGTGCGCGCAGCGACGGCTCGGGCAGCGGCGGGCTGGGGCTGGTGATCGTGCAGCGCATCCTGCAGCTGCATGGCAGCGACATCCGGCTGGTGCCGCAGGCGGGCAAGGGGGCGGTATTCCGCTTCCAGCTGGGCGGCGCGCAGGGCGCCTGAATCGCTTCAGGTCTCCGGACCGACGTGCCGGTTGAGCCGCTCGACGAGCGCGGCCACATCGAAGCCTTGTGCCGCTACCGACTTGGGCAGCACATGGAAGAGGCGCGGCATGGGGTAGAGCAGCACGAAGCGATCATCCTGCCGCCACTTGAGCACGTTCGCCCAGATGATCCGGCTCTCGCCGTGCGGGGCCCAGAGGCGCAGGGCATCGTCCAGCAGCTCGACCGAGAACTCGTCCTGGATCGCCCTGTACTTGCGGTAATGGCGGCGTGCGCTCATCGGCAGGACCATGTAGCGCATGGCCAGCAGCACTACTGTGCCGCCGACGAGACCGCCCAGCGCGCCCGACTGGATCTGTCGCGAACCGAAGATCGCCGTCAGCAGCAGCCCGACGGCGATCGCGATCACCACCCATCGCGCGAGGCGCGGCAGCCGCCCGTAGAGCCGCATCGCATCGACGTAGTCGTCTTCGGAAATCCTGAATGTCGCGGTCATCGCGTGGTGCTCCCCCGTGGTTTGCCTGTGCCGGTTGGCCCGGGGGCGATGCTACAAGAGCATCGCGACCCAACCCCAGGAGACACAAGACCATGCCCACCTTCAAGACCGTCCTGATCGACAAGGACCCGCAGCATCCGCGCATCGCCCGCCTCGTGCTCAACCGCCCCGAGAAGCTCAACGCCATCGGCGAGACCACGCCCTCGGAAATCCGCCAGGCGGTGGAGTGGGCCGAGGCCGACGACGAGGTGCACGTCATCGTGGTCGAAGGCGCGGGCCGCGCGTTCTGCGCCGGCTACGACCTGGGCGACTACGCCGAAGGGCATGGCCGAGAAGGCGAGGGCGACCACCCTTGCAGGCAGGAGAAGACGCCCTGGGACCCGATGCTCGACTACGCCGCGATGAAGCGCAACACCGACGACTTCATGGCCCTGTGGCGCTGCCGCAAGCCCACCATCGCGAAGGTGCACGGCTATGCGGTGGCCGGCGGCAGCGACATCGCGCTGTGCTGCGACCTGCTGACCATGGCCGACGATGCGCGCATCGGCTACATGCCCACGCGCGTGTGGGGTTGCCCGACCACGGCGATGTGGACCTACCGGCTCGGTGCCATGCGCGCCAAGCAGCTGATGTTCACCGGCGACACCATCCCGGGCACGCAGGCGGCCGAATGGGGCCTCGCGAATTTCTCGGTGCCGGCCGACCGGCTCGACGACGCCACGCTGAAGCTTGCACAGCGCATCGCGGGCGTGCCTCGTTCGCATTTGATGATGCACAAGCTGGTCGTCAACCAGGTCTGGCACTCGATGGGTCTGGAGCAGACGCAGATGTTCGCGACCGTGTTCGACGGCATCACGCGGCACAACCCGGAGGGGATGTGGTTTCGCCGGCAGGCGGAGGCCGAGGGGTTCAAGAGCGCTGTCGCGTGGCGCGACAGCGGCCGGGACATTCCGGAGGGCGACGAGGCGAGGGCACTCGTCGCTGAACTGGAAGCGAAGCTCGCAGCGGCGCGGGCGGCGGTGCCGCCCGCGCGCTGATCACTCCTCGCTCAAGTTGGGCAGGGGCGTGCCAGGGCGGCGCCCGGACGCGTCAGCTTGCTCGTGCCGCTTTCATCCAGCGTGCTCAGCGGGCGCGTGAACGTGCACCCATAGGTAGGCGCCGCCACCGTCGCAGCCGTGATCACGTCGTCGCCCGCCGGCTTCACGCCGTCGCGCTCCCACTTGATCATGGCGTCGAAGGCCTCGACCTGCTCGGCAACGGTGAAGTCGCAATGCGAGATGCCGCGAACCGCACGCTGCACCAGCCAGCCGCTGTTGCCCTTGGCCGCCACGCGCTTGTTGTAGATCTGTTCCATGCTGAAGGGCACGTACAGGTCGCCCAGCGTGTGCAGCGTGACGACCGGGATCTTGAACTCGCCGTTGGCCTTGGGAATCCAGCGCAGCCCGTCCCTGCGCAGGCGGTTGGCGTCGGCCGCCGCGGTGAGCTTGATCACCGAAGCGTTCAGCGCCGTCGAGCCCGGCACGTCGCCGTCGATCGTGTAGGTGAAGCGGTTGGTGTCCAGCGTGTTCCTGTTCAGGATGCCGTTGACCGTGCCGTCGCTGCCGAAGACGCCCCACACCGCAGCGAACGAGCCGCCGGCGGCCAGGCCGAGATCGAACATCGGGCGGTCGCCGCCGGTCAGGTTCCTCACCACCGAGGCGAACTTCAGGCCCGTGGCCGTGGGCGCGGAAGGGAAGGTGGTGAACAGCGTGGCCGTGACCTGCGCGGAGATGTCCGACCAGTTCGGCGTCGGGTATTTCGGAAGGCCCGCCAGCGCCTGCGCCGTGACTTGCGCGCCGGCGAAGTAGTCGAACAGTTCCGTGTCGCCGACCACACCGCACATCGGCACCGCGCCGTTGTACTTCACCTTGTGGTTGGCGGTGGCGAAGGCCTCGTCCTCGATGGCGGCCGCGGTGATGTGGCCGCCCATCGAATGGCCGGTGATGTAGGTCTTCGTCGGCGCGGCGAGCTCGCGGCCGTTGGCCTTGGCGATCTTGTTGAACTCCAGCGCCAGTGCGTTGGTGTCTTCGACACCGACGCGCACGTCGTAGAAGTTCTTGCTGTAGCTCGATGCGGCCCAGGCGTAGCCGTTCTGGATCAGGTAGCGGCGGATCGACGGGTTGGTCACCGACAGCACATTGGTTTCGCCCGCATAGCCGTGCGCGTACATCACGAGCTTGCCGTTCCAGTTGGCCGGCACCTCGACGTGGTACTGGGCGCCGCCCAGCACGCCGGCCCAGCGGCTGGTGGTGGTGTTGTCGACCGTGTCGCTGGCGTCCGTGGCGAGGGCCGCGAAGGTGGTGGCCGCAGGGTCTGCGGGCGCGAAGGAATTGCGGGTGTCCTGCACGCGCGTTTCTTCAGGGGCCGGCGGTGGCGGCGGCGCCGGTGGCGCGGGTGCCGGAGCCGGCGGCAACGGCGTGAAGGCAAAATTGTTTCCACCACCACCGCCGCCGCAGGATGCGACGACGAGGCTGGCGGCCAGGGCAAGGAGTGTCAGGCGTGGGGAATGCATGGGTTGTCTCTCTCCGTTCTTATGGGTTCTTGGTTGGGAAGATCACCGGCGCAGCGCTGCACGGGCCGCCATGGAGAACGACCGTGCTATTTCGCTAGACCGGCGGCGCAGCGTAGGGGCGATGCCGGGCGCATCGGCCCGGGGTTTCCCGTAGCTGCTATCTCCTGCGCGACACCGGCACAGAACCCGGGGGAGAGATCAGCCCTTGCGGCGGGTGACCACCACCGTGGCGTCGAGGCCTTCATAAGCCTCGGCGTCCCCATACCAGCTGCCCGAGATCGGCGCGGCCTGCGCCGGGTCGCGCGTGACGCCCACGCGGATGAGCTGTCCACTGCCCATCAGGTTGTTGGTCGGATCGAACGCCAGCCACCCGATGCCCGGGAGGTACGCCTGCAGCCAGGCGTGCGTGGTGCCGGCGCCGGTCATCGATTCGCCGGGCGCCTGGGCCGAGCGATCGAGCGCGGCGTCGTAGAGGTAGCCAGAGACGAAGCGGGTGGCAATGCCCAGGCGGCGCGCGGCTTCCATCATCAGCAGCGCGTAGTCGCGGCAACTGCCGCTGCCCAGCGCCAGCGTGGCCAGCGGCGTCTGGGTGCCTTCCTCGTCGCGCGCCTTGTATTCCAGGCTCTGGCCGATGTGCGCGTTCATGCGGGTGAGCACCTCGCGCGTGTTGTTGGGCTTGTCGCTGTGCAGGAACTGGTGGGCCCAGCGGATCAGCGTGCCGCTGGCGTCGTCTTCGTGGTGCGGCCGCAGGTAGTGCTCCAGGTCCAGGCGCTCCTGCACCGAGTAGGCGAAGGGCAGGAATTCGGCGGCCGGGTCGAGCGCCAACTGGTCCTGTTGTGCCGGCACATGCTCGATGGTGAAGGAGCACACGATGCGCAGTTCGGTGGCCTCACCCATCGGCTGCACCAGCGCGACGGAATTGGAATGCGGGTCTTGAATCAGCCGGGTGAAGGCCTGGGGGCTCACCTGCAGGTCGGTGGCGAGCACGCGCAGGTCGTGGCTGTCGCGGGGCCGGAACATCACCCGGTGCAGACCGAAGGTGACCGGCTTGTTGTAGCGGTAGATGGTGGTGTGCGTGATGTCGTACTGGATGGCCATGGGGCATTCTCCCGCGTTCGCGCGGTGCGCAGTGGCTTGTTCTTGTGGGCGAATGCCGCAGAATCGGCGCCCGCTCGCACTTCGAGCGAGCTTTCAAGGAGATTCCGGCCGCCATGTACTCCGCCACCTTCATCTTCGCCAGGAAGCAGTTCGACGACGAATTCCACCGTCTCGACCAGACCATCGCCGCGGCCGCGAAAACGCTGCCCGGCTACCTGGGCGAGGAGACGTGGGAGAACACGGGCAACGGACTGGTGTCGAACGTCTACTACTGGGATTCGCTCGACAGCCTGCACGCGTTGATCCGCCACCCGGTGCACCAAGAGGCCAAGGCGGCGCAGGCGAACTGGCTGGACGGCTACAAGGTGGTGATCTCCGAAGTGGTGCGCACCTACGGGGACAGCCGGATCGACCATCTGCTGGCGCCCGCGAGCCAGGCCTGAACCCGGCGACCTTCGATGCTCGAATCGTTCAGCGTCCTCCAGTTGCTGGGCGGCCTGGCGATCGGCACGTTTTCGGGCGCGGTGGCGGGGCTGCTGGGCGTGAGCCCCGGCGGGGCGCTGATGCCTGCATTGGCGCTCATGCCGGGGCTGGGCCAGCACGATGCGCAGGCGATTTCGCTCGCGGCGCAGCTGGTGCCGACCAGTCTTGCGGGGTTCCTGCGCTATCGCGTGTCGGGGCATGGGGCGTCGTGGCGCACGGTGGTCTGGATCTCGCTGGGCTTCCTGGCCGGCGCGTACCTGGGCGCGCGAGGTGCCAGTCACCTGGCCGATGCGACGCTGCGCTGGATGTTCGTGGGCTACCTGCTGGTGCTGGTCGCGCTCGTCGTGCTGAAGTCGCCTGCGCCGCAGGATGTGGATGCGCTCCTGCTTGCGGAGCCACGCGGGTCGGTGATCGCACTGGCGCTGGTGGGCGTGGTGGCCGGCGCCTCGTCGGGCCTGCTCGGCATCGGCGGTGGGCTCGCCATCACGGCGCTGCTGACGGTGGCGCTGCACTACTCGCAGCATCGGGCGCAGGCGGTGAGCCTGGCGGTCAACGTGCTGCCGCTGGCGCTGCCGGCAGTGTTCGTCTATGCGAGCGTGGCGAGCGGGTTGCCGTGGGTGTTGCTGGGGGTTGTCGTCGTCGGGCTGTGGATCGGTACGGCGGCAGGGGCGCGCCTTGCCACGCGGCTCGAGGAGCGGGCGCTGCGCAAATACTTCCTGGTGCTGGTGATCAGCATGGCGCTGCTGATGGCCTGGCGGGCCATGGGCTCGGCCTGAACGGATCGCTCAGAGGCGTTGCGTGCCGAGCGCCTTGGCCAGCGTGGCGGGCAATGGCAGCGGTTCTCCGTGCCATTGCGCGGCCAGCAGTTCGGCGCACAGGGCCGCGAAGCTGAGGCCGCGTGAACCCAATGCGGTGCAGGCCCAGAGGCCGCTCGCCTCTTCGTCCAGCGGACCGACCAGCGGCCGGCGGTCGCCCGAGGCGCATCGCACGCCGACCCAGGTGTTCACTTCGCCGCGCTCGAAAGCCGGCGCCAAGGCCGCGGCGGCGGTGGGGTGCAAGCGGGCGAGACGGTCGCGGTTCGCGGCGCTGTCGGCAGCGTTCGGGGCGAGGTCCGTGCTGTCGCGATCGAACGTGGCGCCGGTGAGCCAGAGCAGGGCGCCTTCGGCATCGGGCACTTGCGCGATCAGATGGCCGTCGCCGTTGAGCGGGGTGGCCGGGAGTCCGGCCATGTGGCCCCACGCGACCTGGCCGCGCACCGGCTGCAATGGCAGCTTCGGAGCGAAGCGGCCTGATTCGAAGCCGGCTGCGACGACCACGCGGTCTGCTGCCATCAACAACTGGTCCGCCGCATCGAACAGTTGCCAGCCGTCGGCCTTTCGCGTCAACCGCGCCACGGCGGCATTGCCGCGGAATTCGACACCCGGCTGGCGCAACCACGCCTCGATCAGCCGCGACGGGCGCACCCAGCCGGCACGCGCATGCCAGAGCGCGGGGACGTCGGCTGGCAGGCCGGCCGCCATCAACTGTTCGGCGCTCGCAGGCCACGATTCGTTGGGGCCGCTGTCGCTCCATCCGGCGGGCACGCGGGTGTCGCCTTCGGGGCGCCGCTCCAGCACGCCGCTGGCGCGCCAGTCGCGGCCTTCTTCGAGCAGCCGTTGCAGTTCGAGCCAGGTGGCACGGATGCCCGCACGCGTGAGACGCGAGAGCAGGGCGTCGTCGGGGGACACATGGGGCGCCAACACGCCGACCGGCAGGCCGGAGGCGCCCGAGGCAGGGCGCGAGGCCGCATCGAGCACCGTGACCTGCCAGCCGCGCCGCGCGAGGCTTGCGGCGACGGCCGCACCCGCGAGACCGGCGCCGATCACCGCGCAACGCCCCGGTGCCTCGATCCGCTCAGGCGCCGGGCCGCGGCGCCGCACCGTCCATGCTGGGGCGAACACGCCGCCCAGGCAGTCGCGCTTGGGCGGGAGACCGGGGCGCCGTTCGAGTTGAAAGCCGTTTTGCGAGAGCGCATCCCGTACCGCACGCGCGTAGGTCCAGGTGGCGAGACCCGTGCCTTGGCGGGCAAAACGCGACACCGCCTTCAGCGTATCGGGCGACCACATCGCCGGGTTCTGCTGCGGGCTGAAGCCATCGAGAAAGAGGCTGTCGGCCTCGAAGCGCTGGGCGCGCAGCATCGGCTGCACGTCGCCGATGCACAGCGTGAGCAGCACGCGACCTTCGTCGAAAGCCAGCCGGTGAAAGCCTGGCAGCAGCCCATGCCACTGCGCGACAAGCTCCCGGGCCAGCGACGCCAGTTCCGGATACGCCTCGGCAGCCCGCAAGAGATCGTCCGCCCCGACCGGATGCGCCTCGACCGAGACGAAGTGCAGCATCCGTGGCCGGTCGGCGTCTGCACGCCACGCCTGCCAGGTTGTCAGGAAATTGAGGCCCAGCCCGAAGCCGGTTTCGAGAATCCGCCATTGCGGCTGCCCGGCCCAGGCTTGAGGCAGGCCGCAGCCGCCCAAAAACACATGGCGCGATTGCGCCAGTGCCCCGGTTTCGGTGTGATAGATGTCGTCGAAGCGTTCGCTGCGAGGGACGCCGTCGGCGCGCCAGGCCACTGGCTCAGCGGTCACGGCGGGCAGCGACGTTCAGGCCGCCGGTGGGGGCACGTAGCCCTGGGCGACGTCGGCGCCTTCGCCGAAGAAATGCTTTTCCATCTGCCGCGCCAGGTACTGGCGGGCGCGCAGATCGGCCAGGTTCAGCCGGTTCTCATTGACCAGCATGGTCTGCTGCTTGAGCCAGGCGGCCCAGGCTTCCTTGCTGACGTTTTCCCACAGGCGCTTGCCCAGGTCGCCGGGATAGGGCGGAAAGTCGAGCCCTTCGGCCTCTTTGCCGAGCTTGATGCACTGAACCATGCGAGCCATTTTTTGCCTCTTGGGTGGGGTAAGCGTTTCGCTTAGTTGATTTAGCTATTTAGAACTGAAAACTTGGTCGTTCCAGTTTCTATATGTCGTATTGAGAATACGCAGCTTCATTGATATGCCTTTTTAGAGCAAGACACCATGAGCCTTCGCCGCGACTTTATCAAGCTTTCCCTGGGTGCCGGCGCGGCCGGTGCCTTGGCCCTGTCGGCATTGCCGACGTTTGCCCAAGGCGGCGCGGCCCCGGTGACGCTGCTGAACGTGTCGTACGACCCGACGCGCGAGCTCTACGTGGACTACAACCAGGCCTTCGCCAAGTACTGGAAGGGCAAGACCGGCCAGGACGTGACGGTCAAGCAGTCGCACGGCGGCTCGGGCAAGCAGGCCCGCTCGATCATCGACGGCATCGACGCCGACGTGGCCACGCTGGCGCTCGGCGGCGACGTCGATGCGCTCGTCACCCACGGCGGCCTCGTCAAGGCCGACTGGCAAAAACGCCTGCCGCACAACTCCGCCCCGTACACCTCGACCATCGTGTTCCTGGTGAAGAAGGGCAACCCCAAGGGCCTGAAGGACTGGGACGACCTGGTCAAGCCCGGCGTGCAGGTGATCACCCCCAACCCCAAGACCTCGGGCGGCGCCCGCTGGAACTACCTGGCCGCCTGGGAATTCGCCAAGCGCAAGTACGGCGGCGATGCCAAGGCCAAGGAATACATCGGCAACCTGTTCAAGAACGTGCCCGTGCTGGACACCGGCGCGCGCGGCTCGACCATCACCTTCGTGCAACGCGGCGTGGGCGACGTGCTGCTGGCCTGGGAAAACGAAGCCTTCCTGGCGCTGAAGGAATTCGGTCCGGACAAGTTCGAGATCGTCGTGCCGTCCATCTCCATCCTGGCCGAGCCCAGCGTGGCCGTGGTCGACAAGGTCGTCGACAAGAAGGGCACCCGCGCCGTGGCCGAGGAATACCTGAAGTACCTGTATTCCGACGAAGGCCAGGACATCGCGGGCCGCAACTTCTACCGCCCGACGTCGGACAAGGCGAAGGCCAAGTACGACAAGCAGTTCCCCAAGCTGACTTTGGTGACCATTGACCAAGCGTTCGGTGGCTGGGCGAAGGCGGACAAGGAGCATTTCGCAGACGGTGCCTCCTTCGACCAGATCTACACCGCAAAACAGAAGTAAGCCGCGCTGCCGAGCCGGTTCCCAGGGCGCCCGTTCCGCGAGCGCCGTGACCCGGCACGCCCTGAATCTCCGAAGAAAACCGAAAGCCTCCTGTGTCCGTTCTCCTGATTGCCGGCAGCCCCTCGGCCCCGTCCCGTTCCACCGCCTTGCTCGAGGCCGTGGGCGACCGGCTGGCCAAACGCCATGCCCGCATCGAACGGCTCGCGATCCGCGACCTGCCCGCGCAGGCGCTGCTGCTGGCCGAGTGGAACCATCCGGCCATCGAGCGCGCCATCGCCCAGGTGGCGGCGGCCCGCGTGATCGTGGTGGCCACGCCGGTCTACAAGGCGGCCTACAGCGGTGTGCTGAAGGTCTTTCTGGACCTGCTCGCGCAGAACGCCCTCAAGGGCAAGACCGTGCTTCCGCTGGCTACCGGTGGCAGCCCCCATCACATGCTTGCGCTCGACTATGCGCTGCGGCCCGTGCTGCAGTCGCTGGCGGCGCGTCACATCCTGCCGGGCGTCTACGCGAGCGATTCGCAGATCGTGCTGACGCCCGAGAACGCTTATCAGGTGCACAACGACCTGGCCGAGCGACTCAATGAGGCCGTCGAGGTGCTTGCGACCGAAGGCCTGAAGCTGCCTGCGACACACGGCTTCGAGCCCGTGCCGTTCTCCCGCGTGCGATGTAGCGTCTGAACGCGGGGTTCTTCATAGAACCCGGCGTCGCCAGACCCATCCCCGTCCCCGTTTTTGAAGCCGCCTGTGCGCGGCAAGGGGGACAGCTTTGCCCAAAGTTTTGCACCAAGGAACCCCGCATGAACCCCGTTGCCACCGAAGACTCCGCGTTCGAAGCGCCGCCGCGCTCGATCTGGCAGGCGCTGCGCGATCTCGCGATCAGCACCGTCGTGGTTGCCGCCATCGCGCTGATCGTGAGCTTCATTGCCGCCTCCTCGGCTCATGCGCAGGGCAAGCCCAAGGGCGAGCTGCGCATCGGCTATCAGAAATCCGCCAGCCTCTTCGTGCTGCAGAAGGCGCAGGGCACGCTCGAGAAGAAGCTCGCGCCGCTGGGCTTCGGCGTGAAGTGGGTCGAGTTCCCGGCCGGCCCACAACTGCTCGAAGGCCTGAATGTCGGCGCGGTCGACGTGGGCTATGTCGGTGAGGCGCCGCCCATCTTCGCGCAGGCCGCGGGGGCCAAGTTCGTCTACTTCGGCTATGACCCGGCCGCGCCGCGCGCCGAGGCGATCCTGGTCACGAAAGACTCGCCGATCAAGTCCGTCGCGGACCTGAAGGGCAAGAAGGTCGCGCTCAACAAGGGCAGCAACGTGCACTACCTGCTCGTCAAGCAGCTCGAGAAGAACGGCCTGAAATTCTCCGACATCCAGCCCGTGTACCTCGCACCGGCCGACGGCCGCGCCGCCTTCGAGAGCAAGAACGTCGATGCGTGGGTGATCTGGGACCCGTTCCAGGCGGCAGCCGAGAAGGCCACCGGCGCTCGTGTGCTGGCCGACGGAACGACCGACGTGGTCAACAACTACCAGTTCTACCTGGGCGAACGCGGCTTCGTGAAGAACAACCCGAAGGTCATCGACGCGCTCTTCGCCGATTCGGTGGAGCAGGGCATCTGGCTCAAGAAGAACCTGCGCCAGGCGGCCGAGCAGATCGCGCCGCTGCAGGGCCTGCCGGTCGATGTGGTCGAGCTGGCATTGCGTCGCTACGAGTTCAACGTGAAGCCGATCACGCCCGCCGTCGCGGCCGGCCAGCAGCAGATCGCCGACACCTTCTTCGCGCTGAAGCTCATTCCCAAGCCCATCAAGGTCAGCGACGCGGTTGTCACCGCGCAGCCCTGAATCCCTTTCGAGCATTTCTCCATGACCCGCATCTCCATTCCCCGACGCCGCCTGATCCAGGGCGCCGCAGCCGCAGCCATCGCGCTGCCTTCGTTCGCCGCGCTGGCACAGGCGCCCGCGCGCCAGTTCCGCATCGGCAACCAGAAGGGCACGCTCAACATCCTCAAGGGCCGCGGCACGCTCGAGAAGCGTCTCGCGCCGCTCGGCGTCACGGTCAAGTGGACCGAGTTCACGGCCGGGCCGGTGCAGCTCGAAGCGCTCAATGTCGGCTCGATCGACTTCGGCGATGTCGGCGAGGCGCCGCCCATCTTCGCGCAGGCCGCAGGAGCGCCGCTGGCCTACGTGGCCGCCACGCAGTATCGCCCGCAGACCGAGGCGGTGCTGGTGCCCAAGGGCTCGGCCATCAAGACCGTGGCTGACCTCAAGGGCAAGAAGATCGCGCTCAACAAGGGCTCGAACGTCCACTACTTCATCGTCAAGCTGTTCGAGAAGCACGGCCTGTCGTATGCCGACCTGAACCTGGCCTACCTGCCGCCGGCCGATGCGCGCGCCGCGTTCGAAAAAGGTTCGGTCGATGCGTGGGTGATCTGGGACCCGTTCCTGGCCGCCGCGGAGAAAGCGCTCGACGCGCGCATCCTCGCCGACGCCACGGGTGTCGTCGGCAACCGCGCCTACTACTTCTCGTCGCTCGACTACGTGGCGAAGAACGCCGACGTGCTCGCCATCGCCATCGACGAACTCAACAAGGTCGATGCCTGGGGCACGGCGAACAAGGGCGATCTCGCCGCCGAACTGGCCGCGCTGTGGGGCCTGCCGAAACCGGTGGCCGATGTCACCGTGAACCGCACCGCCTACGGCATCACGCCGATCACCAAGGCCATCCTGGCCGAGCAGCAGAAGATCGCCGACACCTTCTTCGAGCTCAAGCTGATCCCCAAGAAGATCAACGTGCTCGAAGCCGCCGGCGCGGGAGTCGCGTGATGCAGATCTTCTGGTTCCTCCCCACGCACGGCGACAGCCGCTACCTCGGCACGAGCGAGGGCGCGCGCCCCATCGACCTGGCCTACCTGCAGCAGATCGCGGGCGCGGCCGACAACCTCGGCTACGAAGGCGTGTTGATTCCCACCGGCCGCTCGTGCGAAGACCCGTGGGTGATCGCCTCCAGCCTGATCGGCTCGACCAAGAATCTCAAGTTCCTGGTGGCCGTGCGCCCGGGCCTGCACCAGCCGAGCCTTGCCGCGCGCATGGCCGCGACCTTCGACCGGCTCTCGGGCGGGCGCCTGCTCGTGAACCTCGTGACCGGTGGTGACCAGGCCGAGCTGGAAGGCGACGGCGTGTACTTGGATCACGCCTCGCGCTACGAGCAATCGGCCGAATTCATCCGCATCTGGCGCGAGATCCTCACGCGCAGCCATGACGGCCAAAGCTATGACTTCGAAGGCAAGCACCTGAGCGTGAAGGGCGCCAAGCTGCTGTATCCGCCCGTGCAGACGCCGTACCCGCCCGTGTGGTTCGGCGGCTCGTCGGCTGCTGCCCACGACCTCGCCGCAGAGCAGGTCGATGCGTACCTGACGTGGGGCGAGCCGCCCGCCGAAGTCGCCAAGAAGATCGCCGACGTGCGCGCACGCGCCGAACGGCAAGGCCGCCGCGTCGAGTTCGGCATCCGCCTGCATGTGATCGTGCGCGAGACCGAAGACGCCGCATGGAAGGCCGCCGAGGAACTGATCAGCCGCGTGGACGACGAGACCGTCATCCGCGCCCAGGCCGCCTTCGCGCGGATGGACTCCGAAGGCCAGCGCCGCATGGCCGCGCTGCATGCCGGCGGCGCCAAGCGCTCGCGCGCCGAGCTGGAGATTTCGCCGAACCTGTGGGCCGGCGTGGGCCTGGTGCGCGGCGGTGCGGGTACGGCCCTCGTGGGCGATGCCAAGACCGTGGCCGCGCGCATCGAGGAATACGCGGCGCTCGGCCTCGACAAATTCATTCTCTCGGGCTACCCGCATCTGGAAGAGGCCTACCGCTTCGCCGAGCTGGTCTTCCCGCTGCTCTCGCGCAAGGCGCAGGCGCGGCTCGCGGGCGGTTCGCTGAGCGGTCCGTTCGGCGAGGTCGTCGCGAATCTCGATGCACCCTCGCGCCTCGTCTCCCAGAGCTGAACCCAAAGGACTTCCATGACTGAACAAGTGCAGGAGCTTCCGGTGGCTTCAACCGATTCCGATGCAGCTTCCGGCAACGCGTTCAAGGCCTTCGGCCTCAACGTCGCAGGCCGCCTCGTTCCCTGGCTCGTGCCGGTGGGGCTCATCGTGTTCTGGCAGATCGCCTCGTCGCTCGGCTGGTTGTCGACGCGCGTGCTGCCGGCACCGGTCGACGTGGTCAAGGCCGCATGGTCGCTCACTGTTTCCGGCGAACTCTGGACGCATGTGAAGGTGAGCGCCGGCCGTGCGCTCGCGGGCCTGGCCATCGGCGGCGGTGCCGGGCTGGCGCTGGGCCTGCTCACGGGCTCGGTGAAGTTCGCCGAGACGCTGCTCGATTCGACCATCCAGATGGTGCGCAACATCCCCGCGCTCGCGCTGATTCCGCTGGTGATCCTCTGGTTCGGCATCGACGAATCGGCCAAGCTGTTCTTGATCTCGGTGTCGGTGTTCTTTCCGATCTACCTCAACACCTTCCACGGCATCCGCAACGTCGATCCGCAGCTCATCGAGATGGGCCGCACTTACGGCCTCACGCGCTGGCAGCTGTACCGCGAGGTGATCCTGCCGGGGGCGCTGTCGTCGATTCTCGTGGGCCTGCGTTTTTCGCTGGGCCTCATGTGGGTGATCCTGATCGTGGCCGAGACCATCTCAGCGCAGGCCGGCATCGGGTATCTGACGATGAACGCCCGCGAGTTCCTGCAGACCGACATCGTGCTCGTGGGCATCCTGCTGTATGCACTGCTCGGCAAGCTGGCCGACCTGTTCGCGCGCGGCCTGGAGCAGTGGTGGCTGCGCTGGCACCCGGGCTACCAGAAGAAGCCGAAGTGAGGGCGGGGCAGATGAACAGATCCATTTCCCGCCGCACAGCCATCGCCACGTTGGGTGCCCTGAGTGCAGGTGCCGTGCTGGCACAGGGCGTTGCTCCGCGACCCGTCACCGTGCGCTTCGGCTACCAGAAGTCGTCGACGCTCACGGCCTTGCTCAAGGCACAAGGCACGCTCGAAAAGCAACTCGCGCCGCTCAATGCCACGCTGAGCTGGCACGAGTTCACCAGCGGCCTGCCGCTGCTCGAGGCACTGAACCTGAACAACCTCGACATCAGCGCCGACGTGGCCGACACGGTGCCCGTGTTCGCGCAGGCGGCCGGTGCCGAGCTGACCTTCATCGCGCAGGAAGCGCCGTCGCCCGCGGCGCAGGCCATCGTCGTGAAAGACGACTCGCCGCTCAAGACCGTGGCCGACCTGAAGGGCAAGAAGGTCGGCTTCGCGAAGGCGGCTGGCGCGCACTACCTGCTGATCGCCGCGCTGGAGAAGGCCGGCCTCTCGTTCAAGGACATCGAGCCCGCGTATCTCACACCGGCCGATGGCCGCGCCGCCTTCGAGAAAGGCGCGATCGACGCGTGGGTGGTGTGGGACCCGTTCCTCGCCGCGGCGCAGCGACAGTCGAAGGTGCGTGTGCTGGCCGACGGCGCGGGCATCGCGTCGTACCAGCGCTATTACCTCGCGAGCACCAAGTTCGCGAAGGCGCGGCCCGATGTGCTGCGCGTGATCTATGCCGAGCTCGAGAAGACCGGCAAATGGGTCAAGCAGAACCCCAAGGAGGCGGCCGCGCTGCTGTCGCCCGTGTGGGGGCTTGACGCCGCCACCATCGAACAAGCCAACAGCCGCCGCAGCTATGCAGTGCGCCCGGTCGTGGCCGAGGGCCTGACCGAGCAGCAGCGCATCGCCGATGCCTTCTTCGGCGAAAAGTTGCTGCCCCGAAAACTCAATGCGCTCGACGTGGCGCTGTTCAAACCCGGAGCCTGAAGCCATGAGTGCCGTTCTGAAAGACATCCAACCCCAGGCCATCGCAGGCGGTGTGCGCCTCGAAGCACGTGGCCTGCACAAGCGCTACGGCACGCGCGACGTGCTGCGCAATACCAAGCTCACCATCGAGCCGGGCCAGTTCATCGCCATCGTGGGCCGCAGCGGTTGCGGCAAGAGCACGCTGCTGCGGTTGATCGCGGGGCTCGAAGAAGCGACCTCCGGTGGCCTCTACACCGATGGCAAGGCCGTGAACGGCCTGCACGATGACACCCGCATCATGTTCCAGGAGGCGCGCCTCCTGCCTTGGCGCCGCGTGCTCGACAACGTGACGCTGGGTTTGTCGAACGACGCCAAGCCGCGCGGCAAGGAAGTGCTCGCGCAGGTGGGCCTGGCCGACCGCGAGAACGAATGGCCGGCGCGCCTGTCGGGCGGCCAGCGCCAGCGTGTGTCGCTGGCGCGGGCGCTGGTGCATCACCCGCGCCTCTTGTTGCTCGACGAACCGCTGGGTGCGCTCGACGCGCTCACCCGCATCGAGATGCACCGGCTCATCGAGAACCTCTGGCAGCGCCATCGCTTCACCGCCTTGCTGGTGACGCACGACGTGCAGGAAGCCGTGGCCCTGGCGGACCGCGTGATCCTGATCGAAGACGGCCGCATCGCACTCGACGAAAACATCGCACTCGCACGCCCGCGCTCGCAGGGCGACCCGGCCTTCGCGGCCATCGAAAAACGCATCCTCGACAGGGTGCTGCAAAAGCCCGGAACTCCCGAAGAGGCCGACAGCAGCGCCGACGCCAACTGGCTCGGAACACCCGCGCACGCGCTGCGCTGGGCGATCTGAGCCTTCCTTCCTCTTTCGCTGAAAGGCAGTCCCTATGTCGCAGAACTGGAAATTCGAAACCCTGTCGGTGCACGCCGGCTACTCGCCCGATCCGACCACGCGCGCCGTTGCGCCGCCGATCTACCAGACGGTGGCCTACGCCTTCGACAGCGCGCAGCACGGCGCGGACCTGTTCGATCTGAAGGTGCCGGGCAACATCTACACCCGCATCAACAACCCGACGCAGGACGTGCTGGAGCAGCGAGTCGCCGCACTCGAAGGCGGCATTGCAGCGCTCGCACTGGCTTCGGGCCAGGCGGCCGTGACCTATGCGATCCAGACCATCGCGGAAGCCGGCGACAACATCGTGAGCAGCACCGCGCTGTATGGCGGCACCTACAACCTATTTGCGCACACGCTGCCGCAGTTCGGCATCACCACGCGCTTTGCGGACCACCGCGATCCTTCGAGCTTCGAGAAGCTCTTCGACGACAAGACCAAGGCGGTGTTCGTCGAGTCGCTGGGCAACCCCGCCGGCAACGTGACCGACATCGCGGCCATCGCCGAGATCGCGCACCGCCACGGCGTGCCGCTGATCGTGGACAACACCGTGCCCTCGCCTTACCTGAGCCGGCCCATCGAGCATGGCGCCGACATCGTGGTGCATTCGCTCACCAAGTACCTGGGCGGCCACGGCACGAGCATCGGCGGCGCCATCGTCGATTCCGGCAAGTTCCCGTGGGCCGAGCACAAGGCGCGCTTCAAGCGCCTGAACGAGCCCGACGTGAGCTACCACGGCGTGGTCTATACCGAGGCGCTGGGCCCGGCCGCGTACATCGGCCGTGCACGCGTGGTGCCGCTGCGCAACACGGGTGCGGCCATCTCGCCGTTCAACGCCTTCCTGATCCTGCAGGGCATCGAGACGCTCGCGCTGCGCATGGACCGCATCAGCAGCAACGCGCTCAAGGTGGCGCAGCACCTGAAGACGCACAAGGCCGTGAACTGGGTCAACTACGCGGCGCTCGAAGACCATCCGGACTACGCGCTGGCGCAGAAGTACTTCGGCGGCAAGTCCAGCGGCGTGCTGACCTTCGGCATCGGCAGCGGCCGTGAAGGCGGCGCGAAATTCCTCGATGCGTTGAAGCTCTTCACGCGCCTCGTGAACATCGGCGACGTGCGCTCGCTGGCCACGCACCCAGCCTCGACCACGCACCGGCAGCTTTCGCCCGAAGAGCTCGCAAGGGCTGGTGTGACGGAAGACACGGTGCGCCTGTCAGTCGGCATCGAGCACATCGACGATTTGATTGCTGACCTCAACGTCGCGTTGGCCGCCGCATCCTGATCGCTTCGACGAACGAAAAACCATGACAACACTCAACGCCATTCCCGAAGCGGCGCTCGACCAGCTGTTCCGCAAGGCGCGCACCGTGCACGCCTTCAAGCCGGTGCCCATCACCGACGAAGTCATCCGCAAGCTCTACGACCTCGTGAAGTGGGGCCCGACCGCCTACAACGCGCAGCCCGCGCGCTACGTGTTCGTGCGCAGCGAGGAGGCCAAGGCGAAGCTGAAACCCGCAGTTTCGTCCGGCAACACGGCGCAGACGCTGGCGGCTGGCGTGACGGTGATCGTGGCGCACGACACCCGCTTCTACGAGCACCTGCCCACGCAGTTCCCGGCCTATGACGCCAAGCCCTTCTTCGAGAAGAGCGCCGAGGCCGCGCAGGCCACGGCGTTTCGCAACAGCAGCCTGCAGGGCGCGTACCTGATCCTGGCGGCGCGTTCGCTTGGCCTGGACGTGGGGCCGCAGTCGGGCTTCAACGCTGACCTGGTCGACAAGGCGTTCTTCCCCGACGGCCGCTACCGCGCCAACTTTCTTGTGAATCTCGGTGTGGCCGATCACGCCGGCACTTTCGAGCGCGGGCCCCGGCTCGCGTTCGACGACGTGGCGGAGATCGTCTGATCTCTCCATCCCATCCTTTATTTCTTCAACCTGAAAGAGAAACCATCATGTCCATCCAAGCCATCAACGTGCGCAACCAGTTCAAGGGCAAGGTCCGCGAAATCATCCGCGGCGACGTCGTCTCCGAAGTCGATGTCGAGACCGCCTGGGGCATCGTGACCTCGGTCATCACCACGCGCTCGATCGACGAGCTGCAACTGAAGGTCGGCTCCGACGTAGTCGCGCTGGTGAAGTCGACCGAGGTTTCGATCGCAAAGCTCTGACGGACCCTCAGGCGATTGCGAACAACCCGGCGTCCTGGCGGCGCCGGGTTTTTTTACGTCACTGCAGCCTGGGCAGGAACGAAGTCTCCATGTGATAGCGCTTGGGGTTGTTCCGATCGATATAGACCGGGATCCATTCCGGCACATAGTCCGTCGGATCGAACCAGAGGTTGGCGCTGCGGAACACATGCAGGCGGTTGTTCGCGGTGTCGTGCCATTTGGCGACGATGCGGTAGGGATTCTCTCCATTCACCTCGAGGCTGCCGTTGAGTTCCACCTCCTGGAACTCGGCCTCGATGAGCTGGCCGTTCTGGCGCAGGTCCGCTTCCTTCTGCGCGCTCCAGCGGCCGAAGGCGATGATGCCGCCGCCGATGCCCGCGAAGATCACGCCCATGATCGTCAGGGCCAGCTTGGCCTCGGGGTCCACGAAGATGGCGCCGACCAGGAGCGCGAGCCCGAGGGCCAGGAAGAGCCACTTGATGAGGGTGATGACCTTGTGATCCATGGCGCCACTGTGCCTGTGTTTCGCGCAGGTCGATATAGCCAACATGGCTTAGTCGAATGGGGCATGAGGAACTGCGAACAGCTTCCTTCCGGCCTGCGCATCCGCCTCGCAGAATCTTTTGGATTCATCGAAGCCAAGGTCGCCCCACATGCTCAAACGTTCGTTCCTCCGCCACGCCGCTGCGTGGCCCCTGATTGCCGCAGCGCCGCGCTTGCTGGCTGCCGGTAACGACGCATCACCGCCCGTCATCCGCATCGGCGTGGCGACCGGTGGCGTCGGCAATCCGGTGCGCTTCGGCGGCTCGTCGGCGGCGCTGGTTCACTCGACCGGTGCGCTGGAGGAAGAGTTCAAGGCCGACGGCACGAAGATCGAGTGGGTGTTCTTCAAAGGCGCGGGGCCGGCGGTGAACGAGGCGCTCGTCAACAAGCAACTGGACCTGGCCTGGCAGGGCGACCTGCCTTCCATCGTGCACCGCGCGGGCGGCGTCAAGACCCGGATCATCGCGGGCTCGGGCGTGCGCAACGGCCTGTACCTGGCGGTGCCGCCGGATTCGGCGGTCAAGCGCATCGAGGACCTGCGCGGCAAGCGCATCGCGCTCTACAAGGGCACGAACCTGCACCTGGCGGCCGTGCGCGCGCTGGCGGCACATGGGCTCAAGGAAAGCGATGTGCGCCTCATCAACCTCGACCTGCCGGGCGCGCAGGCCGCGCTGGCCACCAAGGACATCGACGGCGCGTTCGGCTATGTCGAGCTCTTCGTGCTGCGTGACAAGGGCGTGGCGAAGGTGATCTATTCGGCCTCCGAGGATTCGTTCAGGTACACGCGCCAGACCGTGCTGCTGGCCTCGGACGATTTCGCGCGCAACCAGCCCAGGGCCACGCAACGCATCGTGAACACGCTGGTGAAGGTGGCGCGCCGCTATTCCGACGAGTCGCAGCGCGACGAAGTGTTCGCGCAATGGGGCAAGGCGGAAGTGGCCGAGAAATACTGGCGCGAGGACTTCATCGGCCAGCCGCTGCGCACGCGCCTGTCGCCACTGCTCGATCCGTTCCTGGTGCAGCGCTACAAGGACTCCGCCGAGCAGGCACTGGCGCTCAAGCTGGTGCGCGGCAAGGCCGAGATCGACAGCTGGTTCGACCGCAGCTTTCTCGATGCATCGCTGCGCGAGCTCAAGCTCGAGAACTACTGGCCGGTGTACGAGGCCAACGGCGAGATCAGCGGCAAGCAGGTCGCGGTGTTGCGATGAATGACCACTCGTCGGTAAACGCATTCGAGGTGGCCGCATGAGCGCGGTATTGCCTCCGGAATCGTTGCCGCTCCCCGCGGCCGAGCGGTCTTCGCCGCTTGCCGTGTGGCGCACCTGGCGCACCTGGCGCACCTGGCGCGCCCGGTTGTCGGGCATCGGGCGGCTCTTGCTTGCCTGGCCGGTGCCGCTGGCCGTGCTGCTCTTGTGGCACATCGCGGCGCGCAATGAATGGATCGCGCCGCAGGTGCTGCCGTCGCCCGAAACGGTGGCCGCCACTTTTGTGGATGCGCTGCAAAGCGGCGAGCTGATCGAAAACCTGCGCATCAGCCTCTGGCGCGTGTTCGCGGGCTTCGGCGTCGGACTGGTGGGCGGCCTGCTGCTCGGCGTGGCGATGGGCCTGTCGCCGACCTTCAAGGACTACACCTACCCGCTCTTCAAGGCCTTCGCGCAGGTGCCGGTGCTGGGGTGGCTGCCGCTGCTGATGCTGCTGGTGGGCATCGACGAGGCGCTCAAGATCATCCTGATCGCCAAGGCATCGCTCGTGCCCATCGCGCTCAACACCTTCAAGGGCATCCAGAACGTGCCCACGCGCTACATCGAGGTGGCGCGGGTGTTCCGCTTCAGCCGCTGGCAGATGCTGTCGAAGGTGGTGTTTCCGGCTGCATTGGCGCCGATCTGGAACGGCGTGCGCTATGGCTTCACGCACGCCTGGCTCGCGCTGGTGGTGGTCGAGCTGTTGGCGTCGAGCGAAGGGCTGGGCTACATGATCGTGTTCGGCCGGCAACTGTTCCAGCTCGATGTGGTGCTGGCGGCGGTGGTGATGGTGGGCGCGGTCGGGTTCGTGCTCGACAAGCTGCTCGCGCTCGTCGAGACGCGGCTGCTGCGCTGGCGGCGGGCGGGGTTCTGATGAGCGGCAGCACAGCTTCCGTGGACCGGAATCTCTTTCGCCGCGTGCCCAAGCCCTTGCGCGGCTGGGTGCTGCCCGTGTTGCTGGTAGCGCTCTGGTGGGCGGCGTTCCGCTTCGGCTGGTCGAGTTCGCCGCTGCTGGTGTCGATCGACAGCGTCTGGCAGCGGGCGGTGGAGCAGGCCACGAGCGGGGCGCTGTGGACCGGGCTCTCTGCGAGCCTGTGGCGCGACCTGGCGGGTTTTGCGATCGGCGCGAGCGCCGGGCTGCTTTTCGGTGCGGCGCTGGGGCTGTCGCGCTTGTTCGAAAACCTC
Organism: Variovorax sp. RKNM96; assembly: GCF_017161115.1. Lineage (GTDB taxonomy): Bacteria > Pseudomonadota > Gammaproteobacteria > Burkholderiales > Burkholderiaceae_C > Variovorax. The sequence continues at coordinate 3,937,376 of NZ_CP046508.1, read as the reverse complement.
GTGGGGCCGAGCTTCCACACGCTCAAGCAGATCTCGCTGTTCGCATGGATTCCGCTCCTGTCCGTGTGGTTCGGCCTCGGCGACGCGGCCAAGGTGGCGTTTCTCTCGCTCGCGGCTTTCTTCCCGGTGGTGCTCAACACCTTCGAGGGCATCCGCAGCGTGCCCGGCGACCTGGTCGAGGTGGCGCGCGTGCTGCGCTTCAGCCGCTGGCAGCTCTTCACGCGCGTGGTGCTGCCGAGCGCATCGCCCTCGATCTTCGCGGGCGTGCATCTGGCGTTGATCTACGCGTGGCTCGCCACGCTGGGCGCGGAGTACCTGCTGGTCTCGGGCAAGGGCATCGGCAACACCATGATCGACGGGCGCGACCACTTCTGGATGGACCTCGTGATCTTCGGCGTGATCGTGGTCGGCCTCGTGGGCTTCACCCTCAACTGGATCGCGACGCGCATCGAGAACCGCCTCCTGGCCTGGCGCGGGCGTTCCGTGGCCGGCTTCTGAAAGAGAAAAAGACATGGCACACGCCGCAACACTCGAAATACGACAACTGAGCAAGCAGTACGAGGTCGAGGGCGCACCGCTCAAGGTGCTCGATGACATCAGCTTGACCATCACACCGGGCGAGTTCGTCAGCATCGTGGGCTCCAGCGGTTGCGGCAAGTCGACGCTGCTGCGGCTGATCGTCGGGCTCGAGGCCGACTACCGCGGCGAGGTGCTGATCGACGGGAACCGCATCGTCGGCACCAGCCTGGACCGCGGCATCGTGTTCCAGGAGCACCGGCTGTTTCCGTGGCTCACCGTGCAGCAGAACATCGCGCTCGGGTTGCTGAACGCGGGCCTCGATGCGGCGCAGAAGCGCAAGGAGGTGCAGGCGCACATTGAGCTGGTCGGGCTCAAGGGCTTCGAGAGCGCGTACCCGCACCAGCTGTCGGGCGGCATGTCGCAGCGCGTGGCGATTGCGCGGGCGCTGGTCAACCGGCCCGAGATCTTGCTGCTCGACGAGCCCTTCGGCGCACTCGACGCGATGACGCGGGCGCATCTGCAGCAGGAGCTGCACCGCATCTGGCAGGCCGAGGGCATCACGATGATCCTGGTCACCCACGACGTCGAGGAGGCCGTGTACCTCGGCGACAAGGTGGTGGTGATGGAGCCCCGACCGGGGCGCATCCGCCGCATCGTGCCGGTGGCGCTTGCGCATCCGCGCAACCGCGTGGACCTGGCCTTCACCCATGTCAAGGAAGAGGTGTTGCGCGAGTTCGCGGGTGCGCCACTTCCCGAAGCACCGCCGCAACTGCCGCCGGACACCTCGGGCGGACTGCCCGCCGGGCTGCGCTTTGCCTACTGAGCCTTTCGTTTTTTCTTTCCATCCAACCCAAAGAGGACCTTCGATGAGCGCTGTTCTTTCTTCCCCCGCCGTTGCACAAGACAACGAACTCGACATCGTCCGGCAGGCCGGCCACATCGGCGCCGAAGTGCGCGGCGTGCGGCTCTCGGGCGAATTGCAGCCGGAGGTGTTCCGGTCGATCAAGGCGGCGCTGCTCAAGCACAAGGTGCTGTTCTTCCGCGGACAGCAGCACCTGGACGACGCGCAGCAGCAGGCCTTCGGCCGTCTCTGGGGCGAGCTGGTGCCGCATCCGACCGTTCCCTCGAAGGACGGCACGAAGCTGCTGGAACTCGATTCGCGCCACGGCGGCCGCGCCAACTCGTGGCACACCGACGTGACCTTCGAGGTGGCGTATCCGCAGGTGTCGATCCTGCGTGCGGTCGTGATTCCGCCCTATGGCGGCGACACCGTCTGGGCCAACACCGTGGCCGCCTACGAGAGCCTGTCGGACGACCTGAAGGCGCTGGCCGATCGCCTCCGCGCGGTGCATGGCAACGACTACGACTACGCCGCCTCGCGTCAGCCCGCCGACCTGGCCGACGAGGGCGTCAAGCGCTACAAGGAGGTGTTCACCCGCCGCCTGCTCGAAGCCGAGCACCCGGTGGTGCGGGTGCATCCCGAGACCGGCGAGTGCAGCCTCGTGCTGGGCCACTTCGTCAAGCGACTGGCCGGCCATTCGACGTATGACTCCCAGCACCTGCTGAGCGTGCTGCAGAGCCATGTGCACCGCCTGGAGAACACGGTGCGCTGGCGCTGGACGCAGGGCGATGTGGCGATCTGGGACAACCGGGCCACGCAGCACTACGCGATCAACGACTACGGCGACCAGCACCGGGTGGTGCGCCGGGTCACGATCGCGGGCGATGTGCCGTATGGCGTGGATGGCGGGAAGAGCGTGGACCTCACCGCGCCGGCCGTGCGGGCGGCGGAGGCGGCTGCCGTCGTTTGAGCATCGGCCTATACAACGTCCGGTTGTTAGGAATCGACTTTTCAGTCGTTTGAGGTTCCGCTCGGCGCTCCTAAAGTGGTGGTTATCGCCATCAAGGCGAATACCAACGCACAACAGGAGCCGCACAGCATGTCAGTGGAAGTTGAAGAAGAACTCGTCTTGCCCGAAGCACTGGAACAGGCGCGCGCCAAGGCCGCCGAAAACAACTGGCCTTATGCCGGCGGCGTGACGCCGACGGTGGCCTGGGATCTGGTGCAGAAGGGCCAGGCGGTGCTGGTCGACGTGCGCTCGGGCGAGGAACGCAAGTTCGTCGGCCATGTGCCCGAGAGCCTGCACGTGGCCTGGGCCACCGGCACCGCGCTCACGCGCAATCCCCGTTTCGTGCGCGAGCTCGAAGCCAAGCTCGCGAAAGAGGGCGGCAAGGACGCCGTGGCGCTGCTGCTGTGCCGCAGCGGCAAGCGCTCCGCGCTGGCTGCCGAAGCGGCCGCGAAAGCCGGTTTCACTCAGGTCTTCAACGTGCTCGAAGGCTTCGAGGGCGAGATCGATGCACAGCAGCACCGCGGTGGTGCAGACGGCTGGCGCTTCCACAAGCTGCCCTGGGTGCAGGACTGACGGCTACCCGCGCAAGACCTGCACAAGACGTTCAAGGGAGGAAAAAACACATGGCCCATTTCGAGGTAAGCGACATCGTGCGCGCGCTGCATGGCGTGCGCGACGAGTGGCGCGATTCACAGCGGCGCTCGCGAGAGCCCGGCGCGCGCGAGTTTCCATCGCGCGATGCGCTCACGCAGATCGTCGAATCGCTCAAGGGTGCGCTCTTTCCGATGCGGCTCGGCCCGCCGGACCTGCGTCACGAGAGCGAAGACTTCTACGTCGGCCACACGCTCGACGCGGCCTTGCAGGCGCTGCTGCTGCAGGCGCGTCTGGAACTCAATTTCAATGCGCGTCTCCAGCCGCGCCCAGCGAGCGAGATCGACGACCTCGCCACCGAGGCCGTGCGCCAGTTCGCGAACGCGCTGCCCGAGCTGCGCCGCCTGCTCGACAGCGACGTGCTCGCCGCCTACCAGGGCGATCCGGCCGCGCGCAGCGTCGACGAGGTGCTGCTGTGCTACCCCGGCGTGCTCGCGATGATCCATCACCGCCTTGCGCACGAGCTGTACAAGCTCGGGCTGCCGCTGCTCGCGCGCATCGTCGCGGAGTTGGCGCACGGGCAGACCGGCATCGACATCCACCCCGGCGCACAGATCGACGCGGGCTTCTTCATCGACCACGGCACGGGCGTCGTGATCGGCGAGACGGCCGTCATCGGCAAGCGCGTGCGGCTCTACCAGGCCGTGACGCTCGGGGCCAAGCGCTTTCCGACCGACACCGAGGGCAACCTGCAGAAGGGCTTGCCGCGGCATCCGGTGGTGGAGGACGACGTGGTCATCTATGCGGGCGCAACCATCCTCGGGCGCGTGACGCTAGGGAAGGGCGCCGTCATCGGCGGCAACGTCTGGATCACCGACGACGTGAAGCCGGGCGCGAGCGTGACCCAGGCCAGTTTGCAGAATGCACCGAAAGCGAGCGCACCATGAAAGCCTTTGTCGAAGATTTCGGCGTCACCGTGCGCCAGTTGCGCGAAGCGAACGGCTGGTCGCAGGAGCAGCTCGCCGAGCGCTCGGACCTCAATCGCTCGTACGTGGGGGAGGTCGAGCGCGGCCGCGTGATTCCGTCGATCGTCACCGCGCAGAAGCTCGCGACGGCACTGGGCATCAACATCGTGAACCTACTCGCGCGTTGCGAGCAACTCGAACAATCGCGCCTTGCAAGGCGGATCAACTTGGCGGCTATAGCCTGTTGAGGGGAAACCCTTGGGCGCCGGACACTGGCGCCCACTTTCTCACCCCTCCACGGAGTTTCAATACATGAGCGCAACAGTCGGTGGTACCACCGCCCTTGGCGACAACGCCGCACGCCAGCTAGCCAATGCCACCAAGACAGTCCCTCAACTCGAGACCATCAGCCCGCGCTGGCTGACGCACCTGCTGCAATGGGTGCCGGTGGAAGCGGGCATCTACCGCGTCAACAAGGTCAAGAACCCCGAGTCGATCAAGGTCACCTGCACCTCGCGCGAAGAAGAAAACCAGCTGCCGCGCACCTTCGTCGACTACGAAGAAAACCCGCGCGAGCACTACCTCAATGCCGTGAGCACCGTGCTCGACGTGCACACCCGCATCTCCGACCTGTACAGCAGCCCGCACGACCAGATCAAGGAGCAGCTGCGCCTGACGATCGAGACGATCAAGGAGAACCAGGAGAGCGAGCTCATCAACAACCCCGACTACGGCCTGCTGGCCCAGGTGAGCGAAGAACAACGCATCTTCCCGCTGACCGGCGCGCCCACGCCCGACGACCTGGACGAGCTGCTGACCAAGGTGTGGAAAGAGCCCGCGTTCTTCCTCACGCACCCGCTCGCCATTGCCGCCTTCGGCCGCGAGGCCACGCGCCGCGGCACGCCGCCACCGACCGTGAGCCTGTTCGGTTCGCAGTTCATCACCTGGCGCGGCATTCCGCTGATTCCGTCGAACAAGGTGCCGGTGGCCGATGGCAAGAGCAAGATCCTGCTGCTGCGCGTGGGCGACAAGCGCCAGGGCGTGGTGGGCCTGTTCCAGCCGGGCCTCTCGGGCGAGCAGAGCCCGGGGCTGTCGGTGCGCTTCATGGGCATCAACAACCATGCGATCGCGTCGTACCTGATCTCGCTGTATTGCTCGCTCGCGGTGCTGACCACCGACGCGCTGGCGGTGCTCGACGACGTCGAGATCGGCAAGTACCACGACTATCCCGACACCTACAAGTAAGCCGCGGTGAGTACACCCACGACTCCGGGCGAGGCGCCGTTCGATCCGGCCATCCTCGCGCGCATGGCGAGCGCCATGTTCTCCGCGCTGCCAGGCACGCCGCCGACCTCGCTGCCCGGCGTGGCGAGCGGGCTGGTGCCGGGCGCACAGTTTCCCGCCAACATTGCACCGCCGGGCTCGCCGCTCGTGAGCCCCGCCGGCTTCGGGCCCAGCGTGCCGGGCACGCCGATTCCGCAGGGGCAGATTCCGGGCGCCAACGTGCTGCCCGCATCGCCGACCCAACTGCCTTCGCTCGCGAACCGCGCGCCGGCCTTGCTGCCGCATGCGGTGGCGGGCAACGGCGTGCCGGACACTGTGTTCTCGGTCGCGCCGGCCTTCGAGCCGCGGTCGGGCGGCACGGTGCTGGGCGTGCCTCAGCAGGTCGGTGCACCCGTGGCGCCGCAAGCGGGTGCGTCGTCGCCGTTCTACTTCCTGAACAACAGCTACGGGCATCCGACGGCAGGTGCCGGCGATGGCTTCGCGATTCACGATCCGTTCGCAGGTCTTGCGGCGCCGACCGCTCAACCCGCGTTGCCACCGAGCCCGCCCTCGGCGCCGGCGGGTCGCGATGCGCAGTTCTACTTCGTCGATGCGGTGCGACTGCCCAACGGCTTCGTCACGCCGGCCAAGCCGGACCCGCGCGGCCCCGACGCGGTACCGCTCGCCGGCAGCGGCCAGCATCCGCCGTTCGACGTCAACGCCGTGCGCCGCGATTTCCCCATCCTGCAGGAGCGCGTCAACGGCAAGCAACTCGTGTGGTTCGACAACGCAGCCACCACGCACAAGCCGCAGTCGGTCATCGATCGCATCGCGTACTTCTACGAACACGAGAACTCGAACATCCATCGCGCGGCGCATGAGCTCGCAGCGCGTGCGACCGATGCGTACGAAGGCGCCCGCGAGCGCGTTCGCAAATTCATCAACGCACCCGAAGTCGAAGAAGTGATCTTCGTGCGCGGCACCACCGAGGCGATCAACCTCGTGGCCAAGAGCTGGGGCGGGCAGCACGTGGGCGAGGGCGACGAGATCATCGTCTCGAACCTCGAACACCACGCCAACATCGTGCCGTGGCAGCAGCTCGCCGCCGCCAAGGGTGCGAAGCTGCGCGTGATCCCGGTGGACGACTCGGGCCAGGTGCTGCTCGACGAATACCGCAAGCTCTTGAACGACCGCACGAAGATCGTTGCCGTCACGCAGGTCTCCAACGCGCTGGGCACCGTGGTGCCGGTGAAGGAGATCGTCGAGCTTGCGCACCGTGCCGGCGCCAAGGCGCTGGTCGACGGCGCGCAGTCGGTCTCGCACATGCGCGTGGACGTGCAGGACATCGGTGCCGATTTCTTCGTGTTCTCCGGCCACAAGGTGTTCGGCCCGACCGGCATCGGCGTGGTCTGGGGCAAGCGCGAAGTGCTCGAGGACATGCCGCCGTGGCAGGGCGGCGGCAACATGATTGCCGACGTGACCTTCGAGAAGACCGTGTTCCAGCCGATCCCGAACAAGTTCGAGGCCGGCACCGGCAACATCGCCGATGCGGTGGGATTGGGTGCTGCGATCGACTACGTCAACAAGGTCGGCATTGAGAACATCGCGCGCTATGAGCACGACCTGCTCGTGTACGGCATGCAGAAGCTCGGTGCGATCCCGGGCGTGCGGCTGATCGGCACGGCGGCCGACAAGGCCAGCGTGATGTCCTTCGTGCTCGACGGCTACACCACCGAAGAGGTGGGGCATGCGTTGAACGACGAAGGCATCGCGGTGCGCACGGGCCATCACTGCGCACAGCCGATCCTTCGGCGCTTCGGTGTCGAGACGACGGTGCGGCCTTCGCTCGCGTTCTACAACACCTTCGACGAGGTGGATCGCCTGGTGGCTGTGGTGCGGCGCCTCGCGGGACAGCGACGCGCAGGCTGAGCGAAACTCGCTCCCCCGAAACGGCGGCCTTCATGGCCGCCTTTTTTTTTGTTGCTCTGCCAACGCCGGGTTTCGTTCGGGAAATCACAAGCGCACTTGCACGAGCGCCGTACATACACTGCGGCCGTTTGGCGCCCGACCGTGGGCGATGTGCAAGCAGCAAGGGAGACAAAATGGAAAAGAAAATCGCATGCAAAAACTTGGCGGCGGGGCTTGTTGCCGCGTCGGTGTTGTGGGGGTGTGGCGGGGGTAGCTCGAGCAGCTTCGTCGCTGCGCCTGAGGCTGGAAGCGGGGCCACTGAGCCCGTTGTGACGGTGCCTCCTGCAGCACCGCCCGTCGCGGAACCACGAGTCGATATGGCGCTGACGAAGTACGTCAATCTGTTTGTCGGAACGATGATGTCCGACACCGGGAGCGGCCATTCCGGCAACGTCAACCCGGGTGCCCAGACGCCCTTCGGCATGGTCAGTTTCGGACCGGACACCACGGGAAGCGGACGGCCGTACAACGAGGGCTCGGGCGGCTACTACTACGCGGACACAAGAATCCGCTACTTCAGCATGACCCATCTCAACGGGCCTGGCTGCAGAGGGCAAGGGGCTGTGGCGATCCTGCCGCACACAGAGGGCCAGATTCCCGGAGACGGTGGCGTCCCCTACAAAAAGTCGAACCAGTCGGCCACGCCTGGCTACTACAAGGTGAAGTTCGACAACGGCATCACGAGCGAGCTGAGCGCGACGACACGCACCGGCATGGCGAGGTTCAGCTATGCGCACAAGGACAAGGCCTTCCTTGTCATCGATGCCTCTCGCAACAACCGCAATCAAGATGGCATCTCCTATCCTCAGCTGACGGAAACCACGCTGAGCGCGGATGGCAAATCCGTTTACGGCAAAGCGATCGCGCACGAGTTCTGCGGCGGAACGTGGAAGCAGCCGGTTTACTTCCACGCGACCTTCGACAAGCCGCTCAAACCCAGCTCCAGGGTCGATGGCAAGTCGGCGCTGCTGCAGTTCGATCTGGCCGCCACGGATCTCACGGTGCAGATGAAGGTCGGGATCTCTTCGGTCAGCGTTGCCAATGCCCGGAAGAACCTCGAAGCCGAAAATGCGGGTTGGTCCTTCGACACCCTGAAGACGGCGGCGGAGAAGACCTGGGACAGTCGGCTGAATGTGGCCCAGCTCGATCTCGCAAAGCCGGGCGAGATCGACAAGCTCGATGTCGGGCAGAGGGCCGACGCCACCACCCAGCTCTCGAAGTTCTACACGGCGCTGTACCGCGTCTACAGCGGTCCGACCGTCTACAGCGACGTCAATGGCGACTACCGCAGCATGAAGCAGGTGGACATCAAGCAGTCGAGCGATGAGCTGCCCAAGCGGGGCACCGAGAACGTCGCCAACTACAAGTTCAAGGTGGATGGCAAGGACGCCGGCTACAAGACCCATTACTCGGGCTTCTCGATGTGGGACACCTACCGCAGCCAGGCCCAGATGCTGGCGATGATCGCGCCGGACGAGGCCAGCGAGATGATGCAGTCGCTGGTGGCCGACGCTCAGCAGTGCGGTGCCTTCCCGCACTGGGTGGATGGCAGCGAGGACACGGTTCCGATGAATGGCGACCATGCGCCGACGGTCGTCGCGGGCTCCTACCTGTTCGGGGCGAAGAAATTCGATCTGGCGAACGCACGGAAGTACATGCTGCAGTCGGCGGGCGATGCCGACAGTCAATGCAACAACATCCATGCGATCGGCAAGCCGGTCAACATCGACAGCCGTGCCGACTACCTGAGCCTGGGGTGGATTCCGTCCGGCAAGGGCTATGAGCATCCGTCGTCGACCACGCTTGAGGCCATCACCACGGACCGTTCGATCGGCGCGTTTCTCGATGCGCTGCCTGACACCCGCGCGGCGGACCAAGGCGTCATCCAGAAGGTGTTCAAGAGGGCGGGCAACTGGCAGAACATCTTCAACGACGCGAGCAAGTCCCTCGAATCCAAGGCTGCCGACGGTTCGTGGGCAGGCCCCGGCGATTTCCACGAATCGTCCGAGACCAACTACATCTGGACCTTCGCCCATGACTGGACCCGTCTCATCGACAAGCTCGGAGGCAAGGCGAGTGCTCTCGACCGGCTCGCCAAGCTGTTCTCGCTCGATTCAGCGGATCCGTTCAAAGGGCGTGAACCAACTGGCAAGGAACTGAATGGCGACGGCAGTGAAAACGGCGAACACTCCAGCAAGTACTACATCGGCAACGAGCCGGCCTTCCAGACCCCCTGGGCCTACAACTGGATCGGCTCGGCCAAGCACGCGCAGTACATCATCCCGGTGATCCTGAAGAAGAACTTCTCCCTGGAACCGGGTGGCCTGCCCGGTAACGACGACATGGGCGCGACCTCGGGCTGGTACGTGTGGGCCGCGATGGGTCTCTATCCGGCGATCCCCTCTGCGCCGGGCCTCGCGGTCTCCACGCCGCAGTTCTCGGGCATGACGCTGTGGCTGGGCAACGGCAAGAAGCTACGGATCGAAGCCGACAGGCAGGCCCTGCTCGACGACGTGCGCTACATCAGTGAGATGAAGCTCAACGGCACCACCTATGCCGGCTCGTGGCTGCCGCTGGACAAGATCAAGGACGGTGGAACGCTGAGCTACAAGCTGTCGCCCACGCCCACCGACTGGGCCTCCGATCCGGCGTTGACGCCGCCATCGGGGCCGGATGCGGACTACACCAAGGCGACGGCGTTGCCAGCGGGGTGAAGGGCAGTTGCGGAGGGGCGTTATGCTGCGCAGCATTGTCAAACAACGTGTGCAGCCTGAATGTCTCTCCCGACTGAAGTCACCGAACCCGGCCCGACCGCGAACGAATCCTGCGACGTGATCGTGATCGGCGGCGGTCCTGCCGGTTCGACCGTTGCGGCACTGCTGGCGCAGCAAGGCCGCAACGTGGTGCTGCTGGAGAAGGCGCACCACCCGCGCTTTCACATCGGCGAATCGCTGCTGCCGGCGAACGTCGAGCTGTTCGACAGGCTCGGCGTGCGCGACCAGGTCGAGAAGATCGGCATGCCCAAGTTCGGCATCGAGTTTGTCTCGCCCGAGCACGAGCACCGCAGCTATGTCGAATTTGCCGAGGGCTGGGACAAGTCGCTCGACTCCGCTTGGCAGGTTCGCCGCTCGGAGCTCGATGAACTGTTGTTCCGCAACGCAGCCACGCGCGGCGCGCAGACCCTCGAAGGCTGCAAGGTGCGCGACGTGGCCTTCGATGCCGACGGCGCGACCGTCAAGGCCGAGATGGACGATGGCGCCAAGCGCAGCTGGCGCGCCCGCTTCGTGGTCGATGCCACCGGGCGCGACACGCTCTTGGCCAACAAATTCCGCTGCAAGGAAAAGAACCCCGACCACAACAGCACCGCCGTCTTCGGCCACTTCACCAACGCCGAGCGGCTGGAGGGCAAGAAGGAAGGCAACATCAGCATCTGCTGGTTCCCGCACGGCTGGTTCTGGTTCATTCCGCTGGCCGATGGCACCACCAGCGTGGGTGCGGTCTGCTGGCCGTATTACCTGAAGACGCGCGACAAGCCGCTGAAGGATTTCTTCTACGACACCATCGCGCTGTGCCCCGTGCTGGTGGACCGGTTGAAGAACGCCACGCTGGTCGACGACGCGGTGCATGCCACCGGCAACTTCTCGTACTCCAGCACGCACGCGACGGGCGATCGCTACCTCTTGCTGGGCGACGCCTTCACCTTCATCGATCCGATGTTCTCCTCGGGCGTGTACCTGGCGATGCACAGCGCGTTCGATGGCGCCGAACTCGTGGCCACCGCGCTCGACCAGCCGGCCGAGCTGGCAACCGCGCGCCAGGGCTTCGAGGCCATGATGCGCAAGGGCCCGCGCGAGTACTCGTGGTTCATCTACCGCGTGACCAACCCGACCATCCGCGACATGTTCATGCACCCGGGCAATCCGTTCCGGGTGAAGGAGGCGCTGATGTCGCTGCTGGCCGGCGACATCTACAAGGGCACGCCGATGTGGGGCGCGCTGCGGATGTTCAAGGTGCTGTACTACGGCATCTCGCTCGCGAACTTCCGCCGCACCTGGGCGGGGTGGAAGCGGCATCGCTTCAATACGCGGGACATGGGGGCGCTGAAGGGGGAGACGGTCCTTAAGTCGGAGTGATTGCGGCTCAGACCCCTGGTATCTCGCCAACGAGCCGCGCGTTCTGCCGCGCGAGCGTACGGAACGCCGCGGAGAGGCGGTCATCGGCCGCCACGGCTTGCCAGAACACGCCTGCCAGTTGCCGGGCGCGGGACCATTCCTGCAGGGTTTCGACTGTCGGCAACAGTCCTGTGGCCGACAGCTCGCGCGGTGGCAATTCGCCGCTGGTGGGCGCATAGAGCGTGGGAAGCACGTCGTAGGCCGGCGCGAGCCGCCAGTCGCTGCCTTCGATGAGCAGCGAGATGTTGCCGTAGTGGCGATCGGTGTTGCCGATAAGTCGACCGAAGGCTTCAAGGAAACGCAAGCGCTGCGCATCGTCGGCGCGCAAGAGGCCGCGTGAGGCCATCCGGTTGGCTGTGGCGGCCCAGTTGTCGATCTTGCCGATGTACTGGGAGTCGTACGCCATCAATGACACCATGCCGATGCGACCCCGTGCCGAGCGGTCGAAGCGTTCGACCTCCAGGAACACGCGGCCGCCCTCGATGAAAAGGCGTGTCGTGGCCGCGGCCACGCCGGCCTCCGCGAGCGTGGACAGCGCCAAGTGCTCGCAGACGAGCAGGTCGCGCGAACGGCGGTCCGCTGGCGATGCGCCGGCCGGCGAAAACTTGACGATGACTTGCCTGCCATCGCGCATCGTGCAGAACTTTGGCTGTTCGCCGCCAGCCGACGAACCCGGCAGCGTGCCTTGCATCGCGCTGTCCGCCATGGACGGGTAGTCGGCAATGGCAACGGCGCGCTCAGGTTGCGCGGTCATGGTTTGAAAGCGACGGAACGATTCCGCACCGACGACCAGATTGCCGGGCAGGTCTTCTCCGCACAGGGTGAGGGCCTGAAGTACGTCGTCGTCGTTCCAGTGTTCGGGGTTCGGAGGCAGTCCCAGCTCGGGGTGACCCTGGGCGAATGCGCGGCCGATGAACCCCTGGGGACGCATGTCGGACAGGAACCAGGGCAGGCCGTCGTGCAGCGCGCTGCGGCCTTCCTGCTCGTCCATCCAGCAACGGCCGCCCTGCAGTGGAACGATGCGACCGAATGGCAAGGCGTTGCCTGCGGCATCGATCTTGACGACCGGCACTTCGGTGCCGACGTGCTCGACATGCCGCGGAACCACATACATCTGGGAGCGTGCGGCGCCCACCTTGAGGATTTCCGCGCTGCGGATCAGTGGCGCCAATGCTCGAGAGACTGTCGCTTGGCTGACGCCGAGATGAGCCTGGATTTCGGCGCTCGTGGCCACGCCCTGCGCGCGGACGAATGCAAGTGCGACGGTGGTCGGGGATGCAGTGGCCATTGAATACAAATGTGAATAGATAAATTATCTACTTCTTCATTGGGAAATTCAAATCAGATGGATTAATTAGTGAATAGATAATTGGGATCAGATTGGGTTGGCAGCCCCAAGGCTCCACGCCGTCCCCGACGCCCGCAGCGTCGCCACTGCATGCGCAACCCCGAGCCCCGGGCTGCTCAGCACATCGATCCCCAGATCCGCAAGCAGCGGCGTCACCGGCGCCATCGAAGCCTGTGCAAGCACCACCACGTCGGCCCTGCTGACCGCACCGCGAATTGCGGTTGCCAGCGTTTCCACATAGCGCCCGGTATCGCCGGCCTGGAAATGCGCCCAGGCCTCCTCGACGAGCAGCGCGCTCGGCCGCGTGCCGACGCCGGCCTGCGTCGCCGCCGAGAGGATCAGCGCCGTGGTCGGCTCCAGCGTGCTTTCGACGGTCGCGACGATCAGCACGCGCGGGCCGGTGCGCACTGCGCGGTCGGCCATGGCGCGGTCGATGCGCAAGGCCGAGAAGGCGCCGCCGGTGGCGGTTTTCTCGGCGATGCCGCCGATGGTCGAGCAGGTGCACACGACCACCGCGGCGCCGTCCGATGCCGCCTCGCGCATGGCCTCCTGCACGCGCCTGACCAGCGCCGCGTTGTCGATGCCCACGACGCGCGCATCGGCCAGCAACTCTTCCATCACCAGGTGGCGCACCTCGAGATCGGGCGCGAGGTCGCGCACCAGGCGACCGAAGGTCTGCACATGCGACTGCGCCGTATGGAGGAAGGCGAGCGCGCCGGCCATGGATCTCAGCCGGCCTCGCGGGCGCGCCGGGCCTCGTAGGCCTTGAGGTGGACGTAGGCGGTGCGCAGCACGGTGGGCACGGGCGAATCGCTCTTGGGCGCGCGGCCGAGGAGATCGCCCACGATGTGGTCGGCCTCGACCGCCGCACCGCGCACCATGTCCTTGTACATCGATGCCGTCATCGGCGAGCCGGCCGTCGTCACCACCGCGCGGCCGCGCTGGATGGCTGCGGGGCGCGGTGCGAAGCCGTTGTGCGCGGCGATGGCGCAGCATTCGTCGAAGATCGAAAGCGCCACGTCCTGCCCGCCGGCCGCGACGATGTCGCCGATGGAGGCGCGCATCAGGCTGGTAAGGCCCGCCGCCGAGGCGATGAAGACCCACTTCTCCCACATGTCCTGCGCGATGGTCTCGCTCGCGGTGGCGTCGAACTTCGCGCCGGCGAACTGGGCCGCGATGGCATCGACGCGCGCCGAGCGCCCGCCGGCGCGTTCGCCGTAGCTCAGGCCGTGCATGTCGTTCAGGTGCAGCACGCGGCCTTCGTCGTCGAGCGTGGCCGAGATCATGCAGAGGCCGCCGAGCACGCGCTCGTCGCCGAAGCGTTCGACCAGCTGGTCGATGTGCTTCATGCCATTGAGGAGGGGGAGGACCACCGTGTCCGGGCCGACCGCGCGCGCGAACGAATCCATCGTCGAATCGAGGTCGTAGGCCTTGCTGCCGACGACGACCACGTCATACGGGCCGTCGATGTTCTCGGCCAGCACATGCTTCGGTGCGGGAAGTTCGAGGTTGCCGAAAGGGCTCTGCACCACGAGCCCGGTCTTGGCGAGCTGCGCAGCCCGGCGCGGACGAAGAAGAAAGGTCACATCGCGCCCCGCCTCCAGCAAACGGCCGCCGAAATAACCACCGAGTGCACCGGCACCCACCACCAAGAATCTCATCGCGCATTGCTCCAGAAATCAAAAGATCGGGAGCCATGATGCCCGCGTTCGCGCCGGGCCGCTCTAGGCAGTTTCCTTCTCCAGCAGGCGCTGGCGGGCAAAGGGGCGCAGGTCGAGGCCGTGCGTGCTTGTGCGGCCCAGAACCTGTTCGGCGATGGCTTCACCCAGGCCCGCCGAATGCTTGAAGCCGTGGCCCGAGCAGGCCGAGGCGACCAGCACGTGGGGCAGGCCGTCGAGCGCATCGATCACGAAGCGGCGGTCGGGCGTCACGGTGTACATGCAGGCGCGCGCCTTGAGGGCGCGGCCGCCGATCTGCGGGAAGCGGCCGGCGACACGTTCGCGGTACATCGCGGCGGTTTCCTCGGGGCTCACGGTGCGGTCGATGGTGTCGGGCGTGGTGGCCGCCACGTACTGCTCGGTCGCGACCTTGAGCGCGGGCTGCGCGGGGTCGGAGGAGGGGAAGCCGTACATGTAGTCCTCCTGCCCGTCGCCGAACATCCAGATGAAGATGGGGAAGCGGCCGGGCGAGAAATCGGCCGCGGCGCTGCCGGTGTCGAACCAGTGCATCACCTGCCGATGGACCGAAAAGTCTGCCTGCCAGTCGGCTCGGGCCTGCCGGCCGAGGAATTCGGGAAGCCACGCGCCCGCTGCAATCACCACGCGGTCGGCAGTGAAACTCGCCGAATCGGTGCGCACGCGAACCGTGTCGCCGTTGCCCACCGGTTCGACCGACTGCACGCGCTCGCCGGTGCGCGTCTGCGCACCCGAAGCGCGGGCCACCGCGAGCTGTGCGCCGATGGCGTCTTCGGGCCGCACGAAGCCGGCGTCGCGCTCGTGGTAGCCGATCTCGTCGCCCTGCAGGTTGAACTGCGGAAAGCGCACGCGGATGCCGGCTGCGTCGAGCACCTCGTGCGCGATGCCGAAGCGCTCCGCAGAGGCGATGGTGCGGCGCACGAAGTCGGACTTGCCGTGGTGCTCGGCCACGCGGTCGCGCGGCGCGAGGATGAGGCCGCCCGTGGTGGTCATCAGCGGCTTGCCGGTGCGGGCCTCGAGCTCGCGCCAGATGGCGTGCGAGCGTTGCACGAAGGGCACGTACTCGTCGCCTTCGCCGACTGCCAGCCGCGTGATGCGCGAGTCGCCGTGCGAGGAGCCCTGGTCGTGCGGCGGTGCGAACTGGTCGATGCCCAGCACGCGGGCGCCGCGCTGCGAAAGTTGGTAGAGCGTGGCCGCGCCGAGGGCGCCGAGGCCGACGACGATGACGTCGTAGTGAGAGTTCTGAGTCACGGTGGCGGATGCGTCAGACGAGGTTCAGGTCCAGGAAGGCGTCCTTCACCTCGATCGGTTTCGGAATGAGCTTGAGCTGCGCGAACACATCGGCCAGCCCCTGCTGCTCCTGGGCGATGGCCGGCGTGAGCGCGACCACGCCATATTGACGTCGTTCGGTCGCGAGCGCCAGCACCTTGGGCTCGACCTTGAGCTGCGGCGCCAGCGTGGCGACCACGTCGGCAGGATGCGCCTGCGCCCACTCGTTGGCCTTGCGCAGTTCGGCGAACACGGTGCGCAGCAGTTCCTGATTGGCGCGTGCGAAGCCGGGCTGCGCGAAGTGATAGGTGCGGTTGCCGCTCAGGCCCGAGCCGTCGAACAGCAGGCGCGAGTCGGTCGCCACCTGCGCGCCCGCCAGGAACGGGTCCCACAGGCCGATGGCCGCGACGCTGCCCGACTGGTAGGCGGCCACCGTGTCGGAGGCTGTGACGATGTAGACCGGATCGATGTCTTCGTAGCGCAGGCCCGCGGCCTCCAGCGCCCGGATCAGAACGTACTGCGTGTTGTAGCCGCGGCCCGTGACGACGCGCTTGCCCCGCAGGTCGCGCACGCTGCGGATCGGCGATTCGCGCGGCACCAGGAAGCCGACGCCGCCGGGGTAGGGGCTTTCCGCCGCAAGGTAGGCAAGGCCCTTGCCGCTGGCCTGCTGGAACACGCCGATGCCGTCGGAGGCATGGCCGAAGTCGATGGCATCCGCGGCCAGTGCTTCCGACAGCTGGCTGCCGCCCAGGAATTCGGCCCACTCGACCTTCACGCCGCTGGGGGCGAGCGACTTCTCGAGCTGGCCCGTGCCCTTGAGGATGTTGAGCGTGTTGAACTTCTGGTAGCCGATGCGCAGGACCTTGGCGCGCGACTGGGCGAACAGCGGCGCGCAGGCGGCAACGGCCGCTGCACCGAGTCCGGCACGAAGAACGAGGCGCCGCGACACGGCGGACGATGACAGTGGGTTGGGGTGCATGGCGTTGCCGCGCGGTGCGCGGACGGAAGAAGTTGGCGGAAGGCCGGCGACTGTAGAGGCCGGAAGCACGCCGCACCACGAAGCTTTTTTCATTAGTTCATGCCCAACTCGCAGGGGCATATGCAAGCGGAATTTGCTTAGTTGGCGCACGGGTGCGTGCTGCCTAGAGTCGCGCCTTTCCATTTCCGAAGAGCAGGCATGACCCGCAGCAAATTCATCGTTTCGAGCCTGGCGCTGGCCGCCGGCTTTTTCGCATTCGGCAGCTCGGCCTGGGCCGACAAGCTGGACGACGTCAGGAAGGCCGGCGTATTGCGCGTGGCCGCATTCGACGGCAACCCGCCTTTCGGCTACATCGATCCGGCCAGCAAGAAGCAGGTGGGCCACGACATCGACCTGGCCACCGAGTTCGCCAAGAGCCTGGGCGTGAAGATCGAGCTGGTGCCGACCAACCCGGCCAACCGCATTCCGCTCCTGACCTCGGGCAAGGTCGACGTGGTGTTCGCAAGCTTCACCATCACCGACGAGCGCGCCAAGGCGGTGGACTTCACGACGCCTTACTTCCTGGTCGGCCAGCAGTTCCTGGCAAAGAAGGGCGTGCTGAAGGACGCCGCGCAGATCAAGGACATCCGCATCGGTACCGAGAAGGGCACGACGATGGAGGCCAACCTGCGCAAGAACTACCCCGACGCGAAGGTCGTGCTGTACGACGATTCGCCCTTCGCGCTGGCCGCGCTGCGCAACGGCAACGTGCAGGCCATCACCAACGACGGCGTGAAGCTCACGGCCCAGTGGAATGCGATTCCCGACAAGGAGAAATACGAGATCCCGCCGATCACCGTGTCCAGGGAGTACCTGGGCGCCGCGGTGCCCAAGGGCGAGGCGCGCCTGCTCGAGGCGCTCAACACCTGGCTGGCCGAGAGCGAGAAGAACGGCCGCGCCCTCGCGATCTACGACGCCTGGTTCGGCCCGAACAGCAAGGCGCCGCTGCCGCGCCTCCTGAAGATCGGCGACCAGCGCGTGGCGGCCAATTGAGGTCGATGCGGCCTTGATCGACCAGTTGCGGGAGCACTTGCTCGCGCCTCGCTACATCGGCTGGCTGCTCGACGGCTGGCTCGCGACCCTGTGGGCCTCGCTGCTGGTGGCGGCGGGTGCCACCGTGCTCGGCGTCGTCATTGCCGCGGGCCGCTCGTCGAGCCGGCCCGCGTTGCTGCGCCTGACGGGCGCGTATGTCTCGCTGTTTCGCAACACGCCGCTCCTGGTGCAGCTTTTCTTCTGGTACTTCGGTGCGCCCAGCGTGCTGCCCGAGGCGGCGCGCGAGTGGCTGTATGCGGGGCACCTGCTCTCGTTCGAATTTCTCTCGGCCCTGGTCGGGCTCACGCTCTACGCCGCGGCCTATGTGGGCGAGGACATCCGCTCGGGCATCCGCGGCGTGCCTGTCGGCCAGACGCTCGCGGCCTCGGCGCTGGGCTTCACGCGCGCGCAGGTGCTGGCCCAGGTCGTGCTGCCGCAGGCGCTGCGCATCGCCTTGCCGCCGCTCCTCGGGCAATACATGAACATCGTGAAGAACACCTCGCTCGCGATGGCGGTGGGGCTGGTCGAACTCTCGTACGCCTCGCGGCAGGTGGAGGCCGAGACCTTCAAGACCTTCCAGGCTTTCGGCCTGGCGACGGCGCTCTACATCGTGACCATCGGCGCGATCGAGGTGCTGGCCGCGTGGGCGGCGCGGCGGCAGGCGTTCTCGCCGGGGCGCGCTGCATGACGGTGATCGAGACGCTGTGGGACAGCCTGCCGTACCTGCTGTGGGGGGCGTTTCCGCAAGGGCAGCTCGGTGGCGCCGCGCTCACGCTCCTGCTGAGCGCGGGCTCGGGCATCGCCTCGGCGGTGCTCGGCCTGGCGTGGGGCATCGGGCTTGCCACGGCCACGGGTGCCCTCAGGACCGGGCTCACGCTGGTGCTGGGGTTCTTTCGCGCGATCCCGGTGCTGATGCTGATCTTCTGGACCTACTTCCTGCTGCCGTTCGCGCTCGGCGTGAGCGTGCCGGGCGTGCTGTCGGTGATGTGCGCGCTGTCGCTCGTGGGCGGTGCGTATCTTGCGCATGCGGTGCACGCGGGCATCCGCGGCATCGGGGCGGGGCAGTGGGCCGCGGGCCTGTCGCTGGGCCTCACGCGATGGGGCACGCTGCGGTACATCGTGCTGCCGCAGGCGCTGCGGATGATGCTGCCGTCGTTCATCAACCAGTGGGTCACGCTGGTGAAGGACAGCTCGCTGGCCTACATCGTCGGCGTGGGCGAGCTGTCGTTCGTGGCCTCGCAGGTGAATGCGCGCACGATGGTCTATCCGGCGGAGATCTTCATGTTGGTGGGCGCGATCTACTGGCTGCTGTGCACCGGGCTGGACCGCCTGGCGAACCGGCTGGCGCGGCGCGCGCAGCGGGGGAGCCGGCAGCACAAGAGCTTTTCCGGAAAAGGTCATGGGCGATTCGCATAATCGCGTTCGTCTTTCGGACCTTCCCTCCAGACATTTCATCCACACCAAGGAGTTTTCCCATGGCCCAGACCCGGATCGCCGTCGTTGTCGGCAGTCTTCGCAAGGATTCGTTCAACCAGAAGCTCGCGCTCGCGCTGGCCCACCTCGCGCCTTCGGACTTCACCTTCGAGCACGTGCGCATCGACGACCTGCCGCTCTACAACCAGGACGACGACGGCAACCAGGCGCCCGCGGTGAAGCGCCTGAAGAGCGAAATCGCGGCCGCGCAGGGCCTCCTGTTCGTCACGCCCGAATACAACCGTTCGATCCCCGGCGTGCTGAAGAATGCCATCGACCACGCCTCGCGCCCCTACGGCCAGAGCGTCTGGGGCGGCAAGCCGGCCGGCGTGATCGGCATCTCGGTGGGCGCCATCGGCACCGCGCTGGCGCAGCAGCACCTGCGCAACATCCTGGCGTATCTCGACGTGCCCACGATGGGCGCCCCCGAGGTGTTCCTGCAGAACAAGGACGACCTGTTCGACGACAAGGGCCACGTCGGCAACGAAGGCTCGAAGAAATTCCTGCAGGGCTGGATGGACAAGTACGTGGCCTGGGTCAAGACCCATTCGGCTGCCTGACGGGTACGCAGATCCGGGCGATCGACGCCCATGAAAAAGCCGCCCCGAGGGGCGGCTTTGTTTTTGGCGCAAGCCGAGGCTCAGGCGACCTGCGCAACATCCTTCTGGTTCGCGGCTTCAGCCGTTGCCACCAGGATGTCCGAACGCGCAGCAGCCAGCGCGGTCGCCTTGGGCTCGTCGCCCATGGCCACGCCCTCGGCGCGCACGATGCGCACGTCGGTGATGCCGAAGAAGCCGAACACCACCTTGAGGTAGCTCTCCTGGTGCTCGGCGCCCTGGCCCCAGTCGCTGGTCGAGTAGACGCCGCCGCGGCTGGAAGCCACGATCACGGTCTTGCCGCCGGCCAGGCCCACGGGGCCGGTCTCGGTGTACTTGAAGGTGCGGCCGACCTGCCCGAGGCGGTCGATCCAGGCCTTGAGCTGCGTCGGAATCGAGAAGTTGTAGAGCGGGGCGCCGATGACGACCACGTCCGCGGCCAGGAACTGGCTCACCAGTTTTTCCGACAGCGCGTTCTCGCGTTGCTGGGCTTCGGTGGGTTCAGCCTGCGGGCCGGTCTTGATGGCCAGGGCGTCGGCGCCGAAGTGCGCGGGGGCGTCGACGGCGAGGTCGAGGTATTCGACCGTGGTGTCGGGGTGCGCGGCCTTCCAGGCGGCCACGGTCTCTGCCGTCAGCAGGCGGGAGGTCGAATAGGCACCGAGGATGCTGGAGTCGATGTGGAGCAGCTTCATATCAATCACTTTCGTGTGGATGGTGTCGGCGCTCAAAGGTGGCCGGCGTTGGGGTAATTCTATTTTTGGGTCGATTGATTGATAAGTAGCCAAAATTTGCATAGATCGTCCTGATTGCGGGACAATCAGCGCATGCAAGACCTCAACGACATGGTTTTTTTCGCTGAAGTGGCCGAGCGGGGCGGTTTCGCTGCCGCCAGCCGGGCGCTCGGCATTCCCAAGTCGCGGCTCTCCCGCCGCGTGGCGGAACTGGAGGAGCGCCTGGGCGTTCAGCTGATGCAGCGCAGCACCCGGCGCCTGTCGCTCACGCCAGCGGGCGAGATCTACCTGCGGCACGCCGCCGCCATGCGCGACGCGGCGCAGGCCGCGGCCGAGTCGGTGGCGCAGGTACAGAACGAGCCGAGCGGGCTGGTGCGGCTGAGCGTTCCGATCACGATGGCGTACAGCGGGGTGGCCCAGTTGCTGCCGCTCTTCATGGAACGCTACCCGGCGGTGCGGGTCGACGTGCGGGTCATCAATCGCCCGGTGGACCTGATCGAAGAGGGCTTCGACATCGCGCTGCGCGTGCGGCCCGTGGTCGAGGAAAGCGCCACGCTGGTGGCCAAGGTCCTGGGCACCGGCCGCGGGGTGCTGGTGGCCAGCCCGGCGCTGATGGAGCGGCAAGGGCCGGTGGAGACGCCTGCCGACCTGGCGCGGCTGGACACCATGGCGATGTCGGTCAACGGCGAGGGCCGCGCCGAATGGCGGCTCTCGGGCCCGAAAGGCAAGGCCTACGTCCACACGCACACGCCGCGCTACGTGGCGGACGACATCGCCACGCTGCAGATCGCCGCGATCGCCGGCATCGGCGCCACGCTGCTGCCGGGCTACATGTGCGCGGACGACATCGAGGCCGGCCGGCTGGTGAAGGTGCTGTGCGACTGGGGACCGGAGGACGCCGTCGCGCACATGGTGTTTCCGCCGCGGCGCGCGCTGGTGCCGGCGGTGCGGCGCCTGATCGATTTCCTGTTCGAGCACCTGCAGGGCATCGAGGGGGCGCCTTTGCTCAGGCCGGACGGGGAACCCTGCAATTCACACCCCGTTATGCGGAAAACGCCATAACCAAACAAGTAGATATTCGTTTGTCATCCTTGCCGGGGTTCGCACAATCCGAAGCTCCCATCCATCCAGGAGCGACCATGGCTACTCTGCGACTCGGCGACACCGCCCCCAATTTCACCCAGGACTCCAGCGAAGGCCCTCTCGACTTCTATCAGTGGGCTGGCGATTCATGGGTCGTGTTCTTCTCACATCCGGCCGATTTCACGCCCGTGTGCACCACCGAACTGGGCAAGACGGCGGCGCTGTCGGGCGAATTCGCCAAGCGCGGCGTCAAGCCCATCGCGCTGAGCGTCGATCCGGCCACCAAGCACAAGGAATGGATCGGCGACATCAACGAAACGCAGAACACCACCGTCAACTTCCCGATCATTGCGGATGCCGACCGCAAGGTGGCCGACCTGTACGACCTGATCCACCCGAACGCCTCGGCCACGGCCACCGTTCGCAGCGTGTTCATCATCGATCCGAAGAAGGTGATCCGCACCACCATCACCTACCCGGCATCGACCGGCCGCAACTTCGACGAAATCATCCGCGTGATCGACTCGCTGCAGCTCACCGACAGCCACAAGGTCGCCACCCCCGTGAACTGGAAGGACGGCGATGACGTGGTCATCATCCCCAGCATCCAGGACCCGGCCGAACTCGCCGAGCGCTTCCCCAAGGGCTTCAAGGCCGTGAAGCCTTACCTGCGCATCACGCCGCAGCCCAACAAGTAAGCGGCACAGGCGGCATTCGCAGATGCAGACGCGCGTCGTCATCGTGCCGGGCTGGAGGGATTCCGGGCCTGGCCATTGGCAGAGCCTGTGGGAAGAGCGCATTCCGGGCGCCGCGCGGGTGGTGCAGGACGACTGGGCCTCGCCCAAGCGCGACGCCTGGGTGCCGGCGCTTGCCAAGCTGGTGCTCGAGACGCCCGGCCCGGTGGTGATCGCGGCGCACAGCCTGGGCTGTATCGCCACCGCGCACCTGCCGCCCGAGGCCGCCGCCCGCATCCAGGGCGCGCTGCTGGTGGCCCCGGCCGACCCCGAGCGCCGCGCGGTGCTGTCCGACTTCGCGCCCGTGCCCTACGCCACGCTGCCGTACCGCAGCATCGTGGTGGCCAGCAGCAACGACCCCTACTGTCCCATCCGCCTGGCGGGTGCATATTCGCGGGCCTGGGGCAGCGAATTCGTGCGCATGCAGAATGCGGGCCATATCAACATCGATTCGGGGCACGGAGACTGGCCGCTCGGCCTGGCCTTGCTCCAATCCTTGACCGACGAGCCCGCCGCCTGGTCGGCGGGCCGTGATTTTTCAGAAACCTTGGCAACCACATGACTTCCAGAATCAAGACCTTCGTCGCCGTGCTCGCGCTGGCGTCCTCCGCACTCGCCGGCAGCAGCGCCTTTGCACAAGGCACCACGCTGCTGAACGCCTCGTACGACGTGGCCCGCGAGTTCTACAAGGACTACAACGCAGCGTTCGTGGCGCACTACAAGAAGGCCACCGGCAAGGACGTGAAGGTCGACCAGTCGCATGGCGGCTCCAGCGCGCAGGCGCGGTCGGTGGCCGACGGCCTCGATGCCGACGTGGTGACCATGAACACCTCGACCGACATCGATTTCCTGGCCAATGCCGGTGTGGTCGCCAAGGACTGGACCAAGAAATTCCCCGAGAACGCATCGCCGACCACCTCGACCATGCTGTTCCTCGTGCGCAACGGCAACCCCAAGGGCATCAAGGACTGGGACGACCTGGTCAAGCCCGGCATCCAGGTCGTGATCGTCAACCCCAAGACCGGCGGCAACGGCCGCTACGCCTACCTGGCGGCCTGGGGCTACATCAAGAAGAAGGGCGGCACCGATGCGCAGGCCGCCGAGTTCGTGGGCAAGCTCTTCAAGAACACGCCGGTGCTGGCACGCGGCGGCCGCGACGCCACCACCGCCTTCCTGCAACGCAACATCGGCGATGCGCTGATCACCTTCGAATCGGAAGTGGTCTCCATCGACCGCGAATTCGGCACCGGCAAGGTCGACTCGGTGTACCCGTCGATCAGCATCGTGGCCGAGAACCCGGTCGCCGTGGTCGAGCGCACCGTCGCCAAGAAGGGCACCGGCGAACTCGCCAAGGCCTACCTCGACTGGCTCTACTCCGAAGAAGCACAGGAAATCGCCGCCAAGCACGCGCTGCGTCCGCGCTCGCAGGCCGTGCTCAAGAAGTACGCCGCAACGTTCAAGCCGCTGCAGCTCTTCACGGTGCAGGAACTGTTCGGCAGCCTCGGCGAAGCACAGAAGGTGCACTTCAACGACGGCGGCCAGTTCGACAAGCTCTACACGCCCGGCGCGAAGTAAATGAGCGGCGCAGTCTCTTCGGCGCTCCCGTCCGCGGGAGCGCCTTTTTCGCGTGCCAACCGGGCAGGGGGCGCCAAGCGCGTGCTGCCGGGTTTTCACATCACGCTCGGCTTCTCCATCCTCTACCTCAGCCTGATCGTGCTGATCCCGCTGTCGGCGCTGGTCTTCCGGACCTTCACGCTGACCTGGGACCAGTTCTGGGTGGCCGTGACCGCGCCGCGCGTGATGGCCTCCTACCGCCTGACCTTCGGCGCCTCGCTGATCGCGGCGGTGGTGAATGCGGTGTTCGGCCTGCTGGTGGCCTGGGTGCTGGTGCGCTACAAGTTTCCTGGCAAGCGCATCGTCGATGCGCTGGTCGACCTGCCGTTCGCACTGCCGACGGCCGTGGCCGGCATCTCGCTCACGGCGCTGCTCGCGGGCAACGGCTGGATCGGGCAACTGCTCGAGCCGCACGGCATCAAGCTGGCCTTCACGCCGGCGGGCATCGTGATCGCGCTGATCTTCATCGGGCTGCCGTTCGTGGTGCGCACCGTGCAGCCGGTGCTGGAAGACGCCGAGAAGGAACTCGAAGAAGCCGCCACCTCGCTCGGCGCGACGCGGCTGCAGACCTTCACCAAGGTGATCTTTCCGTCGATTGCGCCGGCGCTGCTCACCGGCTTTGCCATGGCCTTCGCGCGTGCCATCGGCGAATACGGCTCGGTGATCTTCATCGCCGGCAACATGCCGATGATCTCGGAGATCACGCCGCTCATCATCATCGGCAAGCTGGAGCAGTACGACTACGCGGGCGCCACCGCGGTTGCGCTGGTGATGCTGGTCATTTCGTTCCTGCTGCTCCTGGTCATCAACGGCCTGCAAGCATGGCAACGCCGCAGGGCGGGGGCCTGACATGAGCGCACCTTCCAAAGTCATTCGCCGCGCGCAGGCCGGCACCACCGAAGCGGCCTGGGTCCGCTGGACGCTAATCGGCATTGCGCTCGCGTTCATGTTCCTCTTCCTCGTGCTGCCGCTGGCCGCCGTGGCGACCGAGGCGCTGCGCAAGGGCGCCTCGGCGTACTTCGAAGCACTGAAGGAGCCCGACGCCTGGAGCGCCATCCGCCTCACGCTGATCACGGCGGCCATCGCGGTGCCGTTGAACCTGGTGTTCGGCGTGGCGGCCGCCTGGGCGGTTGCCAAGTTCGAGTTCCGCGGCAAGGCCTTTCTCACCACGCTGATCGACCTGCCGTTCGCGGTGTCGCCGGTGGTGGCGGGCCTGATCTACGTGCTGGTGTTCGGTGCGCAGGGCTGGATCGGCCCGTGGCTGGCCGAGCACGACATCAAGATCATCTTCGCCGTGCCCGGCATCGTGCTGGCGACCGTGTTCGTGACCTTCCCCTTCATCGCGCGCGAACTGATCCCGCTGATGCAGGCGCAGGGCACCGACGAGGAGCAGGCGGCCATCGTGCTCGGCGCGACCGGCTGGCAGACCTTCTGGCGCGTGACGCTGCCCAACATCAAGTGGGGCCTGCTGTACGGCGTGATCCTCTGCAATGCGCGCGCCATGGGCGAGTTCGGCGCGGTGTCGGTGGTGTCGGGCCACATCCGCGGCCAGACCAACACCATGCCGCTGCATGTGGAAGTGCTCTACAACGAATACCAGTCGGTGGCTGCGTTCGCCGTGGCTTCGCTGCTGGCGATCCTGGCGCTGGTCACGCTGGTGATCAAGTCGGTGATCGAGTGGCGCCATGAGCGCGAGATGAAAGCCATCGCCGAACTGCCGCCCGAGCGTCCCCCGGAAGCCACGGCCGCCTGAGAGAAAGAAGAAATCATGAGCATCGAAATCCGCAACATCAGCAAGCAGTTCGGCGACTTCCGCGCGCTGCGCAACGTGAACCTCGACGTGGAGTCGGGCGAGCTCGTCGCGCTGCTCGGCCCCTCGGGCTGTGGCAAGACCACGCTGCTGCGCATCATCGCGGGGCTGGAGACGGCCGACACCGGCAGCATCCTGTTCTCGGGCGAGGACACCACCGACGTGCATGTGCGCGAACGCCAGGTGGGCTTCGTGTTCCAGCACTACGCGCTGTTCCGCCACATGACCGTGTTCGAGAACGTCGCCTTCGGCCCGCGCGTGAAGCCGCGCAAGGAGCGCCCGAGCGAAGCGCAGATCAAGGCCAAGGTGACCGACCTGCTCAAGCTGGTGCAGCTCGACTGGCTGGCCGACCGCTACCCGTCGCAGCTCTCGGGCGGCCAGCGCCAGCGCATTGCGCTCGCCCGCGCGCTCGCGGTGGAGCCCAAGGTGCTGTTGCTCGACGAGCCCTTCGGCGCGCTCGACGCCAAGGTGCGCAAGGAATTGCGCCGCTGGCTGCGCCGGCTGCACGACGAACTGCACGTCACCTCGATCTTCGTCACGCACGACCAGGAAGAGGCGCTCGAAGTGGCCGACCGCGTGGTGGTCATCAACAAGGGGCAGATCGAGCAGGTCGGCTCGCCGCAGGACGTGTGGGACAAGCCCGCGAGTCCTTTTGTCTACGGGTTCCTCGGCGACGTGAACCTGTTCCATGGCCGCGCCGACAACGGCCAGGTGCAGCTCGATGGCATGCGCCTCGACTCGCCCGAGCACAGCGGTGCGCGCGATGCCAAGGCCATGGCCTACGTTCGTCCCCATGACCTGGATGTGACACGCTACGTGTCGGGCGCCGCCGGCATCGTCGCTACGCTGTCGCGCGCTATCGTCGTCGGCCCGATCGCGCGGCTGGAACTTGAGCCCACCGAATCGAATCCAGATAATCCGGGCTCCGGAACCATCATCGAGGCGCAACTCCCTGCGCAACAGTTCCGTGACCTGGGCTTGAAGGAGGGCGACACCGTCGTCGCCAATCCGCGCAAGGCCAGGGTGTTCGTAGAAGAAGATTGGGTGTCTCCTTGATCGATTGGTACTTCGGCGCGCCGCGCCGCGCGCTCGGGCTGATCTGCCTGGCCTGTGTCCTCATGCTGGCCTTCGGGCTCTACCTGCAGCACGTGGTGGGGCTCGAGCCTTGCCCCATGTGCATCGTGCAACGGTATGCGCTGGTGCTGGTGGCCATCTTCACGGGGCTGGCCGCCATCTTCCGCAACCGCGCGCTGCAGGTGACGGGCGGGGTGCTGGCGCTGGTGTCGGCGGTGGGCGGCGCCTACACGGCGGCCTCGCAAAGCTGGCTGCAGTGGTATCCGCCCGAAGTCGTGTCCTGCGGGCGCGACCTCTACGGGATGATCGAGACCTTTCCGCTCAAGCGGGCGCTGCCGCTGATCTTCCGTGGCGGCGGCGACTGCTCCAAGGTCGACTGGACGCTGTTCGGCCTGACGCTGGCGAACTGGTCGTTCGTGGCGTTCGTGGTTCTCTCGCTGCTGTTGATCACGCTGCTCCTGCGCCGCCGCACCGCGCGCTGAGTTCTTTCTTCGCATCCGAAACGGCGCGGCTCGCTGCCCTGAAAAGGGGTCGCGAGCCGCGCCGTTTTTCATGCCGCCCCAACGGTAACAATGGAACGAAGTAGCCCTTCGAGGGAACTCCCTCTTTAGCTGGTCTTCAGAAAGCGGGGCTAGGATCGATCCGCTCCTTTCCCGCAGCGTGTTCCACTTTCACCTCCTTGCATGCCTAACACCCCCCCGCGGCGATCGCGCAAAGTCCTTCTCGGTATTGCAGCGCTCGTCGTCCTGGCCGTGATCGCTTTCTTCTGGCTGAGCCCGGCCAAGAAGACCGAATACCTCACCGCCACGGTGCAGCGCACCGACCTCGAGAACGCGGTGCTTGCCACCGGCGTGCTGCAGGCACTCAGGCAGGTGGAGGTGGGCGCGCAGGTCAGCGGCCAGCTCAAGTCGCTCAAGGTGGTGCTGGGCCAGACGGTGAAGAAGGGCGATTGGCTCGCCGAGATCGACCCAGTCATTTCGCAGAACACCTTCGCGCAGGAGCAGGCCAAGCTCGACAACCTGCAGGCGCAGAAGCTCGCGAAGGAAGTGCGGATCAAGCAGGCCCAGCTCACCTGGACCCGGCAGCAGGAAATGCTCGCGCAGGACGCGGCCGCGAAGCAGGACATGGAAAGCGCCGACGCCGAACTGCGCGCGCTGCGTGCCGACGGCGTCTCTCTGGAAGCGCAGATCCGCCAGCAGAGGCTGGCTCTGGCCTCCGCGCAGACCAACCTCTCGTACACCCGCATCGTCGCGCCCATCGACGGCGACGTGGTCTCCATCAGCACGCTCGAAGGCCAGACCGTGGTGGCTGCCTTCCAGGTGCCCACGCTGATGAAGCTGGCCGACCTGTCCACCATGACGGTGAAGGCGCAGGTCTCCGAGGCCGACGTGGTGCGTGTGAAGCCGGGGCAGCCGGTGTACTTCACCATCCTGGGCGACCCTGACAAGCGCTACTACGGCACGCTGCGCGCGGTGCAGCCGTCGCCCGAGAAGATCAACAACGCGGTGTTCTTCAATGCGCTGTTCGACGTGCCCAACCCCGACCGCACGCTGCGCGTCGACATGACGGCACAGGTGGCGATCATGCTCGGCGAGGCCAAGCAGGCGCTGACCGTGCCGCTCACCGCGCTCGGCGCGCGCGACAAGGACGGCCGCCAGGAAGTGCGCGTGCTCAAGCCCGACCACACCGTGGAAAAGCGCCAGGTGCGCGTGGGCATCAGCAACAACTTCCAGGCGCAGGTGCTCGAGGGGTTGAAGGAGGGCGACACCGTCATCACCGGCGATGCCTCGGCGCTCGACCCGGCGAGCAGCGGCGAAGGCGGCGGCAGCAGAGGAAAGCGCCAGTGAGCGAGCCGCTGCTGAAGCTGCGAGGCATCGGCCGCAGCTTTCCCTCGGGCGAGCAGGAAGTGCAGGTGCTGAAGGACGTGGACCTGGACATCGGCAACGGCGAGATGCTGGCCATCGTCGGCGCCTCGGGCTCGGGCAAGTCGACGCTGATGAACATCCTCGGCTGCCTCGACCGGCCCAGCAGCGGCACCTACACCGTCTCGGGGCAGGACGTGGGCACGCTCGACAGCGATGCGCTCGCCCAGCTGCGGCGCGAGCACTTCGGCTTCATCTTCCAGCGCTATCACCTGATGCAGCACCTGACGGCCACCGGCAACGTCGAAGTGCCCGCCGTGTATGCCGGCACCGAGGTCGCGGCGCGCGAGGCGCGGGCGCGGCAGCTGCTTGCGCGCCTGGGCCTCGAAGACCGGACCGAGCACCGGCCGAGCCAGCTCTCGGGCGGCCAGCAGCAGCGGGTGAGCATTGCGCGCGCGCTGATGAACGGCGGCCAGGTCATCCTGGCCGACGAACCGACCGGGGCGCTCGACAGCAAGAGCGGCCAGGAAGTCATCGGCATCCTGCGCGAACTCCATGCGCAGGGCCACACGATCATCATCGTGACGCACGACATGCAGGTGGCGAGTTGCACAGAACGGATCATCGAGATTGCGGACGGCGTGATCGTGGGCGACCGGCCGAATGTGCCGACCGTCGCGGCGCCTGCACAGGCGGTCGGCGCCGATGCGTCGACGCCGCCCGCGATGACCAGGCCCAAGCTCGGCATCGCGCGCTTCAGCACCGGCTGGGCCCGTTTCGCCGAGGCCTTCCGCATGGCCTGGCGCTCGATGATGGCGCACCGCATGCGCACCGCGCTCACCATGCTGGGCATCGTCATCGGCATCACCTCGGTGGTGTCGATCGTGGCCATCGGGGAGGGCGCCAAGCGCTTCGTGCTGTCGGACATCCGCGCCATCGGCACCAACACGCTGGACGTGTACCCGGGCCGCGACTTTGGCGACGACAAGGCGGCGAGCATCCGCACGTTGACGCCGCCCGATCTGCAGGCGATCGCGGCGCAGCCCTATGTGCACAGCGTGACGCCCGCCACCATGCGCAGCCTTCGCCTGCGCTACCGCAGCGCCGACGTCAACGGCAACGTGAACGGCGTGAGCGACGCTTTCTTTCGCGTGCGCGACGTTCAGATGGCGAGCGGCGCCGCGTTCACCGCCGAGGATGTGCGCCACCAGTCGCAGGTGGTGGTGATCGACCAGAACACGCGGCGCAAGCTCTTTCCCGATGGCACCGAGCCGGTCGGCAAGGTCATCCTGGTGGGCAACCTGCCGTGCACCGTGATCGGCGTGGCGCAGGAAAAGAAGAGCATGTTCGGCGAGAACAAGTCGCTCAACATCTGGCTGCCCTACAGCACCGGCGCGAGCCGCCTGTTCGGGCAGCAGCACTTCGACGGCATCACGGTGCGCATCCGCGACGACCAGCCGACCAAGGCGGCCGAGGACAGCATCGTGCGGCTGCTCACGATGCGCCACGGCACCAAGGATTTCTTCACCTTCAACATGGACAGCATCGTGAAGACGGCCGAGCGCACGAGCCAGTCGCTCACATTGCTGCTCTCGCTGATCGCGGTGATCTCGCTGGTGGTGGGCGGCATCGGGGTGATGAACATCATGCTGGTGTCGGTGACCGAGCGCACCCGCGAAATCGGCATTCGCATGGCGGTGGGCGCGCGGCAGAGCGATGTGCTGCAGCAGTTCCTGACCGAGGCGGTGCTCGTGTGCCTCGTGGGCGGGTTCATCGGCGTGGTGCTGTCGTACGGCATCAGCTTTCTGTTTTCGTTGTTCGTGACGCAATGGCAAATGATCTTTTCGATGGGGGCCGTGGTGTCGGCATTTCTTTGCGCGTCGCTGATCGGCGTGCTGTTCGGCTACCTGCCGGCGCGCAATGCGGCGCGGCTCGATCCGATCGAGGCGCTTGCACGTGAGTAAGCCGAGTATTGCCCTGGGTGTGCTCACCGTGGCGTTGGTGCTGGGGGGCTGCACGCTGTTCCAGCCCGAACGGCGTGAGCAACGGCCGCTGGAAGTGCCAGGGGCGTGGCAGCAGCCGCAGCCCGGCACGCCGAGCGCGGCCGCGGCATTCCCGGCGCGCTGGTGGAGTGCTTTCAACGATCCGCAACTCGATGCGCTGATCGACGACGCGCTGCGCACCAACAACAACCTCGCCGCGGCCGGCATCCGCGTGCAGCGCGCGCAACTGCTGGCGGGGCTGGCGAACACCAACCTCACGCCCAGCGTGGTGGGGCAGGCCAGCACCGGTCGCAGCTATGACCTCAAGCGCGGCGGCGTGGCCGGGTCGAATTCGTCGTCGGTCATCACGTTGAGCTACGAACTCGACCTGTGGGGCCGGCTGGCGGCGCAGCGCAGCGTGGCCGATTGGGAACTGAAAGCCACCGAGTCGGACCGGCAGGCCACCGCGCTTTCGCTGGTGGGCACCACAGCGGGGCTGTACTGGCAAGTGGGTTACCTCAACCAGCGGATCGCATTGAGCGAGGCGGGGATGGAGGACGCGCGCCGCATCCTTGCGTTGGTGCGTGCCAAGTACAAGGCCGGCGCCGTGTCGGGGCTCGATGTCGCGCAGGCGGGCCAGAACCTCGCGAGCCAGGAAGCGGCGCACACGCAACTGCTGCAGCAGCGCGTCGAGGCGCGCAATGCGCTGGCGATCCTGTTCGACCGGCCGCCGGAAACCGCGGCGCAGGAGCCATCGCAACTGCCGGACATCGCGCTGCCCGCGATCGACGCCGGCCTGCCCGCGATCGACGCCGGCCTGCCCGCCAGCCTGCTGGGCCGCCGGCCCGACCTGCACGCCGCGGAGCAACGCCTGCGCGGATCGCTGGCCAATGTCGATGCGACGCGGACCGGCTTCTATCCGGCACTGAGCCTGACCGGCTCGCTCGGCACGTCGAGCACTGCGCTGGGCGAGCTGCTGAAGAACCCTGTCGCCACGCTGGGTGCCGGACTGGCGCTGCCTTTCCTGCAATGGAACACCGCGCGATTGACCGTGGCCGTCTCGCAGACGCAGTACGAAGAGGCCGCGCTCGGGTTCCGGCAGTCGCTCTACACGGCGCTGTCGGAGGTGGAGAACACCTTGTCGTCGCGAACCCAGTTGCGTGACGAGAACGAAAAGCTGGTCGTGGCGCTGCAGCAGGCGCAGCGCGCGGAAACCTTGTCGGAGGTGCGCTACCGCGCCGGTGCGACCGCGTTGCAGCCGGTGCTCGATGCCAAGGACAGGCGCCGTTCCGCGGAGGTGTCGCTGGCCCTCAATCGGCTGAACCAGCTCAATGCGACGATGACGCTCTACAAGGCGCTGGGCGGCGCGGCGGCCGGTCAGTCCTGAAAGGGCGGCGCTCCGCGCAGCTTGCGGAAAACCAAACCGGGCAGCCGCAAGACGAATTCGATCATCAACCGCGCGTGCATCCAGGTCAGCAGCACGTTGTCGCGCCCATAGCGGAAGTGCGAAACCCCGCCTTCCTCGGCCGTCAGGTACTTCACCGGCGCATCGATGTTCACGGGTTTGACGCCGCGCCACGCCAGTCGCACGACGGCTTCGGTGTCGAAGTCGAAGCGGCGCATCCATGGCTGGCGCGCCATCACGGCGATCAGGTCGGCGACCGGGTACACGCGGAAGCCGTAGAGCGAATCCCCGATCCCCGCGAACAGCGTCTCCAGCTGCGTCCACCCGTTCGACACGCGCCGCCCGCGCACCCGCAACAGCGGCGCACTGGCGTCGAACACAGGCCGGCCCAGCACCATCGTTTCGGGCCGGGCCAGCGAGGCCTGCATGAAGGAGGGGATCAGGTCCGCCGGATGCTGCCCGTCGGAATCCATCGTCAGCGCATGCGTGAAGCCGGCGTCCTTCGCAGCGCGCAGCCCGTGCAGCACGGCCGCGCCCTTGCCCTGGTTCTGCGGCAGCACCCACACGCGCAAGCCCGGATCGCCGGCCGCCATTTGCTGCAGGCGCTCGCCGGTACCGTCGTCGCTGCCGTCGACGACCACCCACACCGGGTTCCACTGCGCCCGCGCGCCCTCGACCGTCGAGAACAGGCGCTCGCCCGCGTTGTAGCTGGGGATCAGGACAAGGTGTGTGCGCGAGGCGTCTGGCATTCGGGGGACGCGTCGGTTGCGCGCTGCTCCATGTTTTGGCGGAAGTATTGTTCGAGATCAGCCTGCAGGATGTCGCTGTCGGGCGTGGGCGAGAAGCGCTGGCCCAGCCGCAGGGTGAAGACGATCGGCAGCGGCGGCACGCGCCACAGCGGCCAGCCCTTGCTGAGATAGGGCGAATCGGTGTCGATGAACACCGTCTGGATCGGCGCCTGCGCGAGCTTGGCGATCAGCGTCACGCCGGGGCGAAACGCGTTGAGCGGCGGTGTCACGGTGCGCGTGCCCTCGGGAAAGATCACCAGCTGGCCGCCGCTGCGCAGGTCGTTCACCGCCAGCCGCACCATCATCCGTGCCGATTCGTTGCTGATGTAGCGCGCCAGTCGCGCGCCCGCGCCGAGGAAAATGTTGCGCAGCAGGTCCGCCTTCATGATGCAGGCGCTGCGCGGCAGGCGCGCCACCAGCAAGAGCGCATCGAGCATCGTCGGATGGTTGGCCACGAAGATCACGCCGGGCTCGTTGCGCATCGGGTCCAGGCACGCGGCGTCGATGCGCATCATGCCGGTCACGGAGGCGAGCCACCAGAACATGCGGTAGGCGAAGGCGATCGTCATTCGCCCCAGCGT
This sequence comes from Variovorax sp. RKNM96, assembly GCF_017161115.1. Lineage (GTDB taxonomy): Bacteria > Pseudomonadota > Gammaproteobacteria > Burkholderiales > Burkholderiaceae_C > Variovorax. Next base: position 3,903,954 of record NZ_CP046508.1, on the reverse strand, counting down.
GCGGGCAGGGCCCACCGGCATCACCGGATAGAGCAGCATCGCGACGAAATTCCAGACCAGCGAGATCAGGCCGAGGAACAGCAGCAGCGTGTAGAGCATCAGTGCGAGCGGGATCGCCCAGAGAATGCGCAGCACGCGGGTCATCATGGAGGAATGAATGGTCGGCCCCGGTCGATCGGTCGAGCCGCGGCTCAGGCCTGCAGCCGACCGGCTGCGACCGTGTGGGCCTCGATCTCGACCAGCAGATCGCTGCGGCAGATGTCGGCTTCCAGGTACACCGCGTGACGCGCCATCGGGGCGTCGGCGCCCAGCACGCTTTCGATCACGCCGCGCACCGCCTCGATGTCCGAAGGGTGGCGCACGTACACCACGCAATCGAGCGCGGCCAGCGAGAAGGTCGCCGTGGCGCGCTCGTTGGCGGCGGCGATCACGGCGGCCAGGTTGCGCAGCGTTTCGCGTGCCTGCTCCTGCACGTCGCCGTGGTGCTGCGTCTCGTGACCGACGATGCTCGCGGTGCCGGAGATGAACAGCGCGATGTTGCCGTCGCCGATGTCCGAGAGCGCCGCGCGCGAGAAGGTCGGCGAGCGCGGCCCGTAGGTTTCGGGATAGCGGTAGGCCGAGACCTGCCGCGGGTTCTCGACCGGCAGCGGCGCGGCCTGGCCCGCAAGAAAGCGGATCGACAGCATGCCCTGGTGAATGCCCAGCGCACAGGCCGCCGGCGCGCCCTCGAACGCAGCGCGACCGGCCTCGAAGAAGGCCTCCTGCCGGCCGAGGTTGAACTGGCGGTAGCGCTCGAGCCCGCCGCCGTCGGCGTTGATCTGCGGCAGGTAGTTCCAGATGCGCTGCAGGTGGGGCATTCCGGCCTGCTCGAGCGTCTTGAAGAGATCGCGGTAGGCGCGGTGCGCGAGTTCGGCCAAGCCCTGCTTCTCGGTGGCTTCGTCGAGGTCGATGGCGCCGAGCAGCCAGTGCCCGTCGGTGCGCCAGCGCGCGATGCCGGTGGTGCCCGACTCGATGTGCGTGCCCGTCACCTGCCACACGTCAGCCATGGCGCCGTGCGACGACAGCACGCGCGCATTGACGGTCGGCATCCATGCCACGCTGTGTGGCGTGCCGTAGCCGAGGGCGGCGAAGGGCGCCTTGCCGTCGGTGGCCAGCGCCAGGCTGTCCGCCAGCGATAGGCGCTCGACGCGCAGATGGGAAGAAGAGATGTCGTCCTGAACTCGCACTGTCAAGCGGCCTCAGCGGCCCGTTCTGGTTTGCGGGCGGTGTAGGAAGAGAAGACACCCAGGCTCGGATAGCGGCGGACTTCGGTGAAGCCCGCATCGCCCAGCGCCTGCATCACCCGCTCGGGCGGAATGCAGGCCTCGATGGTGTCCCAGTAGTAGCGCCACAGCTCGGAGGTGTTGCGCTGGCGCCCGACCATGCGGGCGATCAGCGGCACCACGGCGCGCATGTAGCCCTTGAGCAGCGCCGTCGCGATGCGGCCCTCGGGCTTGGTGATTTCGAGGACGATCACGCGCCCGCCCGGCCGCAGCACGCGATGGAATTCGCTGAAGGCGGCGGCCACGTCGCTGATGTGGCGCATGGCGTAGCCCATGCTCACGAAGTCGCAGCTGGCGTCGGGACGGGGAAGCGCTTCGGCCACGCCCGTCAGCAGTTCGACGCCGGGCAGCTTGACCTGTTCCATCATGCCGGCGCTCGGGTCGACGCCGGTGAGTTTTCCGGTGGGGCCGATGATCTTGAGCGCTTCGCGCGCCACGAGGCCGGTGCCGATGCCCACGTCGAGCACCTCCGCGCCTGCGGCAAGGCCGGCTTGCTGCAGTGCAGCGCGACGGTACGAGGGGCCAGTGCCGAAGGCCAGAACCGCCTCGATGCGGTCGTAGTCCGCCGCGGTGCTGTCGAAGATACGGCGAAGGAACGCCTGGTGCTCTACCTCATTGTTGTAATACAGCGGAAGGGGCGCGTGGGGCGCGAGGGTGTCGGGATTCCCGGTTCCGACGGTAGGCGATGGCGTCATCGAAAGATTATCGCCAAAAGCCCCGGCCCGAATTCCCGGGCGCCGGCGGGCGTTGTGTGCGCCGGACAGTAAACTCGGAGCTTGCTTTGAAAACACAAGACAGCGAGATAGAAAGCCATGGCCGGACACAGCAAATGGGCGAACATTCAGCACCGGAAGGGCCGCCAGGACGAGAAGCGCGGCAAGCTCTGGACCCGCGCCATCCGTGAAATCACCGTGGCCGCCCGCGCCGGTGGCGGCGACCTGAGCGCTAATCCGCGGCTGCGGCTGGCGGTCGAAAAGGCCAAGGCGGTCAACCTGCCGATCGACACGGTCAAGCGCAACATCGACAAGGCCACCGGCAACCTCGAAGGCGTCAACTACGAGGAAATTCGTTACGAGGGGTACGGCATCGGCGGCGCGGCGATCATCGTCGACACCATGACCGACAACCGCGTGCGCACCGTGGCCGAAGTGCGCCACGCCTTCTCCAAGCACGGCGGGAACATGGGCACCGAAGGCTCTGTGGCCTTCCAGTTCAAGCACTGCGGCCAGATCATCTTCGCCCCCGGCACCAATGAAGACAAGGTGATGGAAGTGGCGCTCGAGGCGGGTGCCGAAGACGTGGTCACCGACGACGACGGCGCCATCGAAGTGATCACCGCCGTCGGCGACTTCGAAGCCGTGAAAAACGCGCTCGAAGCGGCCGGCCTCGCACCCGACGCCGCCGAAGTCACCATGCGCGCCGAGAACCCGATCGAGGTCGCGGGCGAAGACGCTGCCAAGATGCAGAAGCTGCTCGACGTGCTGGAAGACCTGGACGACGTGCAGGCCGTCTATCACAACGCCTCGCTCTCCGAATGAGCGAACGAATGAACATTGATCCGCAGCAAATGAAGAAGGCCCACGAATGAAGGTACTGGTTATTGGGGGAGGGGGCCGTGAACACGCCTTGGCATGGCGCCTGGCGCAGGCCAGCCGCGTGAGCCGCGTCTACGTGGCGCCGGGCAACGGCGGCACCGTGAGCGACGAGCGCTACGACTGCATCGACATCACCGAGCCCGCCGCACTGCGCGAGTGGGCCACCAAGGAAAAGATCTCGCTGACCGTGGTCGGCCCCGAGGCGCCGCTCGCTGCGGGCGTGGTCGATGAATTTCGCGCGCATGGGCTGCGCATCTTCGGCCCGACGCAGGCGGCTGCGCAGCTGGAGAGCTCCAAGGCGTTCTCCAAGGCGTTCATGAAGCGCCACAAGATCCCGACGGCCGAATACGAAGCCTTCACTGACGCCGCTGCAGCGCATGCCTACATCGACGCCAAGGGCGCGCCGATCGTTGTCAAGGCCGATGGCCTGGCGGCCGGCAAGGGCGTGGTCGTTGCCATGACGGCCGAAGAAGCGCATGAGGCCGTCGACTTCATGCTGGTCGACAACAAGTTCGGCGTGTCGCACAACGACGGCGGCGCGCGCGTGGTCATCGAGGAATTCCTGCAGGGCGAAGAAGCCAGTTTCATCGTGCTGTGCGACGGCAAGAACGTCACCGCGCTCGCCACCAGCCAGGACCACAAGCGCCTGCTCGACGGCGACGAAGGTCCCAACACCGGTGGCATGGGCGCGTATTCGCCAGCACCCGTGGTCACGGCCGAGGTGCATGCACGCGCGATGCGCGAGATCATCCTGCCGACCATCCGCGGCATGGAAAAGGACGGCATCCCTTACACCGGCTTCCTTTATGCCGGCCTGATGATCGACGCCTCCGGCCATCCGAAGACGCTCGAATTCAATTGCCGCATGGGCGACCCCGAGACGCAGCCGATCATGATGCGGCTGAAGTCCGACCTGTTCGAAGTGTTCTGGCACGCCACCGACGGCACGCTCGACCAGGTCGAGCTGCAATGGGACCGGCGTGTCGCGCTCGGCGTGGTGATGGCGGCGCACGGTTATCCGCTCTCGCCGCGCAAGGGCGACCGCATCACCGGTATTCCCGCCGAGGCGCCAGACGCCGTGGTGTTCCATGCCGGAACGACCATGCAGGACGGCGAACTCAAGACCAGCGGCGGCCGCGTGCTCTGCGTGACCGTGCTGGCCGACAGCGTGAAGCTCGCGCAGCAGCGCGCCTACGAGGTCGCAGCGCGCGTGCGGTTCGACGGCGCGCAATACCGCAAGGACATCGGATTCCGCGCAGTGCATGCGCGCAACGCCCCCCAAGCCTGATGCAGCAGACGAACCCCGCGGCAGTCGGCAGCCACCTGCGCGGACTGCAGCAGTCGATCATCGCGGCGGTCGAGAAGGCCGACGGTGGCACCTGCCTGCACGATGCCTGGCACAAGGCGCCGGGCGAGCAGTTGCAGGGCAATGGCCTGACCTGCATCCTCGAAGGCGGAGCGCTGTTCGAGCGCGCAGGCTGCGGCTTCTCGCAGGTGCGCGGGCCCAAGCTGCCGCCTTCGGCCACGCAGAACCGGCCTGAACTCGCAGGTGCGCCGTTCGAGGCGATGGGCGTGTCGCTGGTGTTCCATCCGCGCAATCCGTACGTGCCGATCGTCCACATGAACGTGCGCATGCTGGCCGCGCTGCCCGAGGGCGGCGAGCCGGTCTGCTGGTTCGGCGGCGGCATGGACTTGACGCCGTGCTACGGCTTCGAGGAAGACGCGGTGCACTTCCACACTGTGTGCCGCGATGCGCTCGCGCCCTTCGGCGACGACAAGTACCCGCGCTTCAAGACCTGGTGCGACGAGTATTTCTTCCTCAAGCACCGCAACGAGCAGCGCGGCATCGGCGGCATCTTCTTCGACGATTTCGCCGAGGGCGGTTTCGAAAACGGCTTCTCGCTGATCCGCTCGGTCGGCGATGCCTTCTTGCCGGCCTACCTGCCGCTGGTCGAGCGCCGCCGCCACACGCACTACGACGAACGCGAGCGTGAATTCCAGCTGTACCGGCGCGGCCGCTACGTCGAGTTCAATCTCGTGTGGGACCGCGGCACGCATTTCGGACTGCAGTCGGGCGGACGCACCGAATCGATCCTGCTGTCGATGCCACCGCTCGCAAGCTGGGCCTACCGCCAGCAGCCCGAACCCGGCAGCCCCGAAGCCGCGCTGTACAGCGACTTCCTCCCGCGGCGCGACTGGTTGTGAATTCTTCCGGCAAGGCCCCGCGCATCGGCGTTTTCGGCGGCGCTTTCGATCCGCCGCACAACGCCCATGTCGCACTGGCCGAAGCCGCGCTGGCGCAACTCGACCTGGCCGAGCTTCATGTCATTCCGACGGGGCAGGCTTGGCACAAGAGCCGCACGCTCACGTCGAAGGAAGACCGCCTCGCGATGACGCGATTGGCCTTCGGCGACTTGAAGGGCAAGGTCGTCATCGACAGCCGCGAAGTGTTGCGCGACGGCCCGACCTACACACTGGACACCCTGCACGAACTGCAGAAAGAGCAGCCTGGCGCCCAACTGGTTCTGATCATGGGCGCCGACCAGGCGAGCGCGTTGCCGAGCTGGCACGGCTGGCAGGCTATACTCGGCATTGCTATCGTTTCTGTAGCGTATCGCGCACTATCGACGGGCGGCATTGCCCGTTTTGATCCGAACATGCTGCCCAACCTCCCGGCTGGCGCGCGTTTCGAGGCGCTAGAACTGCCTGCCATGGACACCAGCGCCACCGAGATTCGGCGGCGCGCTGCACTGGGCGTGGACATTTCCTCGCTGGTTCCGCCCACGGTTGCACGCTATATTGACCAACACCACCTCTACCGCTCTGCCTGATGACCACTGAAGCCGCCGCCAAGAAAGACACCCAGAAACTCCAGCGAGCCATCATCGATGGTCTCGAAGACGTCAAGGCGCAGGACATCCAGGTATTCGACACAGAGCATCTATCGCCGCTGTTCGAGCGCGTGATCGTCGCGTCGGGCACCTCGAACCGCCAGACCAAGGCGCTCGCCGCCAGCGTGCGCGACGCGGTGCGCGAAGCCGGCTTCGGCAAGCCGCGCATCGAGGGCGAGGACAACGGCGAGTGGATCATCGTGGACTGCGGCGCGGCCGTGGCGCACATCATGCAGCCCGCCATCCGCCAGTACTACCACCTCGAAGAGATCTGGGGCGACAAGCCGGTGCGCGCCAAGCTCGGCGGCGCCAAGCCTGCCGCCAGCACCTCGTCGAGCACGGAAGACGCGGGCGAGAAGAAGAAAAAGCCCGCCGCCAAGGAGCCGTCGCTGCGCCGCGCAAGCGCTGCCAAGACCGCGGTCAAGGCCGCCGAGCAGGAAGCCAGGGAAGAGAAGGCCCGTCGCTCGCCCGCAAGAAAAACGGCTGCGAAGAAGGCACCCGCCAAGAAGACCTCGACCACCGCGCGCACGCCGGTCAAGGTCATCGGCAAGCCCGCCGCAAAGAAGCCAGCGGCAAAGAAGGCGCCTGCCAAGAAGGCGCCAGCCCGCCGCGCATGAAGCTGCTGGTGGTCGCCGTCGGGCAGCGCATGCCCGACTGGGCGCAGACTGCCTGGGACGACTACGCCAAGCGCTTCCCGCCCGAGCTCAAGCTCGAGTTGCGCGCCGTCAAGACCGAACCCCGCGGCTCCAAGTCATTGGAGATGCTCTACGCCGCCGAACGCGAACGCATCGAGGGTGCCATCGCTCGCGGCATGCGCATCGTGGCGCTCGATGAGCGCGGCACCGCACTCACCACCAAGGCGCTCGCGGCGCGCTTGCAGGCCTGGCAAGGCGAGGGCGACGACGTGGCCCTCGTCATCGGCGGACCCGACGGCCTCGACCCTGCCTTCAAGGCCGCGGCGCATGAACGCATCCGCCTCTCGGACCTGACCCTGCCGCATGCGATGGCGCGGGTGCTGCTGGTCGAGCAGCTGTACCGGGCGTGGTCGGTCAACGCAGGCCATCCATACCACCGGGAATGACCGGGCCGGTCGCCTTGCTCGAAGAGGCGGGCTACGCGCTTCTGCCCGCGTTGCTGCAGACCAGGTATCTGGAGGAGGTTGCAGGGTCGCTCGAGCCGTGGCTACAGGGCGCGGTCGGAAGCAGGAGCCTGCTGACGCAGCCGCAATGCCGTGACATGGCGGCGCTGCTCAAGGCCCGGCTCGTCGAAGCCGGCCTGCTGGACGCCGCATCGGTGGCCGTGCAGTGCACCCTGTTCGACAAGACCGCCGACAGGAACTGGCTGGTCGCACTGCACCAGGACACATCGATTCCTGCGTCGGCGAGCCCGCCCGACGCGGCGCTGCCGGTTTCCATCAAGGAAGGCGAGCGCTACGTTCGGCCGCCGGTCGAAGTGCTGGAATCATTGCTCGCTGTGCGTGTGCATCTGGACGACTGCGGTGTCGATGCAGGGCCGCTGCGCGTGGTGCCAGGCAGCCACCGTGTGGGCCGGCTTGGCGACGCAGAAGCACGAGCCCTGCGCGATCTTCACGGTGAAGTGACCTGTGCCGCCGCACGCGGCGATGCCCTCGCCATGCGTCCGTTGCTGCTGCACGCTTCTTCTCGCGCCCGGACTCCCGTCCGCCGGCGCGTTCTTCACTTTCTGTTCGGACCTGCGCGTCTGCCGCATGGACTGGTCTGGAACTTCACGGAGCCTTGAACTTGCCCGACTTCATCTACCTCGCGTCGCAAAGCCCACGCCGCGCCCAACTGCTCGGCCAACTCGGCGTTCGCCATGAGCTGCTGCTGGCCACTCCCGACGAAGACGCCGAGTCGCTCGAAGTCGTGTGGCCCAACGAGTCGCCGACGGCGTATGTGCAACGCGTGACAGCCCTCAAGCTCGATGCCGCTGTCGCACGACGCAAGCGCCTCGGCCTGGCCGACGCGCCCGTGCTCTGCGCCGACACCACGGTCGCACTCGGCCGCACCATCCTCGGCAAACCCGAAGACGCGCGCGACGCCGAGCGCATGCTCGCGCTCCTGTCCGGCAGCACCCACCGCGTGCTGACCGCAGTGGCGCTGCAGCACGGCCGTCGCCGCCATGCGGCACTCAGTGTGTCGCGCGTGCGCTTCGCCACCATCACGAAGAAGCAGATCGCCGGCTATGCCGCCAGCGGCGAGCCGCTCGGCAAGGCCGGGGCCTATGCGATTCAGGGCGCGGCCGCCGCCTTCATCGAGCACATCAGCGGGTCCTATTCGGGCATCATGGGACTCCCGATGTTCGAGACCGCGCAATTGCTTCGCAGCGCTGGTTTCAATACTTAAGAATTCCATGCAAGACATCCTGATCAACTGGTCCCCGCAAGAGACCCGTGTGGCGCTGGTCGAGCACGGCGCGGTGCAAGAACTGCACGTCGAACGCACGCTGGAGCGCGGGCTGGTCGGCAACATCTACCTGGGCAAGGTCTCGCGCGTGCTGCCGGGCATGCAGTCGGCCTTCATCGACATCGGCCTGGAGCGCACGGCCTTCCTGCACGTGGCCGACATCGTCGCGCCGTTCACGCCGGGCTCGCGGCCCAGCGCGCCGACACCCGAGCGCGACCACCGCAACGGCGGCCCGATGGTGCCGATCGAAAAGCAGGTGTTCGAAGGACAGTCGCTGCTGGTGCAGGTGATCAAGGACCCGATCGGCACCAAGGGTGCACGGCTGTCGACGCAGATCAGCATCGCCGGACGGCTGCTGGTGTTCCTGCCGCAGGACAACCACATCGGCGTGTCGCAGAAGATTCCTTCGGAGCAGCGCGAGTCGCTGCGCACGCGCATGCTGACGCTGATCGAAGCGGCCGCGGCTGCCGACAGTGGCGGCGTGGTGCCGGCCAATACCGGCGGCTTCATCCTGCGCACCAACGGCGAGGATTCGTCCGACGCCGAGCTGGCCGAAGACATCGGCTACCTGCGCAAGACCTGGTCGCGCATCCGCGACGCGTCGAGCAAGCTGCCCGCGATGTCGCTGCTGCACCAGGACCTGAGCCTGCTGCAGCGCGTGCTGCGCGACATGACCAGTGAAGACACGCAGACCATCCGCATCGACTCGCGCGAGCAGTTCGAGGTGCTGCTGAAGTTCGGTCTCGAATTCATGCCGCAGGCGGCGGGCAAGCTGCAGCACTACAAGGGCGAGCGGCCGATCTTCGACCTGTATTCGGTGGACGAGGAAATTGCCAAGGCACTGGGCCGGCGCGTCGAGCTCAAGTCGGGCGGCTACCTCGTGGTCGACCAGACCGAGGCGCTGACCACGGTGGACGTGAACACCGGCGGCTTCGTCGGTGCGCGCAATTTCGACGACACGATCTTCAAGACGAATCTCGAGGCGGCGCAGGCGATTGCGCGGCAGCTGCGGCTGCGCAACCTGGGCGGGATCATCATCGTCGACTTCATCGACATGGGGCGCGACGACCACCGCGAGCAGGTGCTGGCGGAGTTTCGCAAGCAGCTGGCGCGGGACCGGGTCAAGACCACGGCCGGCGGCTTCTCGCAGCTCGGGCTGGTCGAGATGACGCGCAAGCGCACGCGCGAATCGCTGGCCCACATGCTGTGCGAACCGTGCGCGGCCTGCGGCGGGCAGGGCATCGTGAAGACCGCGCGCAGCGTGGCCTACGACGTGATGCGCGAGATCCTGCGAGAAGCCCGGCAGTTCACGCCGCGCGAGTTCCGGATCGTGTCGTCGCCGCAGGTGATCGAGCTCTTCCTCGACGAGGAAAGCCAGCACCTGGCGGGATTGAGCGACTTCATCGGCAAGCCGATTTCGCTGCAGTCCGAGCCCGCCATCGGGCAGGGCCAGTACGACATCGTGCTGCTCTGAGAGCGACTCAGAGCGTCGGGTCTTGCCCCGGCGTCGCGCTGCGCACTGCCAGCGTCTGCAGGCGGGCATAGAGCCCGTCCAGTGCCATCAGCTGCGCGTGGCTGCCTTGCTCTGCAATGCGGCCTTGCTCCATCACGATGATGCGGTCGGCATGCTGGATGGTCGAGAGGCGGTGAGCAACGATCAACGTGGTGCGGTTCTGCATCAGGCGCTGCAGGGCGTCCTGCACCAGCCGTTCCGATTCGGTGTCGAGCGCCGAGGTGGCTTCGTCGAGCAGCAGCACGGGCGCGTTCTTGTAGAGCGCACGCGCAATGGCGAGGCGCTGGCGCTGTCCGCCCGAGAGCTGCGTGGCGTTATGGCCCAGCACCGTGTCCATGCCTTGCGGCAGGTTCTCGACGTGGGCGCTCAGGTTGGCGGCCACCAGGCATTCGTTGACACGCTCGCGGTCGATCTCCGAACCCAGCGCCACGTTGGCTGCCAGCGTGTCGTTGAGCATGACCACGTCCTGGCTCACCATCGCGAACTGCGCGCGCAGGCTCTTCAATTGCCACTCGCTGGTGTCGTGCCCATCGAGCAGCACCTGCCCGCCGCTGGGCTGCACGAAGCGCGGCAGCAGGTTGACCAGCGTGGTCTTGCCCGAACCCGAAGGCCCGACGAAGGCCACGACCTGGCCGGGCTCGATGGTGAGGCTCACCCCGTCGAGCGCGCGCTGCTCGTCGTCGCCGCGGTAGCTGACCTGCACATTGCGCAACTCGATGTGGCCATCGGCGTGCGCGAGCTCGAAGCTGCCCTGCGATTCGGGCGCGACCTCGTCGACCAGGATCAGGCCGCGTTCGAGTGCGGCAAGCCCGCGCGTGATCGGGCCGGCGACTTCGGCCAGGCGCCGGATCGGCGCGATCAGCATCAGCATCGCCGTGATGTAGGCGACGAATCCGCCCACGGTGAAGCCCTGCTTGCCGCTTTGCCAGAGGGCGATCATCACCACGATCGACAGCGCGAGCGAGGCCATCATCTGCGTGAGTGGCGTGGTGGCGGCCTGGGCGATGGTCGATTTCACGGCCAGGCGATTGAGGCGCTGGCTCAGTTGCTCGAAGCGGCGCTCCTGGGCCTGCTCGGCGCCGTGCAGGCGCACCACGCGGTGGGCGAGCACGTTTTCCTCGACCACGTAGGCCAGCTCGTCGGTCGCCTGCTGGCCTTGCTGCGTGAGCTTGTAGAGGCGCTTGGAGAACACCTTCATGATCCACGAGATGCTCGGCACGAGGAAGGCGACGATCAGCGTCAGCTTCCAGTTCAGATAGACCAGGTAGCCCAGCAGCGCAATCAGCGTGAAGCCGTCGCGTGAAAGCCCGAGCAGCGCCTGCACCAGCAGCATCGCGCCGGTCTGCACTTCGTACACCACCGTGTTTGACAGGGCACTCGCCGACTGGCGCGTGAACAAGGCGAGCTCGGCGCCGAGCAGGCGCTCGAACAGCACCCGGCGCAGCTTCTGCATGCCTTCGTTGGCGATGCGCGAGAGCGCGTATTGAGAGATGAATTGCGCGATGCCGCGCACGGCGAACAGCATCAGCACGGCGGCAGGCACGAACCACAGCGGCATCTCGCCGCGGGTGAAGCCCCGGTCGAGCAGCGGCTTCAGAAGGGCCGCCATCAGCGGCTCGGTGATCGCCGCCAGCATGGCCCCGCAGAGGCCCACGGCCCACCATTTGCGCGAGCTGCCGAACCAGGTCATCAGGCGCGCCAGACGGCGCATCAGGGGAGGGCGCGCGGTCTCGCTGCCAGGGGATGCTTGCATGGCGGCGGATTCTACGGGTCGCCCCGAGGCTGGCTCTTCGCAGGAGTCGTGTAGGACCGCGCCGCTGGATAAACGTTTTGTGACGGGGACACCGGGCCAGTGTGTAACATGTGGCCCCTTGCGTCGGACAGAAACTTTTCGTCCGAAAACCTCTCCGAACCGCATGAACAAGCCGTTGACAACTCCTATTCCAACTCCTTCTTCATCGCTATTTGCACGCCGCACGCTCATTGCGGCCCTTGCTGCCACCCCCATGCTTCCTGCACTGGCCCAGTTTCGGGTCGAAGTGTCGGGCGTCGGGCTGACGCAATTGCCAATCGCGCTGGTGCCGTTCAAGGGCCAGGATTCATCGCCCCAGAAGATCTCTGACATCGTCCAGGCCGACCTGGAACGCAGTGGCCAGTTCCGCGGCGTCGATGCCTCGGGCCAGGCGCTGGACGAGGCTTCGCGCCCCGACCTGTCGCTGTGGCGCCAGCGCACCGCCGACTCGCTGGTGGTGGGCAGCGTCACGCGGCTCGCCGATGGCCGCTTCGACGTGAAGTTCCGCCTGTGGGACGTGGTCAAGGGGCAGGATCTCGGTGGCCAGAGCTACACCGTGCCGCAGGGCGACCTGCGCCTGGCCTCGCACCGCATCGCCGACTTCGTCTATGAAAAGCTGACCGGCGAGAAGGGCATCTTCTCGACCCGCATCGCCTACGTCACCAAGGGCGGCAGCCGCTACTCGCTGTGGGTGGCCGATGCCGACGGCGAGAACGCCCAGGCTGCGCTCGCCAGCCCCGAGCCGATCATCTCTCCCTGCTGGTCGTCCAACGGCCAGCAACTGGCGTACGTGTCCTTCGAATCGCGCAAGCCCGTGGTCTACGTGCACAACGTGGCCAGCGGACAGCGCCGCCTGCTGGCGAACTTCAAGGGTTCGAACAGCGCCCCGGCCTGGGCACCGGACGGCAATTCGCTGGCCGTCACGCTCAGCCGCGACGGCGGCTCGCAGCTCTACACGATCCCGGCCAGCGGCGGTGAACCGCGCCGGCTGACCCAGAGCGCGAGCATCGACACCGAGCCGGTGTATTCGGCAGACGGCGGCACGATCTACTTCGTGAGCGATCGCGGCGGCGCTCCCCAGATCTACAAGATGAGTGCCAGCGGCGGCAATCCGACCCGCGTCACCTTCAGCGGCACCTACAACATTTCTCCGTCCGTCAGCGGCGATGGCCGGTGGTTGGCCTACATCTCGCGCATCGGCGGCGCCTTCAAACTCCAGGTAATGGAATTGGCGACTGGCAATGTGGCGTCCATCACGGACACCAACGCCGACGAGAGTCCGAGTTTTGCCCCCAATAGCAAGCTGATCGTCTACGCCACGCACCTGCAAGGCCGCGAAGCCCTCATGACGACCACGCTCGACGGAAAAATAAAGGCACGACTGGCGGGACAGGCGGGAGACATCAGGGAACCGGACTGGGGTCCGTTTCAAAAGCAATGATTAGGTTTATTTGAGGAGTTCGTAATGTTGAAACGCACAATTTATTCGCTGGCCATCGTGGCTCTCATCGCTGGCTGTTCGTCGGGCACGAAGCTCAACGAAACGCCCGTCACCGACGGCCGCGGTACCACGGCCCAGCCGGGCGGCGGCGCCAGCACGGTGACGCCGGTCAACGCCGACCAGAGCGCGGCCACGGCACAAGGCCCGGTCGGTGTGGCACGCATCGTGTACTTCGACTACGACAGCTACACGGTCAAGCCCGAGTTCCAGTCGATCATCGACGGCCACGCCCGCTTCCTGAAGAGCGCTCCGCAGCGTCGCATCTCGATCGAAGGTCATACCGATGAGCGCGGTGGCCGTGAGTACAACCTGGCCCTCGGCCAGAAGCGCGCCGAAGCCGTTCGTCGTGCACTGACCCTGCTGGGCGTGAACGACAGCCAGATCGAAGCCGTGAGCTTCGGCAAGGAAAAGCCGGCCGTCCAGGGTGGCGGTGAAGAGGCGTGGGCACAGAACCGCCGCGCTGAAATCCGCTACACCCGGTGATGCCACGCGCCTTGCTGCGGGGCGCGGCGCTGGCTGCCGCCCTGCTTTGCGTCTCGATGGGATCGCAGGCCGCGTTGTTCGAGGATGACGAGGCTCGCAAGGCCATCCTCGACCTGCGCCAGCGCGTCGAGGCGATGCGTCAGCAAACCGACCAGCGGCTGACCGATGAGAACGGCCAGTTGCGCCGCAGCCTGCTCGACCTGCAGAACCAGATCGAGCAGATGCGCGGTGACCTGGCGCGCATGACCGGCCAGAACGAGCAGCTTACGCGCACGCTGAGCGAAATGCAGTCGCGCCAGACCACCATCGACGACAAGCTCAAGCAGAACGAGCCGTCCAAGGTGACCGTCGACGGCCGCGAGTTCAATGCCGATCCCAAGGAGAAGGCCGACTTCGAAGCTGCACTCGGCATCTTCCGTGCCGGCCAGTTCGCGCAGTCGCAGACTGCCTTCGCCGAATTCGTGAAGCGCTATCCGCAAAGCGGCTACAACGCCTCGGCGCTGTTCTGGCTTGGCAATGCGCAGTACGCCACGCGCAACTACAACGAGGCCATCGCGAACTTCCGCTCGATGCTCTCGCTCGCGCCCGATCACGCCAAGGCCCCCGAGGCCGTGCTGTCGATCGCGAACTGCCAGATCGAGCTGAAGGACACGCGCGCGGCACGCCGCACGCTGGAAGACCTCGCCAAGGCCTATCCGCAGTCCGAGGCTGCACAGGCGGGCCGCGAGCGTCTCTCGCGCCTGCGCTAGTGCCGGCGGAGCCCTCCGCTTGAGCGCCACCCTTCCTGCAGCGTTGACACCCGTCGCCGCGGATGTCGTCACCGACACCGCGGCGCCTGACTTTGTGCGCCGCTTCGGCGGCCTCGAGCGGCTCTATGGCGTGGCCGGTGCCGCGCGCATCCGCAACGCCCATGTGCTGGTCGCCGGCATCGGCGGCGTGGGCTCGTGGGCGGTGGAGGCCCTGGCGCGCAGCGGGGTGGGGCGGCTGACGCTGGTCGATCTGGACCATGTGTCGGAGTCGAACATCAACCGGCAGATCCACGCACTCGAGGCGACCGTGGGGCAGGCCAAGGTCGAGGCCATGCGCGACCGCATTGCGCAGATCAATCCCGACTGCAAGGTGCTCGCGCTCGACGAGTTCGTGGAGCCCGGCAACTGGACCGCACTGCTCGATGCGGCACAGGCCGCGAACGGCCCGGCCACCGCCGTCATCGACGCCTGCGACCAGGTGAAGGCCAAGCTGACCATGGCCGCGTGGGCACGCGCATCGCGCGCTGCGTTCATCACGGTGGGAGCGGCGGGTGGCAAGCGGCAGGCGCACAAGGTCGATATCGACGATCTTTCGCTGGTCACGCATGACCCGCTGCTCGCACAGCTTCGCCAGCGCCTGCGCAAGGACCATGGTGCGCCACGCGAAGGCAAGAAGATCGGCGTGACCTGCGTCTTCAGCCGCGAAAGCGTCGCGCCACCCGATGCGTCCTGCGCGATCGAAGGCGACGGTTCGCTCAATTGCCATGGCTACGGCTCGGTCGTCAGCGTCACGGCCACTTTCGGACAATGTGCAGCAGGTTGGGTTCTCGACAAAATCGCGAGCAACGCCACGCTATAATCTTTGGCTTTGCCGGATTCAACGTCGGCAAGAAGCAAAAAATGGTTCCGGGACGTTAGCTCAGTTGGTAGAGCAGCGGACTTTTAATCCGTTGGTCACTGGTTCGAATCCAGTACGTCCTACCACCGAACCTTGCTGAATACGAAAAGCCCGCTGTCGAACAGACAGCGGGCTTTTTTCGTTCCATCTGCGCAACTTGCCACGCCTCAGCAGATACGTGCAATCCGCATAACCAAGCACGAAAACCGGATTTCCCTCCTGCCCAGCCGCAGGCAAGACTCGAAGGCTCTTCGACCACCTTGTCTGCATCCGGATGCCCGGCCTTTCCCATTCCCCGAAACCCCTTCGCCTCGGCTTCTTCAGCCGCCTGCTCGACGACGCCACGGCCGCCGAGCGCTATCGCCTCGTCGCCGCGCAGATCGCCCATGCCGAAGCCTTCGGCTTCGATTCCGCCTGGGTGGCGCAGCATCACTTTCACGAACACGAGGGCGGGTTGCCGTCGCCGTTTGTCTTCCTGGCCTACGTGGCCTCGCGCACGAAGCGCATCCGCCTGGGCACCGGCATCGTCACGCTGCCGCTGGAAAACGCGGTGCGCGTGGCCGAGGACGCGGTCGTGCTGGACCTGCTCTCGAACGGCCGCCTCGAGGTGGGCGTGGGCACCGGCGGCACGCCCGAATCGTTCGCGGCCTTCGGGCTGGATGGCAACGACCGCTCGGCCATCTTCGCGCGTCAGCTCGCCGCGGTGCGCGCGGCATGGGCCGGCCAGCCGCTCGCGGGTGGCGACACGCTGTACCCCGCGGGTTCCGGGCTGCTCGACCGCATCTGGCAGGCCACGTTCTCGGTGAGCGGCGGCGCGCGCGCGGGGGAGGCCGGCGACGGGCTGATGCTCTCGCGCACGCAGCCGCGTCCGGCGCACGCGACCGATGCCTCGCTCGCCGACCTGCAGAACCCGATCGTCGATGCGTACCTGGCCGCGTTGCCGCCAGGTCGCGCGCCGCGCATCGTGGGTTCGCGCAGCGTGTTCGTGGCGGATACGCGCAAGGAAGCGCTGCGCCTCGCCGACATCGGCCTGCGCCGCTCCGCAGCCCGCTTCGCTGCCTCGGGTCAGGCAGGCCTCGCGGACCGCGCGGGCCCGGATGCCTCGCTCGAACAACTGATCGCTGCCTACGACGTGCACGTCGGCTCGCCCGGCGAGGTGATCGCCTCGCTGCGCGCCGACAGCACGCTCGCGCGCGTGACTGACCTGGTGTGCCAGGTGCACTCGGTCGATCCGCCGCACGAGGCGATCCTGCGCTCCATCGAACTGACCGCCACCGTGGTTGCGCCGGCCCTGGGCTGGACGCGCGGCTAGGGCGTGTCGGACCTTCAATCGCTTGCACTTCTCTAGGTTGGATTTCACCCATATGAACGCCACTGTTTCTTCTTCCGCACCCGACGTCATCGACCGGCTGGCCGGCATCGCGCCGGGCAGTCACCTCGACCGGATCCGCGCGCAGCGCGAGCAGGCGCGCACGAACGCGCAGCAGAGCTATCTGGCGCTGTTCGCGCCGACGCCGCCCGTGTTCGGCAACTTCGAGATCGCGGACCGCTTCGCCGTCGCGGCCTTCGTCGCTGCACTGCACGGGCAGCCCGATGTGGCGCGCTTCTACGCCGACGCGCTGGCCGGGCAGGGCGCGCGCACCGGGGTGACCGAGGCCATCGCCATCGAAACGCAGCGGGGCGCCGCAGAAGGGCCGTACGGGCGCTATCCAGCCGGCTCGCTCAGCGCAGAGGACGCGCCCGGTCCGTCGTATGCAGTGGGCGCCGCGCAGCGCCCGGTGCTCGGCGAGCGGCTCTCGGCCGGACTCGTGCATGCGCACCTCTTGGTCTTTCACCCGCGCGACGCGAGCCCGGGCGCGCTGCAGGCGCTGCTCGATGCCGGATGGACGAGCACCGAGGTCGTGACGCTCTCGCAGCTCGTGGCGTTCCTCGCCTTCCAGATCCGCGTCGTCGTCGGCCTCAAGGCGCTGGCGCAACGTCCCGTCACCCTGGTCGATTGATCGAATCCGAGGCACACCATGACCACCGAATCCACGCTGACCCATCCCCACAACACGCACCCGACCGCCTTCACGCAGGCGCAGCTCGAATGGCTGCCCTGGCTGGAGCCGCTGCCCGACGCCGAGCTGACCGAGCGGCATTTCGCCGGACTGGTCGACGCATCGCGCGCCAAGTCGCCGTACTTCCGCCTGCTGGCGCGCGACCCCGACATCCTGGGTGCGCGCACCCGCACCGACAAGGACATCTTCTACAACCCCGAAGCCGGCCTGCCGCGCGCCGAGCGCGAGCTCTCGGCGGCTGCGGCCTCGCGCTACAACGGGTGCATCTACTGCGCCTCGGTGCATGCGCGCTTCGCCTCGCATTTCTCGCAGCGCACGGACGACGTGCAGCGCCTGCTGGACGAAGGCGTCAAGGCCGACCTGGGCGAGCGCTGGAATGCGATCGTCGCGGCCTCGGTCGCGCTGTCGGCCACACCTTCGGCGTTCGGGCCGGAGCACATCGAGCTGTTGCGCGCGCAGGGGCTGGACGACCTGGCGATTGCCGACGTGATCCACGGCGCGGCCTTCTTCAACTGGGCCAACCGGTTGATGCTGTCGCTGGGCGAGCCGCAGGAAAACGCAGCCGGCTGAGAGGCTGAGCACCAGCGAAAAACAGATATGCAAGCGCCGATCCGTTGTTTGTTCAACGGCGCGGCGCGGCTAACCTGCGACCCCGCGCCTTCTCGTACCGACGAAGGCGAACGTACAAAACCTGTCTCCTGAGGGAATCCAGAACCATGTTGCTTTCCATCCGACGCGCACTGTCCGTGATGACGCTTTCGATCGCCGGCCTCGGCGCCGCCGCACACGCGCAAGAAGTGCTGCGCGTGGCAGCTTCCCCGGTGCCGCACGCCGAAATCCTCGAATTCATCCGTCCGCAACTGAAGGCGCAGGGCGTCGACCTGCAGGTCAAGGTGTTCAACGACTATGTGCAGCCGAACCTCGCAGTGAGCGACAAGCAGCTGGACGCGAACTTCTTCCAGAATCGACCGTGCCTGGAGTCCTTCAACAAGGACCGCAAGACCGACATCGTGGAAGTGCCGGGCAGCGACGTGCACATCGAGCCCTTCGGCGCGTACTCGCAGAAGATCAAGAAGGCTTCCGAGCTGCGCGAGGGCGCTGTCGTCGCGATTCCGAGCGATCCGTCGAACTCGGGCCGGGCGCTGGCGCTGCTGGCGCGCGAAGGGCTCATCAAGCTCAAGGACCCGAGCAACATCAAGTCGACCGCGCGCGACATCGTCTCCAACCCGAAGAAGCTGGTGATCCGCGAGCTCGAATCGGCGCAGCTGCCGCGCGCGCTGCCCGACGTGGACCTGGCGCTCATCAACACCAACTACGCACTCGAAGCCAAGCTCGACCCGAGCAAGGACGCGCTCTTCATCGAGGACGGCCGCAAGTCGCCGTATGCGAACTTCATCGCCTCGCGCAAGGACAACGCAGCATCGCCGGCCGTCGCCAAGCTGGTGGCGGCACTGCACACGCCGGAGGTGCGCAAGTTCATCCAGGACAAGTACAAAGGCGCGGTGATCCCGGCCTTCTGAGCGACAAAGACATGACACGCTGACTCCAGATCGGCCCCTGGGGCGCGTGCGTCTTTGGCCTACGCGAATGTCCGCCGCTGGCTGAGCAGCCGCGGCCCGCGCTCAGGCGAGGCTCGATCGCAAGATCAACCTGAGAGGAAAGGCTTTCCCATGAGCGCCAACGACACCCGGCTTTCGGGCCCCATTGCAGAAGAATTGACGCCGCTGGAGATTTCGCAGGGCATCCTCGAAGGAGAAGAGAACCCGAGCGCCCTGCGGGCCATCACCCCGCTGGAGCGGGCGGCTTCGGGCGAGGGGAATGGCGGTGAACGGCCGCGTTCGCGAATCGCGAGTTTTCTCTTGAGCCCGGTGGTGCTGGGCGGCGCGGCCGCGACGGGCGTGGGCCTCATCCTGGCGCTGGCCTATGCGAAGAAGACGCCACGCTCCGATTTGCGCGCGCACTTGCGGACGCTGGGCTCGTTCCGGTTCTGATGACGGCTTCGGCGCGATCACGCGCCGTTTTCTTTTTTATCGATCAACGAATCTGCTGGGTGCAGTGCGCCGTATTGAAGACAGCCGTCGCGCATTTCGCGGCGTGCCCGTCACACAACAGGAGCACCTTCATGCACAGCAAACTTCATCGCCTCGCAGCCGTCACACTCGCCGTCGCACTTTCAGCCGGCGCCTATTCGGCGATGGCGGCCAGCGTCATGGTCGGCGGCGCGCCGATGCTGCCGACCAAGGACATCATCGACAACGCCGTCAACTCCAAGGACCACACCACGCTGGTGGCGGCCGTCAAGGCTGCGGGCCTCGTCGACACGCTCAAGGGCCCGGGTCCGTTCACCGTGTTCGCACCGACCAATGCGGCCTTCGCGAAGCTGCCGGCCGGCACAGTCGATACGCTCCTCAAGCCCGAGAGCAAGGATGCGCTGACCGGCGTGCTGACCTACCACGTGGTGTCGGGCAAGCTCGATGCGGCCGAGCTGAAGAAAGAGATCAAGGCCGGCAAGGGTTCCGCCGAACTGAAGACGGTCGCCGGCGGCACGCTCATCGCCAAGAGCAAGGGCGGCAAGATCACGCTCACCGACGAGAAGGGCGGCACCGCCACGGTCACGATCCCGAACGTCTACCAGTCGAACGGCGTGATCCACGTGGTCGACGCGGTGCTGCTGCCCAAGTAAGGGCGTCAGGCGGTCGACGCGTTCCGTGCGGCGGCCGCGCGCAGTTGCTCGCGCACCGATGCGTCGGGGAAGGACCTGACGCGAAAGCGCGGCGGATAGGTATCGACCGGCTCCATCAGGTGTCCCGCGATGGCATGGGCCGTCTGCCAAGGCAAGTCGGCCAGCATCGGCTCCTTCACCGATCCGTCGGGGTTCGTCTCCAGGAAGACCACGCGGTCGGTGCGCGGCAGCAGGGCTTCGATGCCTTCGCTGTAGGTGCAGATGCTGAAGATGCTCGCGTCCTGCCGTTGATAGGCCATGAAGCTCGCGACGAAGATGTCGTTGCCTTGGGCGGCATGGGCTTTTTCGAGCACCGGTTTCTGCGCGCCATAGGCATCGCTCAGGATGACGTTGCACAGCGTGGCCTCAGCCTGGCGCACTGCCGCGTCGGGCGAATCGTAGGGTTTCCAATGGTCGCCTTCGAGCACGATCAGGCTGCCGCTGCACCAGCGGTTGTTCACGTCGAGCCTCTCGCGTGCGTGCAGCAGCATCGCAAGCTGCGCCTGCGGGTTGCGGTCGCTGGCCACGAAGATGTCCTGCCGTGCCGGCACCACCGCCACGGGTTGACCGTCGAGCGGCAGCGCAGCGAACACCTCCGGCAGCAGCAGGCGCGAGCAATCGTAGGAGTCGTTCCAGTTGCCGCGGAAGAAGCCGCCTTCCATCGGCTCCCACCGGGGCACCGTGGCCGCGCGCAGGTTGGCCATGGCATCGGAGAGCGCGCGTTCGAAATCGACGCCCCATTCCGCAAGGGAAGAGGCCGGCACCTGGGACATCATGTGTTCGGTGTCGAACGCGAGGTGGATCGCGCGGTCTTCACCGAGCTGGCGGCCGACGAGGAGGGGCTGCTTCAACTGCGTGGTCGCGCCCTCGACATATTCCGCCAGGTCGAGCGCCTGCACCGCGTAGGCATTGGCGCGGCTGCGCACGATGGGCACGAGATGCGGGCGGACGTCCTTGTCGTAGTCGGCCTCCGCGCCGGGCATGGTGGGGGCGGCGGTGCAGCTGATCGCGTGGCGCGTGAGGAGGCCGTCGCGCTCTTCCTGCGGTGCGCGCAGGTAGTCCTTGAACATGTTCCCGAGAAAGATCTTCTGCACCGGCGCGGACCCGACGGCGAGCATGTGGCTCTTCTCGTCGTAGACCAGCTTCAGGGCGGGCCCGCTCTCGCGAATGCGGGCGATGAGGCGCTGTGCGTACTTGGACTCGGTGACCTTGTCGCCGCGAAAGAAAAAATCGAACATGGGAATCCTCCTCGCGCGGCATTCTGCCTGTGGCAGCGCCAAAAAAAACAGCCCGCACGAGGCGGGCTGGAAGGTGACCTGCTGGAGGAGGGAGGATCAGAGAGGATGCAGGCCACGGGAGAGACCTCACTATGCGCGGCGAAACTGAAAGCAACCTGACCTTGCCGTAGCGCTTGCGCCATCGCGCGCCAGAAAAATAAAATTGGCCGCATGGTTTTCTACGATCCCGACTACGCGCCGGACGCGCTCGAAGTCCGCGTTTCCGAACTGCTGGTGGCCACGCCCGATGGCACCGACGATCTCATCGACGCTTCGGTGACGGAGGTTCTGCGCATGGTGCTCGATCACCTGCGGATGGACGTGGTCTTTGTCTCGGAGTTCTGCGATGGCCGCCGCGTATTCCGCCGCGTCGAGACGAAGCCCGAGGCGCGGGTGATCGAGCCGGAGCAATCGTCGCCGCTCGAGGAATCGTTCTGCCAGCGCGTGATCGATGGCCGGCTGCCGAGGCTCGTGCAGAACGTGGGCGCGCTGCCGAATTTCGACGAGCTGCCGCCCACCGATTTTTCGATTGGCGCCCACCTGAGCACGCCCATCGTGCTCGACGACGGCCGCATCTACGGCACGCTTTGCTGCTTCAGCTTTGCGCCCAACGAGCAGTTGGCGCAGCGCGATCTGAAGAAGCTCGAGGTGTCGGCGCAACTCGCCGCGAAGAAGATCAACCTGCGTCGCGCTCGCGATGCGGAGAAGGCCATGGCGAATTGGGCGCTCGAGCCCCACGTGCCGCCGCCGCGCCTGCGCTGATCAGTCTTCGTCTTCCCACTTGCCGATGACGGTGCCGAGCACGACGAAGGCGGTGCGGATCGGCTCGTGCTTCGGGTTGAGCGGTAGCAGCCAGCGCGGGCCGTCCTGCTCCTTGAATTCCTTGAACGTGAGCTTGTTGCTCTCCGTGACGAGGGCAATGACGCGCTCGCCGTCGGCGGGGATCCGGAGGTTGGTGTCGACAAAGATGATCGAGCCTTCGGGATAGCTCTTCAACGCGCCGCTCGCCGCGACCATGCTGTCGCCTTCCACCCGCAGCGCGTAGGTCTTGTCGGGGCTGTGGTGCGCGATGCAGGGAATCCAGCGGTCGGCCGTGTGCTTGCCCGCGACGTCCCAGTTGGCGGCCTGCGACCAGGAAATGAGTGGCACCGTGTCGGGCGTTCCGGGGGCGAAGTACGGCAGTTCCGGCGGCACGCGCACGACACGGTAGATGGCCGCGGGCTCGTTGGCCTGGTGCTGCGCCCGGCGGATCTGGATGGGGTCCCACGGCGCTGGGCCGTCGCCGGTGTCCAGCCAGTTGGGATCGGCGCGGTAGACGCGCGCCAGGGCGAGCAGGCTCATGGTGCGGGTGGTGTCCCCGCGCTCGATCTTCGAGATGCTTGCCTGTTTCACGCCCGAAGCCGCTTCGGCTTCTTTCTGGGTCATGTTGGCGTATTCGCGTGCCGCCTTCGCACGTTTGGCAATAGTCTCCATGGGTGGAGATTTAAGCTTGAATGAATATTATAAATAGAATGGAAAAAATAAAAATGGGAGTTTTCAATGAAGCCACGCGAGTTGGTGCAGGCGTTGCGGGCCATGGGCCTCACGCAAAAGCAGATCCAGGAACGCACCGGGATCCCACAACCCACGGTCAGCAAGATCGGCCTCGGACGGGTGCGCGATGTCATGTCGCGCCACTACGTGGCGCTGCTGATCGCCTACGAACATCAGGTGAAGCTGCAAGCCACCGAGCTGGCTCCGGCGCCGACTGCGTTCCACTGGCCCCGCATCAACGACTGAGCGGTGCGCCGTCCTGTGTCGCCGGGCCTCGGGCTCGACTGCGCACTGTGCGCGCTGTTGGCGCTGCTGTCCATGGCTGCGCTGTTCTACGGGGTCCTGACAGGCACCCCCGCGGCGATCGGCATGGCCGCGTTCGGCCTGTCCGGGGCCGCCTGGACCGCGTGCGTGCTGCTCGACGGCGCTAGGCGCCAACGGGCACGTGCTGTGCGGGAGGCGCTAGACCGAGTGTGGCGCTGACCCGCACACAGTCCTTGATGTGCTGCTCCCCAAGGGCGCGCAGGGCCGCATAGCCGAGCGCCGCGGAGACGATCTGCCCCGCGATGGGCACGTACTTGGTGGC
Organism: Variovorax sp. RKNM96; assembly: GCF_017161115.1. Classification (GTDB taxonomy): domain Bacteria; phylum Pseudomonadota; class Gammaproteobacteria; order Burkholderiales; family Burkholderiaceae_C; genus Variovorax. Next base: position 3,880,609 of record NZ_CP046508.1, on the reverse strand, counting down.
CTGCTTGGCCGTCAGGCGCACACCCGCATGCTTGGCCAGCTTGATCAGCAAGTCGCGCGTGACGAGCCGGCCGACCAGCAGCGCACCGACGGTGGTGGCGGCTTTCTGGATGCGCTCGCGCTGGTGCGGCGCAAGCTTTTCGACCTGGGTGACCGAGAGCCCGAATTCGGCGCTGATCTGGGGCACCAGCCGCGAGAGCAGCGCCGCATCGGCGGCCCAGTCGATGCCGGGTAGCGGGATCGCGCTGGCGGCCGCCGCCATCAGGGCCTTGCGGCCGATCAGCCGCCGGCTGCGGTGGATGGCCGCGATGAGCTTTTCGTCACCATGGGCCAGTTCGATCGCGGACGGCATGCGGCGTGTCTCCTTGGTGAGGCCATTGAGGCCGGTGCGTTCAGGCTGTCAGCGCCTCCAACTGGTCCGAGAGGGCCAGCCAGCGCTCTTCGAGCTTGGCGATTTCGTCGTTCAGGGCCTTCAGCCGCTTGCCTGCGTCGGCGATTTCGGCCGGCGCGAGGGGCTCGCCGAGGCGGGCCTCCAGCGCAGCCCGTTCGACGCCGGCCGCGGCCAGGCGTTCATCGATCTGGGCAATTTCGCGCTTGATCGGCTTGGCCTGGTCGCTGCGTTGCTGGCGCTCCTGCGCGTTGGGCTTGGCGGCAGTGGCTGCCGCCGCAGCCGCGGCCACTGCGCTTTCCGCCTCGCGCACCGCGATCTTGGCCTCTTCGCGCAGGCGCTTGGCTTCGTCCAGCAGGTAGCGCTGGTAGTCGTCCAGGTCGCCGTCGAAGTCGGCGACGACACCACGGCCCACGAGCCAGAACTCGTCGCACACCGAGCGCAGCAGCGCACGGTCGTGGCTCACCAGCATCAGCGTGCCTTCGAACTCGTTGAGCGCCACGGCCAGGGCTTCGCGGGTGGCCAGGTCCAGGTGGTTGGTGGGCTCGTCCAGCAGCAAGAGGTTGGGGCGCTGCCAGACCATCATCGCGAGCACGAGGCGGGCTTTTTCGCCACCGCTCATGGTGCCTACGGGCTGCTTGACCATGTCGCCGCTGAAATTGAAGCTGCCGAGGAACCCGCGCAGCGCCTGCTCGCCGGTGCTTTCCTTGACGGCGCTGCCCAGTTCGCGGGCCATGCGCACCATGTGCTCCAGCGGGTTGTCCTGCGGGCGCAGCACGTCGAGTTCCTGCTGCGCGAAATAGCCGATGTTCAGGCCCTTGCCCTCGGTGACCTCGCCGGCCAGCGCGCCCATTTCGCGCGCGATGGTCTTCACCAGCGTCGACTTGCCCTGGCCGTTGGCGCCCAGGATGCCGATGCGCTGGCCCGCCAGCACCGAGCGGCTCACCCCGCGCAGGATGGTCTTGGGCGCTTCGTCCTCGATCTCGTAGCCGAAGCTCGCATTGGCGATCGAGAGCATCGGGTTGGGAATGTTGCCCGGCTCCTTGAACTCGAAGGTGAAGTCGGCTTCGGCCAGCAGCGGTGCGACCCGTTCCATGCGCTCCAGCGCCTTGACCCGGCTCTGCGCCTGCTTGGCCTTGCTGGCCTTGGCCTTGAAGCGGTCGATGAACTTCTGCAGGTGGGCGATCTTGTCCTGCTGCTTGGAGAACGCGACCTGCTGCTGCTCCATCTGCAGCGCGCGCATGTCCTCGAACTTGCTGTAGTTGCCGCCGTAGCGCGTGAGCTGGGCATTGGCGATGTGCAGGGTGACGTCGGTCACGGCGTCGAGGAACTCGCGGTCGTGGCTGATGACGATCATGGTGCCGGCGTATTTCTGCAGCCAGGCTTCGAGCCACACCAGGGCATCCAGGTCCAGGTGGTTCGTCGGTTCGTCGAGCAGGAGCAGGTCGCTCGGGCACATCAGCGCGCGGGCCAGCTGCAGGCGCATGCGCCAGCCGCCAGAGAAGCTGTTGACGGGGCCGTCGAGCTCGTGCGACTTGAAGCCCAGGCCGAGGATCAGCGCCTGTGCGCGCGGCACGGCGTCGTGCTCGCCGGCATCGGCCAGGTCGGTGTAGGCGTGGGCCAGTTCCATGCCGATGTCGGCGTCGTCGGGGTTCTCGGCGTAGGCGGCCTCGATGGCCGCGAGCGTGGCGCGCAACTCGGCCAGGCGGGTGTCGCCGCCCACCACGAAGTCGGTGGCCGACTCCTCGGTTTCGGGCATGTCCTGCGCCACCTGGGCCATGCGCCATTGCTTGGGCACGTAGAAATCGCCGCCGTCTTCGTGCAGCGAGCCGTTGAAGAGCGCGAACAGCGTCGACTTGCCCGCGCCGTTGCGTCCGACGAGGCCGACCTTTTCACCGGGGTTGATGGTGACGGTGGCGCCGTCGAGCAGTTTCTTGGCGCTGCGGCGAAGAATGACGTTTTTGAGAGTAATCATGAAATAGGAACCGTAGGGGCGATTATCCCGTCCGGCCCGGGGCGTCCTGGCGCGAAGGGGCAAAGGGGGACATCACCCGATGAAGGGGACCGCAGCCAACGCTGCGACAAATCGGCGAAAAGGGGCTTGGCGGGCGCAGCTAACGCGCGCCGGCACCGGCCAGGAGGGCGGTCCGGGTCACGAGCAGGACCTGGTCCTCGCCCGCCGAGGTTTCGAGCCACACCACCTCGAGCTGCGGGAATGCCGCTTCGAAGTAATCGCGCTCGTTGCCGATTTCCAGCACCAGCACCGCCTGCTCGCTCATGCGCGCGGGCGCGTCGGCGAACAGCTTGCGGATGAAGTCCATGCCGTCAGTGCCGCCGGCCAGCGCCAGTTCGGGCTCGGCCCGGTATTCGGCGGGCAGGGCGGCCATGCTGGCGCTGTTCACATAGGGCGGATTGCAGAGCACCAGGTCGTACGGGCCGGGCAGGTTGGCCAGGCCATCGGATTCGACCAGCTTCACGCGTGCATCGAGTTCGTGCCGGGTGACATTGATTGCCGCGACCTCCAGCGCCTCGACCGAGAGGTCGGCGGCGTCCACGGTCACGTCCGGGTACGTCAGCGCCGCGAGCACGGCCAGGCTGCCGTTGCCGGTGCACAGGTCGAGCACGTGCTTGGTGTGCTCGCCGAGCCAGTAGTCGATGCTGCCGTCGGCGATCAATTCGGCAATGAAGCTGCGCGGCACGATGGCACGTTCGTCCACGTAGAAGGGCACGCCTTGCAGCCAGGCTTCTTTCGTGAGGTAGGCGGCGGGCTTGCGCGTGGCGATGCGTTCGTCGAGCAGCGCCGCGACCTTGCCGGCATCGGCCGGCGAGACGGCGGTGTCGGCGACCGTGTCGATGTCGTCCAGGGGCAGCTTCAGGCGCCACAGCACCAGCCATGCGGCTTCGTCGAAGGCGTTGGCCGTGCCGTGCCCGAAGGCGACGCCGGCTTCTTCCAGCCGCTTCGCGCCGGCTTCGATGAGTTCGATGACGGTGCTCATCGAGCGAGCGAGGCTTCGAGCCTGTCGAGCGTGCGCTTGTAGATGTTCTTCAGCGTCTCGATCTCGGCCACGTCGATGTGCTCGTCGATCTTGTGGATGCTGGCATTGACCGGGCCGAGCTCGACCACCTGCTTGCAGATCTTGGCGATGAAGCGTGCATCGCTCGTGCCGCCGCTGGTCGAGAGTTCGGTGGTGATGCCGGTCTCGTCGGCAATCGCCGCCTGCACCGAGGTGACGAGTTCGCCGGGCGTGGTCAAAAAGGGCAGGCCGCCGACCGTCCAGGCGAGCGTGTAGTCCACGCCGTGCGCATCGAGCACCGCATGCACGCGCTGCTGCAGCGATTCGGGGGTCGATTCGGTCGAGAAGCGGAAGTTGAAGTCGATCACCGCATTGCCCGGAATCACGTTGCTCGCGCCCGTGCCCGAATGGAAATTGCTGATCTGCCAGCTGGTCGGCTGGAAATAGTCGTTGCCCGCGTCCCAGCCGCCGGCCGTGTTGATGGCCACCAGATCAGCCAGCGCAGGCGCCACCGCATGCACCGGGTTCTTCGCCAGGTGCGGGTAGGCGATGTGGCCCTGCACGCCCTTGACCGTGAGCTTGCCGCTCATGGTGCCGCGGCGGCCGTTCTTGATCATGTCGCCGCAGCGCTCCACGGCCGTGGGCTCGCCGACGATGCAGTAGTCGATGACCTCGCCGCGCGCGGCCAGCGCGTTGCAGACGACCACGGTGCCGTCGACGCCCGGGCCCTCTTCATCGCTCGTGAGCAGCAGGGCCAGCGTGAGCCTGGGGTCGGGCGTGGCCTGCAGGAATTCTTCGATGGACACGACGAACGCAGCCACCGAGGTCTTCATGTCGCAGGCGCCGCGGCCGTACAACTTGCCGTCGCGGTGCGTGGGCGTGAACGGGTGGCTGGTCCACTGCTCGACCGGGCCGGTGGGCACCACGTCGGTGTGGCCGGCGAACACCAGCGTCTTGCTGCCCGCGGCGTTGGCCGGGCGGCGCACCGCCCAGAGGTTGGTCACGCGGAAGTCGGCGGGCCCGCTCTCGATGGTTTCGAGCGCGAAGCCCAGTTGCGCCAGCCGTTCGCCGAGGATCTGTTGGCAGCCCGCGTCGTCAGGGGTGACCGAGGGGCGCGAGATGAGTTGTTCGGCGAGCTGGAGCGTGCGGGACATCGGGAAAAAGGTTCGTTCAGAACTTCACGTCGAGCGTGATGTCGGTAAAGGTCGGTTCGTCGACCTGGTCGGTCAGGTGGCGGTCGTCGACCTGCTGCTTGGGCGCCGCGCGGTTTTGCAGGCGCCACAGCAGGTTGGTGGGCGAGTCGGAGTGGGCCAGGCCCTCTTCGCGCGTCACGCGCTCCTCGATGATGAGGCGGGCGATGTCTTCCTCGAAGGTCTGCGAGCCTTCGGCCATCGACTGCTGCATGGCCTCCTTCACGGCGGAGAAGTCGCCCTTTTCGATCAGGTCGGCCACGAGCGCGGTGTTCAGCATGACTTCGAGCGCCGGCACGCGCGCGCCGGCCGGCGTGCGCAGGAGCCGCTGCGACACGATGGCGCGCAGCGCGCCGCCCAGGTCGCCCAGCAGCGTGGGGCGCACTTCCACCGGGAAGAAGCTCAGGATGCGGTTCAGCGCGCGGTAGCTGTTGTTGGCGTGCAGCGTGGCCACGCAGAGGTGGCCCGACTGCGCGTAGGCGATGGCGGCCGTCATGGTCTCGCGGTCGCGGATTTCGCCGATCTGGATCACGTCGGGCGCCTGGCGCAGCGCGTTCTTGAGCGCGACGTGCAGCGAGGTGGTGTCGCTGCCCACGTCACGCTGGTTCACAAGCGATTTCTTGTTCGTGTAGGTGAACTCGATCGGCTCTTCCACCGTGAGGATGTGGCCGCTGGCGTTCTCGTTGCGGTAGTCGAGCATCGAGGCCAGGGTGGTGGTCTTGCCCGCGCCGGTCGCGCCGACCATCAGGATCAGCCCGCGCTTGTCCATGATCAGCGTCTTCAGGATGTCGGGCAGGTTCAGGTCGGCAAAGCTCGGGATGACCGAGGCGATGTGCCGCACCACCACCGCATAGGTGCCGCGCTGGCGCATGGCGCTGATGCGGTAGTTGCCGGCGCCTTCCAGGGCGACGGCCATGTTCAGTTCGCCCGTGTTCTCCAGCTCCTGGATGCGGGCCTCGGGCACCACCTCGGACAGCAGCGCGAGCGGCGCCGTCGCGGGCAGGACCTGCGCATTGATCGGCACGCAGATGCCGTTGATGCGGATCATCACCGGGGAGTGAGCCGAGAGGTAGATGTCGGAGGCCTTGCGCTCGGCCATCAAACGAAGAATTCGCTCCATCATGTTCATCGGTCTCTCTCCTCGGTTCTGTTGTTTTCTAACGGGACAAAAGCAGGGGGCTCGTTCAGTCGCGCAGCAGGTCGTTCAGGCTGGTCTTGGAGCGCGTCTGCGCATCGACCGTCTTGACGATGATCGCGGCGTAGGTGCTGTAGTCCTGGCCCGACTTGGTCTTCTTGGGCAGGTTGCCGCTGATGACGACGCTGCCGGAGGGCACGCGGCCGAAGGAGGTCTCGCCGGTGTCGCGGTTGAAGATCGGGGTGCTCTGGCCGATGTACACGCCCATGCCGAGCACCGAGTTTTCTTCGATCACCACGCCTTCGACCACTTCGGAGCGCGCGCCGATGAAGCAGTTGTCCTCGATGATGGTCGGGCCGGCCTGCAGCGGTTCGAGCACGCCGCCGATGCCGACGCCGCCCGACAGGTGCACGTTGGCGCCGATCTGCGCGCACGAACCCACGGTGGCCCAGGTGTCGACCATGGTGCCTTCGCCCACGTAGGCGCCGATGTTCACGTACGAGGGCATCAGGATCGCGCCCTTGGCGATGTAGCTGCCGCGGCGGGCCACGGCCGGCGGCACGATGCGCACGCCCGATTCCTTCAGCTCGCCGGCCGACAGGTGCGAGAACTTCGTCGGCACCTTGTCGTAGAAGCCGAGCGAGCCGGCCTGGATCTGTTCGTTGTCCTTCAGGCGGAACGACAGCAGCACGGCCTTCTTGATCCACTGGTGCACCGTCCACTTGCCGACGCTTTCGCGCGTGGCCACGCGCAGCTTGCCGTTGTTGAGCTCGGTGATCACGTGCTCGACGGCGTCGCGCACTTCGGCGGAGGCGGCGGAGGACGAGATGTTGGCGCGGTCTTCCCACGCGGCGTCGATGATTTGTTGCAGTTGCTGGGTCATGGAGAGGGTCTCGGGTGAAAAATCGGGGCCAGGAGCCTTGGGAAGCGGTGCGTCAGTGCCGGCCGTCTTGCACGAAGCGGACGATGCGCCCGGCGGCTTCCACGCACTCGGCCGTTTCGGCCACCAGGGCCATGCGAATGCGGCCCCGGCCAGGGTTGGCGCTATGCGTCGTGTTTCGCGCCAGATAGCTCCCCGGCAGAACCGTGACATTGTATTGAGCGTAGAGCGCGCGGGCGAAGGCTTCGTCGTCGCCAGCCCACACTTCGGGCACGCCGGCCCAGAGGTAGAAACTGGCGTCGGGCAGGCGCACGTCGAGCACGGGTTCGAGCAGCGGGGTGACGGCGGCGAACTTGGCGCGGTACTTGGCGCGGTTCTCGACCACATGCGCCTCGTCGCCCCAGGCCGCGATGCTGGCGGCGGCCACGGTGCCGCTCATGGCGCTGCCGTGGTAGGTGCGGTAGAGCAGAAACTTCTTGATGATGGCCGCGTCGCCCGCCACGAAGCCGCTGCGCAGGCCCGGCACGTTGCTGCGCTTCGAAAGGGAAGTGAGGGCGATCAGGTTCCTGAAGTCGGGCCGGCCCAGCTTCACCGACGCTTCAAGGCCGCTGAGCGGGGGCTCGTCGCGGAAGTAGATCTCGCTGTAGCACTCGTCGGCCGCGATCACGAAGCCGTGGCGGTCGGAAAGCGCAAAGAGCTTCTGCCATTCGTCCAGCGCCATCACCGCGCCGGTCGGGTTGCCCGGGGAGCAGACGAACACGAGCTGGGTGCGGGCCCAGATGTCGTCGGGCACGCTGTCCCAGTCGACCGCGAAATTGCGCGATGGCACGCTCGGCACGTAGTACGGCTCGGCGCCCGAGAGGAGGGCTGCGCCCTCGTAGATTTGATAGAACGGATTGGGCGACAGCACCACCGGCTGCGGCGAAACGGTGGCATCGATCACCGTTTGCGCCAGCGAGAACAGCGCCTCGCGCGAGCCGTTGACCGGCAGCACCTGGGTCGCCGGATCGAGCGCGAGGCTGTAGCGGGTCTGGAGCCAGTCGGTGAAGGCGGTGCGCAGTTTCAGGTCGCCGGCGGTGGCGGGGTAGGCGGCCAGCGCGCCGAGGCTCGCGCTCAGTGCTTCCTTGATGAAGTCCGGCGTGGCGTGCTTGGGTTCGCCGATGCCGAGGCTGATGGGGGCGTATTCGGGAACGGGCGTGACGCCCGCGAACAGTTGCTTCAGCCGCTCGAAGGGGTACGGCTGCAACCTGGAAAGCAAGGGATTCATGGGCTGGATTATCGGCGACGGGGGTGTCGGCTTCACGACGCCAGGGCGCCGATCGTGCAGTCGATGAGCGCTCGAAGCCGCGCCAGCCGCCGCAGGTCGCGGTGGTAGCCGAGCCAGACATCGCGCCCGGGCGGCGCTTCGCCGAGGTCCATGCGCCGCAGGCCGGGCGTCTGGTCGCCCAGCGCGACAGGCAGCACCGCGAGGCCAGTGCCGGCGGCGCAGAGCCGGGCCTGCACTTCGCGGCTGTTGCTTGCGAAGGCGACGCGGGCGTTGGGCAGCATGCGGCGCAGCCAGACGACATCGGGGAAATCGCGATAGGCGGTGTCGAGCGTGACGAGTGCGGTGCCGGTGCCGTCGCCAGCTTTTGGTGCCTTTTGCCCTTCCGCCGCGAACACCGCGTAGTCCATGTGCATCAGCTTGCGCTGGAGGATGTAGGGCTCGTCGAAGGGCTGGATGCGGAAGACGAGGTCGGCTTCGCGCCGCGCGAGGTTCAGGAGCCGCGTGTCGGTCAGCAGTTCGACGCTCACGCCTGGGTGCTGGCGAATGAACCCCGCCAGCATCGGCGAGAGCACGTACACGCCGAACCAGTCCGAGGACGACACGCGCAGCGAGCCCTCCAACTGCTGCTCGCTGCCTTCGAGTTCGCGCTGGAAGGCGAGCGCCTGTTCTTCCATGCGCTCTGCGTGGCCGAGCACCGATTCGCCCTCGGCGGTGAGCACGAAGCCGTCGCTCGTGCGCTGGAAGAGCGTGAGCGAGAGGCTGGCCTCCAGCGCCTTCAGCCGCCGGCCCATGGTCGGCTGCGACAGGCCGATCTGCCGGGCCGCGGCCATCAGCGTGCCGGTACGGGCAATGGCCAGGAAAACCCTGACGTCGCTCCATTCCATGGGGGTGTCATTCATTTATGAATGATACGCCTGCAGTTTTGTCAATTTACTTGCAGTTGTGTTGATCGAAGAATCGATCCATTCATTCACGACCCAAGGATTTCCCAATGACAGCCTCTCCCTCGACCATGCACGCCGCCGTGCCCGACGCCGCTGGCCAACCCTTTCGCAATGCCGAACTCACGCGTCCCGCGGCCGGCCGCAACGAGGTGCTGGTGCGCATCCACGCGAGTGGCGTGAACCCGCTCGATACCAAGATTCGCGCCGGGCAGGCCGCGCACGCACAGCAGCCGCTGCCCTCAGTGCTGGGCATGGACCTGGCCGGTGTGGTCGAAGCGGTCGGACCGGGCGTGACCAGATTCAAGCGCGGCGACGAGGTCTACGGCATGGCCGGCGGCATCGGCGGCCTGCAAGGCACGCTGGCTGAATACGCAGCCGTCGATGCGGACCTGATTGCGCTCAAGCCGCACGACCTTGGCATGCGCGAGGCGGCAGCGATGCCGCTGGTGTTCATCACCGCATATGAAGGGCTCGTGGACCGAGCGAAGACGCAAGCCGGGCAGACGGTGCTGGTGCACGGCGGCGCGGGCGGGGTCGGTCACATGGCGGTGCAGCTGGCGCGTTCGCTGGGCGCCGAGGTGTTCGCGACCGGCACGCCGGAGCAGGCCGAAACCATCCGGCGCTTCGGCGCGACGCCGATCGATTTCACGACGACATCGGTGGAAGACTATGTCGCGCAGCACACTGCCGGCGAAGGCTTCGACGTGGTCTACGACACGGTTGGCGGCGCTGTGCTCGACGCGTCGTTCGCCGCCGCCCGCCGCTACGGCGGCCACGTCGTCAGTTGCCTTGGCTGGGGCACGCACAAGCTGGCACCGCTGTCGTTCCGTGCGGCCACTTATTCGGGCGTATTCACGCTGATGCCGATGATCCTGGGCCGCGGCCGCGCACACCACGGCGAGATCCTGGAAGCAGCGGCGCGGCTGGCCGAAGCCGGGCAGCTCGTGCCGCTGATGGACGCGCGCCGCTTCACGCTGGGCGAGGCCACGTCCGCCCATGAGGCCGTCGAATCGGGCAAGGCCCGCGGCCGCATCGTTGTCGACATCGGGGCCTGACCGCGGCTTGAACCGCCTCAGCAGAGCGGATGGTTGAACTGCCCGATCATGTTGGCGAAGTTCTGGTTGTAGCGGTTGGCCGAGTTGACGATGCTGGAGCTGCGCATGTGCGCCGGCATCCTGGCCATCGCGCCGGTTTCCTTGCGGGCGAACACGCCGTCCTTGATGTCCTTGACCATCGAGCGCGACTGGCCGATGAACTCGTTGATCTGCAGCATGCCGCCGCTGCAGCTCTTGCCGCTCTGGGTCGACTGCTCGGCCATCTTCTTGCTCCAGCCTGCAGCCGAGTCGGCCACCAACGCCAGCGAGGCTTCGAAGGCGGCGAGCGCCTTCGGATCGTTGGGCGCCGCGAACAGCGTCATGGCATCGGCGTGGTTCAACTTGCCGTGATAGATCAGGCCGGCGCGGTAGTAAGCGGCCGTGTCCTTGGGCGCCTTCTCGAAGGCTTCCTTGGTGAGCGCCTGGTCGCGGGCGCTCAGGCCCTTGTCGAAGGCCGCTTCGGCCTCGGCAACGGTGGTGAGCGCGGCCAGGTAGTCCTTGTTCATCTGGCGTGCCTTGTCACCGTTGTCGGCGAGGTAGCCCTTGGAGTTGGCGTAGTCGTTCAACTCGCGGCTCAGGGGCGACAGCACCTTGAGCGCGGCCGAGAACACCTTGGCCGATTCGTCGATCTCGGGCAGCGGGGCGGCGATGGCAACGGCCGCGTCCAGCTTCTTGGCCGAGCGGTCCACGAGGATGTCGTTCTGGATGCGCAGGCTGGTCAGCGGCGCCTTGGCCTTTAGCAGCGGAACCTGGTTCTCGACGTAGTTCTCGCACGCTTCCTGGAACGAGGTGCTCAGGCTGTTGGAAACGTCGACGTAGATGTTGTATTTCTCGATGAGCTGCTGCTCGTTGCTGGACTGCTTGGCGGTGACCTGGGGCTGCGAGGTCTTGTCCGCCTTGTCGCCGCAACCTGCGAGGAGCGCCGAAATGGCGACGAGGGTGGCTCCAAAAAGGGTCTGGTACTTCATTCTTCTTTTCCTCCGTTAAGAAAACAGCAAAGGCAAGCCGTGGCACGGCTCGCGCGAAACATCGTGGGGGAGGGGCGCCGCTGCCTGAGGACAGCGGTCGAGGCTTCAGGCGGCGCTGCGCCGGTAGAAGGCGAGCGAGCCCGCCAGTGCCAGCAGCATGCCGCCGCAGGCGCGGTCGATCCAGCGCGTGGCCGAAATCGTCAGGAGTCGGATCGCGCGGGCGCCGACGAAGGCGTAGGCCAGCATCACCACCATGTCCAGGCCCGCGAAGATCAGCGAAATGACCAGGTATTGCGGCGCCTGCGCGGCCGTCGGGTCGATGAACTGCGGCAGGAGCGCCGAGCAGAAGATGTAGCCCTTGGGGTTGGTCACCGCCACGAGAAAAGACTTGAAGAAGATGCGCCGGCTTTCGCCCGCAGTGACCGTGGCTGCGGCGTCGGCATCCGGCAGCTGGAAGCCGCCCTTGGAGCGCAACATGCGCAGCCCGAGCCAGGCCAGGTAGACCGCGCCGACCCACTTGAGCATCGAGAACCAGAACTCCGACGCCGCCAGCAGCGCGCCGAGCCCGAGTGCCACAGCGCCGACCAGCACGAAGTCCGACAGCACCGCGCCGAGCATGCCCGGCAGGGCCCGGCGCACGCCGTGGCGCGAGCCGTTGCTGAGCGCCAGCAGCACGGTGGGGCCGGGCGTGGCGATGGCCGCGAAGGCCACGATGGCGAACAGCAGGGCGGTAGCGAGCGTCATCGTGGTGTCTTCTTCTGGAGGTTGTCAGGCTAGATCTTCTTGACCAGGACCATGCTCTTGCGGTCCCAGTTGTATTTGCGCTTGCGGGCTTCGGGCAGCCAGTCGGGGTTGACCTGCTGGAACCCGCGCTTGAGGAACCAGTGCATCGTGCGCGTGGTGAGCACGAAGATGCTTTCGAGGCCCATCGACTTGGCGCGGTGCTCGATGCGCTTGAGGATGCGTTCGCCGTCGCCCTGCGACTGCGACAGCGGCGAGACGGTCAGCGCCGCCATCTCGGCGGTCTTCGCCTCGGGGTACGGGTAGAGCGCGGCGCAGCCGAAGATCACGCCGTCGTGCTCGATCACGGTGTAGTGGCCCACGTCGCGCTCGATCTCGGTGCGGTCGCGCTTGACCAGCGTGCCGTCGCGCTCGAACGGCTCGATGAGTTGCAGGATGCCGCCGATGTCGTCCACGGTGGCTTCGCGCAGGCTTTCGAGTTTTTCGTCGATCACCATGGTGCCGACGCCGTCGTGCACGTACACCTCCAGCAGCAGCGACCCGTCGAGCGCGAACGGCAGGATGTGGTTGCGCTCCACGCCGGCCTTGCAGGCCTTCACGCAGTGCTGCAGGTAGAAGGCGGTGTCGGTGGGTTTTTGCGCCGGGGGGAGGGAGGCGAGCAGCTTCTCGGCGGCGTCCAGCGGCAGTTCGGTGTCGATCGGGTTGTCTTCGCTCTCGGGCAACTCACTGTCCATGCGGATGCCCGGGATCTCGGTCAGAAAGATCAGCTTGTCGGCCTGGATCGAGATGGCCACGCTGGTAGCGACTTCTTCCATCGTGAGGTTGAAAGCCTCGCCGGTCGGCGAGAAGCCGAAGGGCGACATGAGCACCATCGCGCCGAAATCGAGCGTGCGGCGGATGCCGGCCGCATCGACCTTGCGCACGAGGCCCGAGTGCTTGAAGTCCACGCCGTCGACCACGCCCACGGGGCGCGCGGTGATGAAGTTGCCCGAGATCACCCGCACCGTCGAGCCGGCCATCGGCGTGTTCGGCAGGCCCTGGCTGAAGGCCGCCTCGATCTCGTAGCGCAGCTGGCCGGCGGCTTCCTGGGCCGAGTCGAGCGCCACCGCATCGGTGATGCGGATGCCATGCGAGTACTGCGCCTCGTGGCCCTTGGCGGCCAGTTGCTCGTTGACCTGCGGACGGAAGCCGTGCACCAGCACGATCTTCACGCCCATGCTCTGGATCAGCGCCAGGTCTTGCGCGATGTTCTGCAGCTTGCCCGCCGCGATCGCTTCGCCCGCGAGCCCGACCACGAAAGTCTTACCGCGATGCGTGTGGATGTAGGGCGCGACCGAGCGGAACCAGGGCACGAAGGTGAAATTGAAGACGGTGGACATGGGGCGTGATTGTGCATTCTTGGAAGCGATTTCGTATGGCTCAGGCCAATGCGCGCAGTACGCGGGCCGCCGCGGCGGGCGGACCCGCGCCGCGGCCTCGGCCGGCCGCCGGCTGCAGCACGTCCGCCTTGCGGGCGCGGAAGGTCGCGAGCAGTGCCGCATAGGCGTCGGTCGACTCGCTCGCCGGGGTGACCGGCAGGTCGAGCATGGCGGCCAGTTCGGCCGGGGCGATGGAGCCTTCGCGCATCAGTGCATCGACCACCGCCATCAGCGCGGCGGTGTGCGTTTCGAGCAATGCGAGCGCGCGTGCGTGCTCCTGCACGAGCAGCGCCTCGATCTCCGGGTTCGTCGCCTCGAGGTCGGTGTTCAGGTTGTCGTCGGCGTCGTTCGCGACGTCGGTGCGACTCAGACGCGAGCCGAAGGCGTAGTGGCGCACGTACTGCGCCGCGTTGGCCGTGGCCTGCATGAAGTCCTGCGAGGCGCCCGAGGTGCAGGCCTCGCCGCCGAACACCATCTGCTCGGCGGCGCGGCCCGCCAGGCTCACGCAGATGCGGTCGCGCAGGTTCTCCTTGGACCAGGTCTTGCGCTGCTCATAGCTGTTGTAGCCGCCCTCGAACGAGGCCACGTTGATCTTGATCTCCTGCGGCGCGCGGCCGAAGAGCACGCCGTAGATCACGCCGTGGCCGGCCTCGTGCACCGCGAGCAGGGCGCGGAAGTCCTCGCTCGAACGTTGCTTGAGGCGGTTGAGCTCCAGCACAACCGGGAACTGGCTGCGCGCCTTGCGGTACTTCGCCACGATGCAGGGCACGCTCGCGTCGAGCGAGAGCCACACCGGCTCGCCGCTGTCCGCGCCGCGCTCCAGCGCCCACAGCGCCGCGTTGACCAGCGTCGCACTCAGGATCGCGTGGATCGAGGAGAACAACGGACGCGTGCCCTGGGCCGGAAACACGGCGTTGGCATAGATCTGCTCGTACACGCCCGCGTCGAGCACGAAGCGCACGCCGGAGCTTTCCTGGATCTCGCTTACATAGCGGTCGCAGATCGACAGGATCAGCTGCACGTAGGTGGCGCGGTTGAACGACGGGTAGATCACATGGTTGTTGCCCAGGCGCGCGATCTGCTCGGGACGAAAACGATTGGCGAGCGCCTTCTTCACGTCGATGACCGAGAGCTTCTTCGTCAGCGCATGGAAGATGTCGGCATCGGTGTCACAGTCTTCGACGCGCTGGGCGGTCTCGGCGTACATCTCGTCCAGGTTGCCCGAGACGAACACCAGCAGCTTGCTGTAGTCGGTTTCCCAGTTCTGCTGCGTGTCGCGGAAGGCGCGCAGGCGCGCATGCACCTCGGCGGGCTTCCACGCCATGATCTGCAGCAGGGTCTCGGGCAGCTTCAGGCAGCGCTTGACTTCGCGCGCCTCCCAGGGCGAGAGGTGCAGCTTGCGCTTCTTGAGCTTCTTCTTGTCGGCGGGGCCGTCGCGGTCCTGCTCGTATTCGGCGTAGGCGAGCGAGGATTCGATCTCGCCGAGCATCGAGAGCGCCGGCGGCAGGCGGCCGTCGGACAGCAGCGCCCACACGTCCTGGTAGCGCTCGACCTTGGCGTCGTGGCCGTTGCCGTCCACGGTGCGAAAGCGCTGGAACTCGTCGAGCACCAGGATGCCCGGCGTGCCCTCGACGATGCCCGACTCGGCCAGCATGGCCGAGATCGAGCCGCGGCTGTGGTGGCCCGAGCCGTGGCTGAAGCCGTCCATCTGCACTTCGATGAAGCGGTCGTAGAAGCCCAGGTGCTGGGCGAGCTTGCGCACCAGCTGCGTCTTGCCGGTGCCGGTCAGGCCCCAGAGACAGACGATGACGGGACGGCTGATGAGCTGCGGCAGCACATACCAGGCGCGCAGCGATTCGATCACGCGATCGATGATGTCGTCGATACCGAAGAGTTCTTCCTTCAGCGATCGGGCGACGGTCTGCAGGTGCTTCGTTCGCTCGGCGAGCTCGGCATGCAGTTCGGAATGGATGTCGGTGGACATGGAATGATTTCTTTGAATAAAACAGGTACGAAAAAGCGGCCACCCCCTCGCAAGGAGGGAACGGCAGGCAGACGCTGTAAAGGGACGGTTGCTGCGCTTCTGTGCCTGAAGCACGCGACTCGAAAAAAGTGGCGCAGGCCTCAGGCCGGGCGGAGCAACCTGACCCGGCCATGCGTCGGGAGCGCATGGCGTGCGCAGCGACTGCGCAACGGGGTGAGGGCAAGGAAGGACATGGACGCGATCCTAGCGAGGGGTTGCGGTAGAGTAAAGACTATTTACGCCGCGCGTTGCACCGGCACGCCGCACTGTGGAAGCTGTGCAACAGCCGCGGTGCGCGCCGATAATCGACGGTTTGCCCGCCGCGTGCCGACGACGACTGCTCTCCCTTGACGACCACGACACCCTCCGCCCCCTTGCGCATCGAGTTCCCCGAATCGCTTCCCGTCTCCGGCCGGCGCGACGAAATCATGGCCGCCATTCAGGCGAACCAGGTCGTGATCGTCTGCGGCGAAACCGGCTCGGGCAAGACCACCCAGTTGCCGAAGATCGCGCTGGCGCTCGGCCGCGGCAAGATCAACGCCGAGCCGGGCAAGGGCCGGCTCATCGGCCACACGCAGCCGCGGCGCATCGCGGCGAGCTCGGTGGCCAAGCGCATCGCCGAAGAGCTCAAGACGCCGCTGGGCGATGTGGTCGGCTTCAAGGTGCGTTTTCAGGACCGACTGAGCCGCGACGCCTCGGTCAAGCTGATGACCGACGGCATCCTGCTCGCCGAGACGCAGACCGATCCGCTGCTCAAGGCGTACGACACGCTCATCATTGACGAGGCCCACGAGCGTTCGCTCAACATCGACTTCCTGCTTGGCTACCTGCGCGAGATTCTTCCGCGCCGCCCGGATCTGAAGGTGATCGTGACCTCGGCGACCATCGACGCCGACCGCTTCGCACAGCACTTCGCATCGGCCAAGGGCCCGGCGCCGATCATCTATGTCTCGGGCCGCACTTTCCCTGTAGAGCAGCGCTACCGCCCCTTCGAGGAATCGCGCGAGCACGACCTGAACGACGCCATCGCCGATGGCGTCGACGAGCTCTGGCGCGATCCGCACAACGCGGGTGACATCCTCGTCTTCCTGCCCGGCGAGCGCGAGATCCGCGAGGCGGCCGACCACCTGCGCCGCCACCTGAGCCACCAGCCGCTGTTCCGCAACGCCGAGGTGCTGCCGCTGTTCGCGCGGCTCTCGGGGCCCGAGCAGGACCGCATCTTCGACAGCCATACGGGCCGCCGCATCGTGCTCGCCACCAACGTGGCCGAGACCTCGCTGACGGTGCCGGGCACCCGCTACGTGATCGACACCGGCACGGCGCGCGTGAAGCGCTACAGCTTCCGCAGCAAGGTCGAGCAGTTGCTGGTCGAGCCGATCAGCCAGGCCGCGGCCAACCAGCGCGCGGGCCGTTGCGGCCGCGTGGCGAACGGCATCTGCATCCGGCTCTACGACGAGAAGGATTTCGACGGCCGCCCGCGCTTCACCGACCCGGAAATCCTGCGTTCTTCGCTCGCGGGCGTGATCCTGCGGATGAAGTCGCTGCGCCTGGGCGACGTGGCGCGTTTCCCGTTCCTCGAAGCGCCGTCGCCGCGCGCGATTGCCGACGGCTACCAGCTGCTCAACGAACTCGGCGCGGTCGACGATGCGAACGAGCTCACCGCCACCGGCGCCGAACTCGCCAAGCTGCCGCTCGACCCGCGTGTCGGCCGCATGATCTTGGAAGCCCGCACGCGCGGCGCGCTCGAAGAGGTGCTGGTCATCGCCTCCGCCCTCAGCGTGCAGGACGTGCGCGACCGGCCGATGGAAGCGCAGCAGCAGGCCGACCAGGCGCATTCGAAGTTCGACGACGAGAAGAGCGAGTTCAGCGGCTACCTGCGTTTGTGGAAATGGATCGCCGATGCACGCGGCGGCCACGGCGACACACACAAGCTCAGCAACCGCCAGTACGAGCAGCTGCTGCGCCAGAACTTCATCAACATCCGCCGCGTACGCGAATGGCGCGACATCCACTCGCAGCTGCTCACGGTGGTGACCGAGCACAAGTGGCGCATCAACGCGGAGCCGGCCGGCTACGAGCCGCTGCACCTGTCGATGCTCGCCGGCCTGCTGGGCAACGTCGGCTGGAAGCTCGAGGACGACGAGGCGTACCTCGGCGCGCGCGGCATCAAGTTCTACAAGCACCCGGGCGCGCATCTGAAGAAAAAACCCGGCCGCTGGATCGTCGCGGCCGAACTGGTCGAGACCACGCGGCTCTTCGGCCGCGGCATCGCCAACATCGAGCCGCAATGGCTCGAGCAGGTGGCGGGGCATCTGCTGAAGAAGCAACTGCTCGATCCGCATTGGGAGAAGAAGGGCGCGCAGGTTTCGGCGCTGGAGCGTGCGACGCTCTACGGCCTCGTGGTGTACAGCGGGCGCCGCGTCGATTTCACCAAGGTCGACCCGGTCGCGGCGCGCGAGATCTTCATTCGCGAAGCGCTGGTCGGCGGCCAATGGGAAAGCAAATTCCCGTTCCTCACGGCCAACCGCAAGCTGGTGCGCGAGGTCGAAGGCCTGGAGCACAAGGCGCGCCGGCAGGATGTGCTGGTCGATGAAGAACTGATCTTCGCGTTCTACGACGTGCAATTGCCCGCCGATGTGGCGAGCGGCATCAGCTTCGAGAACTGGTATCGCCATGCCTCGAGAGAACAGCCGCGTCTCCTGTACCTGACGCGCGACGAATTGATGCGCCACCAGGCAGCCGGCATCACGACGCAATCGTTCCCGGCCACGCTGCGGCTCGGTGGCGTCGACTGCGCCGCGGCCTACCTGCACGAACCCGGCGATGCGAAGGACGGCCTCACCGTCAGCGTTCCGCTGTTCGTGCTCAACCAGGTGAGCGAGGAGCGCTGCGAGTGGCTCGTGACCGGCATGCTCAAGGACAAGATCCAGGCGCTGCTCAAGAGCCTGCCGCAGCGCCCGCGCTCGCGGCTGGTGCCGCTGCCCGAATCGGCGACGAAGTTGGCCGAGGCGCTGTCGGAGCCCGAGCTGTTCGGCACCGGCTCGCTCACCGACGTGCTGCTCAAGCGCGTGCGCGACATGACCAGCATCGACGTGAAGCGCGCCGACTTCAAGCTCGACATGCTGCCGCCGCACCTGTTCATGAACCTGCGCATCGTCGACGAGCATGGTCGCCAGTTGGGCATGGGGCGCAATCTGGGTGCGTTGAAGGCCGAGCTGGGCGCGCAGGCGCGAGGCGCCTTCCAGGCATTGGCTGGGCTCAACGTGAAAGCGTCGCCTCAGCCGAAGGCCTCGGCCGCCAACGAAGACAAGGTGCCTGCGAAAAGTGCTGCGCCCGAGAAGGCGACGCCTGCGTTGCCCGCGGGTCAGCGCTACACGGCCTGGACCTTCGGCGAGTTGCCGGAACTGATGGAAGTGCGCCGCGGATCGCAGTCGCTCATCGGCTTTCCCGCGCTGCGCGACGAAGGCGATGCGGTGACGATCGAGGTGTTCGACGAACCCGCCGTCGCCGCCGCGAAGCACCGCGCGGGCCTGCGCCGCCTGTTCGCGCTGCAGCTGAAAGACGCGCTCAAGTACCTCGAGAAGAACATCCCCGACCTGCAGAAGATGGCCGTGGCCTACATGCCGCTGGGCACCTCCGAGGAGTTGCGCGCGCAGATCATCGACGTGGCCATCGACCGGGCCTTCCTGCAGGAGCCGCTGCCGACCGACGAGTTCGCCTTCAAGCGCAGGCTGGAAGAGGGGCGTGGGCGGCTCACGCTGATCGCCAACGAGGTGGCGCGGCTTGCGTCCACCATCCTCGTCGAGTACGCCGCCGCCGCGCGCAAGATCAAGGACACCAAGATCCAGCCCGAGGCCGTGCAGGATGCCGCGCAGCAGTTGCAGAAGCTCGTCGGCAAGCGCTTCATCGCCGACTCGCCATGGACGCAGTTGCAGCACTTCGCGCGCTATCTCAAGGCCATCGTGCTGCGCCTGGACAAGCTGCGCGCCGACCCCGCGCGCGACACGGCCAAGCTGGCCGAACTTCGCCCACAGGAGCAGCGCTACTGGCGGCTGGTTGCCGAACGCAAGGGCGTGGTGGACGACCGCATGCTCGAATTCCGCTGGCTGCTCGAGGAGCTTCGCGTGAGTTTCTTTGCCCAGGAGCTGCGCACGCCGCAACCCGTGAGCGTGAAGCGGCTGGACAAGGCCTGGGCCCAGCTGCAGGCATGAAAAAGCCCGCTGCGAAGCGGGCTTTTCTTTATCGAGGCGTGGGCGCTATATGCGACCCATGAGCACCAGGATGACGACGATCAGCACCACGAGGCCGAGGCCGCCGCTGGGTCCATAGCCCCAGGACCGGCTGTAGCCCCAACTCGGCAGCGCGCCGATCAGTATCAGGATCAGGACGATCAGCAGAATGAACGAGAGGGACATGGTTTTCTCCTGGGACGTTTGTTGTAACGAGCCTTGATGCTCGCGGTCCCGGAGGGCGCGAAGGGCCGGAGAGCCGCCACTTCGGCGGTCAGGGCTGTCCTACCGTGGGCGTCGGCGCTTTGCCGGTGCGCCTGCAAGCAGGAAGTGCATGGCCACCGCAAAGGCCAGGAAGACGGCGCCAAGTCCGCCCACGATGGCCGCGCCGCCCCAGAGGGCAAAGAAGCCGTCGAGCCGCGCGTCCTGCGGGTTGGCGGGGTTGAAGAACACGCCCACGACTTCGCCCTCGCTGTAGGCGGGCGGGTTGCTGCTGCTCGATGGCGAGAACTCGATGATCGCGCCCGAAGGCGCCTTGAAGCGCACCCGCGGACGCCACTTCGGCGAACTGTTGCGGCGCGAACTCTCCACGGCCTGCAATGCGATCACCTCGCCCTGTGCCTTGCTGGCCGAGGCGATGAATGCCGAGGTGTTCCGGTACAGCAACCATGCGCCGACAAGCATCGACGTGCCGACCAAGGCGAAGACGATCTTGACGATGCGGACGGAGTTCATGCGGGCGATCCTCTCAGGCCCGCACCGATTCGGTCAACAAGGTGCCGCCGGCCGCGAGCAGCAGGCCCATCACCAGGAAGCCTGCGGCGCCCAGCGTGGACACCAGTGCCCGTCGCCAGGGGCGCGTGCGAAAGAAATAGACCGGAATGCCCAGCAGCGGAAAGACGCCCGCGAGCAGCGCCGAGCGGCCGGGCGGGATCACGCCGCGCGCCAAGCCCTCGGCCCGGCACCACGTGTAGCAGAGCGCGGAGATGAGGAACGCATGCGCCACGTCGAGCACGCTGTAGTCCTTGCCGCGAAGTGGCGGCATGAAGGCGTCGGCCACGCCCACCACGAAGAACGAAAGGCCCAGCACCAGCAGGATCCAGCGCGGCCGGTTCATCGTCATCGCGGTGCCCGGATGCCGGCTGTCGGTGTCAGAGCTTCGCGAGCCGGTCCAGCGCGGCGACGAGCGTCTCGTCCTTCTTGGCGAAGCAAAAGCGCACCACGCGCTGGTCGAAGCCGTTGCCGTAGAACGCCGACAGCGGAATCGCCGCCACGCCGATTTCGCCGGTGAGCCACAGGCAAAAGTCGGCTTCGGAGAGATCGCTCACGGCCGAGATGTCGACGCACTGGAAGTAGCTGCCTTCGCTGCGCAGCAGCCTGAAGCGCGTTTTTTCGGCCAGGCCCGCGGCGAACAGGTCGCGCTTGCGCTGGTAGAAGGCCGGCAGTTCGAGATACGGCTTCGGCTCGGCCATGTACTGCGCGAGCGCGTGCTGCATCGGCGTGTTGACGGTGAACACGTTGAACTGGTGCACCTTGCGGAACTCCGCCATCAGCGGCGCGGGCGCGGCCACGTAGCCGACCTTCCAGCCGGTCACGTGGTAGGTCTTGCCGAAGCTGCTGACGATGAAGCTGCGCGCCGCCAGGCCCGGGAAGCGGGCCACGCTTTCGTGTCGCGCCGCATCGAACACCATGTGCTCGTAGACCTCGTCGGCGATCACGAACACGTCGGTCGGGGCGAGCAGCTCTTCGAGCTTGCGCATCTCGGCCTCGGTCCAGACCGTGGCGCTCGGGTTGTGCGGCGTGTTGATGATGATCGCGCGGGTGCGCGGGCTCATCGCCGCGGCGATCTTGTCGAAATCGGGGCGGAAGGTGCCGGGCACGAGCGGCACGCGCACCACGCTGCCGCCGGCCAGTTCGATGTTGGGCACGTAGCTGTCGTAGCAGGGCTCCAGCACGATCACCTCGTCGCCGGGACGCACGATGGCGAGGATGGCGGTGATGATGGCCTGCGTCGCGCCCGCCGTGACGGTGATCTCGGTGGCGGCGCTGTAGCTGTGGCCGTAGAGCGCGGAGATCTTGGCGACGATGGCATCGCGCAGCGCCGGGATGCCCGGCATCGGTGGGTACTGGTTGTGGCCTGCGGCCATGGCGGCCGTCACGTCTTCGAGCAGCTTCGGATCGCAATGGAAATCCGGAAAGCCCTGTCCGAGGTTGACCGCATTCTTCTCGGCGGCGAGCGCCGACATGACGGTGAAGATGGTGGTGCCGACAGCCGGCAGCTTGGTCGTGATCTCGGGCGTGCGTGGAGAAGAAAGAACAGTGCTCATGGTGGTCGTGGGTTCAGTGATTCCGCCGCGCGGTCCCTCTTCGTGGAACACCGCAGAACCGGCTCCGCCGGGCTGCTGGTGTTGCCCCCTGGAAGGGGGTTGGCGAAGCGACACGAAGTGCGCGAAGACTGGGGGTGATCCTATAACTCGTAGTCTTGTTGATGGCCGCTCAGGGCCTTGGCGATCAGGTTGCGGTCGAGCCGGTCGGACAGCAGTTCGGCGAACTTGAAGACGAAGTTGCGCAGGTACGCGCTGCGCTTGAACGCGACACGGGCAATATTCTGGCCGAACACATGTCCCATCGGGCGCACCACGAGGTCGGCGTTCGATTCGTCGCGCACGGCCATCTCGGCCACGATGCCGACGCCCAGGCCGAGGCGCACGTAGGTCTTGATCACGTCGGAATCGATGGCCTCGAGCGCGATGCGCGGCGTGAGCTTCTTCTGCGCGAAGGCGTGGTCGATGCGCGTGCGGCCGGTGAACGACGGGTGGTACGTGATGATCGGCTCGCTCGCCAGGTCTTCGAGAGAGATGCGCTCCTTGCCGGCCAGCGGATGGTCCTTCGGCAGCACCAGCACATGCTGCCACTCGTAGCAGGGCAGGGTCACGAGTTCGGCGTAGCCGTCGAGCGATTCGGTGGCGATGCCGATCTCGGCGATCTCGTCGATCACCATGCGCGCCACCTGGTCGGGCGAACCCTGGTGCAGGCTCACGTTGACCTTCGGATAGGCCTCGCGAAGGTTGGCCACGGGCACCGGCAGAACATAGCGCGCCTGGGTATGGGTGGTGGCGATGGAGAGGGTGCCGCTGTCCTGCGCGCTGAACTGCTCGCCGATGCGCTTGAGGTTGCCCACCTCGCGCATGATCAGCTCGATGCTGGCAATGACATGCTGGCCCGGCTCCGTCACGCGTTTGAGGCGCTTGCCGTGGCGCGCAAAGATCTCGACGCCCAACTCTTCTTCGAGTTCGATGATCGCCTTGGAGACGCCGGGCTGCGAGGTGTGGAGCGCCTTGGCGGCCTCGGTAAGGTTCAGGTTGCGCCGCACGGCTTCCTGAACAAACTTGAATTGGTGCAGATTCATATCAAATTCCGTCTTATTGCGGAATTCATTATGCCTTCGCAATCTATCGAAATTGCCGGGTCTCAGGATTTGACCGCAATTCTGGCCAGCAATTCGACCAGTTCGGGCTCCTCGCCGACGATGCGGGCGAGCGAGAAATCGACCTGCGGCCAGGTCTTGCGGAGGGTGTCGAGCTGCAGCGGCAGGTCTTCGCGGGCATGTTTGCCCATGCCGAGGAACAACGGAACGACGCGGACGGCGGTGGCGCCGCCGGCAATCAGGCCTGCCGCGGCCGAATGGAGGTCCGGTGTGGCGAGCTCCATGTATGCGCACACGACGCGGGCCGCGGGGTCGTCCTGCAGGACCCGCGCGGCCACCGCTTCGATGGGCTCGCGCCAGCGCTCGTCGCGCGAACCATGTGCCAGCAGCACGATGCCCCGCATCTCCACGGCCATGGTCATCTTCGAAGAACCAGCCAGCTGAAGGCCGTCAACGACATCACCGAGTAGATGAGCCCCGGCGCCGCCGCCGTGAGCCATGGCGACCAGTTGCTGAGATTGCCGAGGTAGCCGAACACGTTGTTCAGCAGGAAGAAGCTGATGCCGATCATCACGCCGCCGAACACATAGGTCGTGATGCCGGCCTGGCGGAAGTGCAGGTAGGCGAAGGGCAGGGCGAGCACCACCATCACCAGGCACGACAGCGGATAGAACACCTTGCGCCAGAACTCGATCTCGTAGCGCTGCGCCGTCTGGCCGTTGGCGTCCAGGTGGCGGATGTAGTCGAACAGGTCGATGGTGCTCATGCGGTCCGGCCGCAGCAGCGCCACCGACACCATTTCAGCCGTCAGCGAAGTCGGCCAGTCCATCTGCGGGATTTCGGTGGTGACGATGCGGGCCTTGTCGGCGGCACTGCGGGTGTCGTAGTCCTGCTTCTCGATGTCCGCCAGCGCCCAGTGCCCGTCGAGGATGCGGGCGGACTTGACGACCAGCTGCTTGCTCACATAGCCGTTGGCATCGAATTCGAAGATGCGCGCGTTCTTGAGCGAGCCGTCGCGCGAGATCGACAGCACGTTCACGGCATACGACACGTTGTCGCGCTTCTCCTTGAGCCAGGCGCCGGTGTTGCCCACCAACGAGTACGTGCCCTGGTAGCGCGACTTGAGCAGTTGCCCGGTGCGTTCGGACAGCGGCGCGATGTAGTCGCCCACGGCGAAAGTCAGGATGACGAAGCCCACGCCGAGCAAAAGGAGGGTGCGCAACGCGCGCCACGGGCCCAGGCCGCTGGTGCGAAGGATGGTGTATTCGGAGCTCTGTGCGAGGCGCGCCATCACGAAGATGCAGCCGATCAGCACCGTGATCGGCAGCAGCTCGTAGAGGTGGCTGGGAACCAGCAGCGCCACGTAGATGAGCGCCTGCATCGGTCCGTAGGCGAGGCTTTCGGGCTTGCCGACGGATTGCAGCTCGTCGACGAAGTCGAAGAAGAAGAACAGGCACAGGAAGCCGAGCGTCACGAAGGCCACCGCCTTCAGTGCCTCGACATAGATCAGGCGTCGGATTGTTTTCACGAGGTCGGGTCGATCTTGGAGGGCTGCGGGGTCGCCAGGCCGCCGGCGATCACGCGCCCGGTGGTGGTGCGGCGGCCCCAGTTGTTGTTGCGCAGGCCAAGCCACGCCACGCCGATGAGGAAGACACCGCCGTGCAACAGGAGCATGAAGGTGCCCATGCCGTAGCGGCCGGAGCTGATCCAGCTCTGTCCCAGGTTCAGCAGGTTGTAGTAGATGACGAAGGCAAACAGCGCGAACAGCAGGTTGCCGCTGCGCCCCACGCGCGGATTGACGCTGGAGACGGTCAGCGCCAGCAGCACGAAGTTGATGGCCGCCAGCAGCATGCCGATGCGCCAGCCCAGCTCGCCCAGGCTCGCGTTGCTGCGGTCGCGCAGCAGCGACAGGGTGGTGCGGGCGCGCGGTGGCGTGGTGTTGGCCGTGGCATCGGAGCTGCCGCCGGCGCGGGTGCCGTAGGTCTTGAACTCGCTGATCTTGAGGCCCGAGGTCGGCAACAGCGGGCGCTCCAGGCGCTGGCCGTTGCTCAGCATCAGGAAGCGGTTGGGTCCCACGTCCTCGATGCGGCCGCTGCGCGCCGAGGTGGTGATCTGCAGGCCGCGCTCGATCGCCCAGATGAAGACGTTGGTGGCGGTGGCGCCGTCCGGCGTGTCCTTGTCGATGAAGAAGACGCGCATGCGGCCCGACGATTCACGGAACTCGCCGGGCGTGACGCGTTCGATGTCGCTGCGCTGCTCGTACTGCTGGCGCATGCCCATGGTCTGCGAGTTGGCCCAGGGCCAGCCCACCATCGCCATCACGGCGATCAGGATCAGCACCGGCCAGGCGAAGCGGAACAGCGGCTCCACGAAGTCGGCCAGGCCCCGGCCGCTGGAGAACCAGATGACCATCTCGCTGTCGCGGTACATGCGCGAGAGGGTGCCGACGATGGCGATGAACAGGCTCAGACTCAGGATGGTCGGCATGTAGCCGAGCACCGTGTAGGTCATCACCAGGAACACCTCTTGCGGGTTCACACTGCCCTTGGACGCGAGCCCGAGGGTACGGATGAGCATCATGGTCATCACGATGGTGACCAGAACCACGAGGGTCGCTCCGAAGCTGCGCGACAGCTCCTTGCGTAGGGAAGAATGGAATAACATCGTTCGAGGAAAAAAAGGATTATGGACTTTCAACTCAAGCCCCTCACCATCGCCCAGGCCGCAGCCGAAAAATCCGACGTCCTCATCGTGCTCGTCGGCAGCGCGGCCATCACCTCCAAAGACGCTCTTTCCGTGCTGGCCGCCAGTGCCCGCAAGGCCGGCGACCTGCCCGACAAGGCCGGCAAGCTCCTGTCACTCTACCGCCCCGACGACGTCGTGGCCTCCCGCGTGGTGCTCGCGGCCATCGGCGACGGCAAGCCCGCGTCGGTGCGCAGCGGCGTGATCGCGGCAGTCAATGCGGCCAAGGCCCATCGGCCCAAGCGGGCCGTCGTCGTCTTTGCCCAGCCGGCCGACGGTGCCGCCGTGGCCAGCGCCGTTTCGGCTGCGGCCGATGCCAGCTATGTCTACACGACCACCAAGCCGAAGGCCGAGGCGCGCAGCATCCGCCACCTGACCGTCGGCGTGGCCGACACGGCCGGTGCAAGCAAAGCCTTCGACGAGGCCCGCGCCACCGTGCTGGGCATCGAGCTGGCCAAGGAGTGGGGCAACCGCCCCGCCAACCACGCCACGCCCACGCTGCTGGCCGAAGCCGCCAAGGGGCTGGCCAAGCTCGACAACATCAAGTGCGAGGTGCTCGGGCCCAAGGAAGTCGAGAAGCTGGGCATGGGCTCCTTCGCCGCGGTGGCGCAGGGCTCGGCCGAGCCGCTGCGCTTCATCGTGTTGCGCTACCAAGGCGCGCCCAAGGACCAGGCGCCGGTGGTGCTGGTCGGCAAGGGCATCACCTTCGACACCGGCGGCGTGTCGCTCAAGCCCGCGGCCGAGATGGACGAGATGAAGTTCGACATGTGCGGCGCCGCGAGCGTGCTGGGCACCTTCCGCGCGCTCGGCGAGATCCAGCCGGCGATCAACGTGGTCGGTCTCATTCCTTCGTGCGAGAACATGAACGACGGCAAGGCCGTCAAGCCCGGCGACGTGGTCACCAGCATGAGCGGGCAGACCATCGAAGTGCTCAACACCGACGCCGAAGGCCGGCTCATCCTGTGCGATGCGCTGACCTATGCCAAGCGCTTCGAACCGGCGGCGGTGATCGACATCGCCACGCTCACCGGGGCCTGCGTGATCGCGCTCGGCGGTGTGCGCAGCGGCATGTTCGCGAGCGACGAGACGCTGGCCGCAGCGCTGCAGGCGGCCGGCGAGACATCGCAAGACCGCTGCTGGCGCCTGCCGCTGGACGACGAGTACGCCGAAGGCCTCAAGAGCAACTTCGCCGACGTGGCCAACATCGGCGGGCGTGCCGGCGGTGCGGTCGTCGCGGCCAAGTTCCTGCAGCGCTTTGTCGGCGACTTCCCCTGGGCGCACCTGGACATCGCAGGCACCGCATGGAAGAGCGGGGCGGCCAAGGGTTCGACGGGCCGGCCCGTGGGGCTGCTGGTGTCCTACCTGACAACCCGCGCGGCCGACAAGGCTGCCTCCGCCACGCCCAAGGTCAAAGCCAGGACAGAGCCGAAGGCCTCGGCACGCAAGGCCCGGTCCCCGAAGTGACGGAAATCGGCTTTCACTTCAACGCGCCCGACAAGCTGAACTACGCTTGCCGGCTCGTTCGCAAGGCGGTGAATGCCCGCGGCCTGAGGGTGGTGGTGGTCGGCGATGCACAGGCGCTCGATGCGGTCGATGCCGCGCTCTGGCAACTGTCGCCCGTCGACTTCGTCGCGCACTGCCGCGGCGATGCGCAAGCCCACGTGGTAGCCCGTTCGCCTGTGATCCTTTCTTCGGAGGGCGCCGATGCGGCATCGCTGCCGCACCGCGAGATGCTGGTGAACCTGGGCCTCGAAGTGCCCGCCGGTTTCGAGCGTTTCGAGCGCCTGATCGACATCGTGAGCGACGAAGCCAACGACCGGCAGATCGGCCGCTCGCGCTGGCGCCACTACGCCGACCGCGGCTACACCATCCAGCCGCACGACTTCGCAAGGAGCGCTTCCTGACATGGCCAGCACGCTGCGCACGCCGCCCCGGTTCGTTCCCACGCTGACCACGGTGCTCGACATCCCGGCGGAGCCCGCGAGCCCCGAGCCGCCCGATGCGCCGGCGCCACAGCCCGATCCAGCCAGCGCGGTCGCACTGCCGCCCGCGGCGCAGCTCACGCAGGCTGAAATCGTCAGTCTCGAAGAGCAGCTTTTGCATCGCGTGCTGCAGCGCGTGGACCTCTCTCTCGAAGAGCGATTGAGCGACGCGGTGTCCGCCGCGGTCCAGCAGCAACTCGACGACATGGTGCCGCGCCTGCGCGGTGAAATCGAGGCTGTTTTGCGTGCGCTGGTGATCGAATCGATGGCCGCCGAACTCTCCGAAAACACAGGGTCTACGCCAGCTTCCGGCGCATAAATCCTCGGCTAAACTGCGCCGCAGGTCGGAATGGCGTGAGGGTGCCGCTGGTCTGCGGCGCGAAACTTGCGAGGTCTGCGCGCCCGGATCACACGACCGGTTTTTTATTGTTTTCATCCAAGTTCTGGAGGTTTCCCATGCAATTGAAATGGACTGCGGTCGCACTGGCTGCACTCACGCTGGTGGCTTGCGGCAAGAAAGAAGAAGCTGCTGCACCCGCTGCAACGCCGGCGCCCACAGCGGCCGCCCCCGCACCCGCAGCACCTCCTGCCGATGCACTGATCGTCAAGATCGGTCACGTCGGCCCGACCAGCGGTCCCATTGCCCACCTTGGCAAGGACAACGAGTTCGGCGCCAAGATGGCCATCGAAGACCTGAATGCAAAGGGCCTCAAGATCGGCGACAAGGTTGCCAAGTTCGTGCTGGTGCCGGAAGACGACGCTGGCGATCCGAAGCAAGGCACGGCCGTTGCCCAGAAGCTGGTCGACGAGAAGGTCAACGGCGTGGTCGGTCACCTGAATTCGGGCACCACCATTCCCGCCTCCAAGCTCTACAGCGACGCCGGCATCCCGCAGGTCTCGCCGTCGGCAACCAACCCCAAGTACACGCGCCAGGGCTTCAAGACCACGTTCCGCGTGGTGGCTGACGACACGCAGCTGGGCGGCACGCTCGGCAAGTACGCCGTCGACACGCTCAAGGGCAAGAACATTGCCGTGATCGACGACCGCACGGCCTATGGCCAAGGCGTTGCCGAAGAATTCGAGAAGGCCGCCAAGGCAGCCGGCGGCACCATCGTGGGCCACGAGTTCACCACCGACAAGTCGACCGACTTCAACGCCATCCTGACCAAGCTGAAGGCTGCCAAGCCCGACGTTCTGTTCTTCGGCGGCATGGACGCCGTCGGCGGCCCGATGCTCAAGCAAGTCAAGCAACTCGGCCTGAACGTCAAGTTCATGGGAGGCGACGGCCTGTGCACCGGCGAACTGCCGAAGCTGGCTGGCGATGCCATCGGCGAAGACATGGTGGTCTGCGCTGAAGCCGGCGGTGTCGATGGTGACTTCAAGCAACCGCTGGAAGACTTCAAGGCCAAGTTCAAGACCAAGAACGGCGTCGAAGTGCAGATCTATGCACCGTACGTCTACGACGCGGTCAACGTGCTGGCCGAAGCCATGGTCAAGGCCGGTTCGTCGGAGCCGGAAAAGTACCTGCCCGAAATCGGCAAGCTGCAATACAAGGGCGTGACCGGCCCGATCGCCTTCGACGAAAAGGGCGACATCAAGAACGGCGCGCTGACCTTGTTCACGTACAAGGGTGGCGTCCGTACGCAGATCGCCGTGGTGCGCTGAAGCGCCTTGGCAGCCGCGCAATTGGCGCGGCTTGTCAGCCAAAAAGAAAAGGGCCTTCGGGCCCTTTTTTCATGGTGCGCTGAGAGTGCGCGAGCGCAGCGTCTTCAGAGTGGGGCGAGGCCCGAGGGGCGGTCGGTGTTGCAGTATTCGATGAAGGCATCGAGATCGCGGGACTTGTCGAACACCGCGTCGGCCCCCAGTGCTTCGCAGCGGGCCCGGATGTCCACGGTCACGTAGTTGCTCAGAACCACGACCCGCTGGCCTACCGAGCGCGTCTTGCAGCCGGCCAGCACACCCAGGCCGGAGCCTTCTTTCAGGAACAGGTCGACGATCAGGAGTTGCCAGCCATCGGGGTGCGCCGCAAGCCATGCCAGCGCGTCCGACTCGGTCTCGGCGAAGCCGACCACCCGGCCGTTGACCAGATCCTCGAGTGCCGGGACCAGATTGTCTCTGATGGTCTTGTTGTCCTCGACGAGGAACGTGATGAGGGCCATGCCTTGGTTTCGCTTTGAGAACCAATAGCGTAGCGTGCCGAGCGTGGCTGCAGCGTAGGAGAAGGGAGACGGACCGGAGGAACGTTGTTCTCGGGCGGGTTCAGTCCGAACCGTCGGCGCGGATCCTTGCCTTGAGCTTTTCTGCCAGCGCCTGGCTCTGGTCGCGCTCGGCGGTCACTTCGAGGCGCTTTTCGATCTCTTCGCTCAGCGCGGCATTCACCTCGGCCAGTTTTTCCGCCGACTTGGCCAGCTTTTCCTCGAGCTGGCTCGTGTGTTCGATGGCTTGCGCCACTTCGCCGACCTGGATCTCGTCAGGCAGTTCCTGCTCGAGCACCGTGCTCACTACGGCCAGGTTGTCCGACGCCCGTTGCACGTCGGCTGCGACTTCTTCGCTTTTTCGAAGCGTCTTGTCGAGGGTGGTCTTGTCACGCGGCGTTGTTGCGGTCTGTCCAGCCATCGAGGCTCCTTGCGAATTTCTAGCGCTTGAAAGTAAAACCTTTGGATCGTACCGCCGGATGAACCCGTCGGCGCCTTGATCCCGGTTGTTGGGAAGCAACGTGTCATATGACACTCTGGAAGACAAAAAAGCCCAAGTGCTTGTGGCGACTTGGGCTTCTTGCTGTCTCTGTCTGAATGTTCGTGAACGGTTACGAACAATCAATCTCTGGCGGAGCAGGCGGGATTCGAACCCGCGGAGGGCTATTAACCCTCACACGCTTTCCAGGCGTGCGACTTAAACCGCTCATCCACCGCTCCTGAGCCCACGATTATAGCAGTCGCTCAACTCGGATTCGACGGCTTGCCAGCCTGGACCATGCGCATCGCCGAGGCAATGAGCGCCGCGGTTTCGCTCATGTTGCTCGGCACGATCAGCGTGGTCTTGGAATCGGCTGCAACCTTGCCGTAGGCGTCGACCGCGCGTTCGGCCACCTTGAGTTGCACGGCTTGTTCGCCGCCGGGCTGTTGGATGGCGGCCGCCACGCGTTCGATGGCATCCGCCGTCGCCGTAGCCACCGCGGTGATGGCGGCGGCCTCGCCCTGGGCGTTGTTGATCTGCGCCTGCTTTTCACCTTCGGAGCGGGCGATGAAGGCCTCGCGCTCGCCGGTGGCAATGTTGATCTGCTCCTGGCGACGACCTTCCGACGCCGCGATCAGCGCGCGCTTGCCGCGCTCGGCGGTGATCTGCGCCTGCATGGCCAAGAGGATTTCCTTCGGCGGCGTCAGGTCCTTGATTTCGTAGCGCAACACCTTCACGCCCCAGTTGAGCGCGGCTTCGTCGATCGCGGCCACCACCTGGGCGTTGATGACGTCGCGTTCCTCGAAGGTCTTGTCGAGCTCGAGCTTGCCGATCACGCTGCGCAGCGACGTTTGCGCAAGCTGCGTCACGGCCACGATGTAGTTCGACGAGCCGTAGCTCGCGCGCATCGGATCGGTCACCTGGAAGTAGAGGATGCCGTCGACCTGCAGCTGGGTGTTGTCGCGCGTGATGCAGATCTGGCTCGGCACGTCGAGCGGGATTTCCTTCAGGCTGTGCTTGTAGGCCACCCGGTCGATGAACGGGATCAGGAAATTCGGGCCGGGCGTCATGGTGCCGTGGTACTTGCCCAGGCGCTCGCGCACCCAGGCGTTCTGCTGCGGCACGAACTTGACCGACTGGCTGATGAAGATGATCGCGATGACCAGGATGATGAGGGGGACCGAGAATTCCATGGTGCTCTTCCTTTTCTAAGCTCTGTTCTCTGCTGACTAGATCTTGTCGACGACGAGGCGGCTGCCGACCACCTCGACCACGCGGTGCTCGCCCGTCGAAGGCGCATGCCCCGCGCGCTGCACGACGGTCCATTGGGCGCCGCGATAGCGCACGGTGGCGGTGCCATCGGGGTTCCATGCATCGACATGCACGCTTTCACCGATGTCGAGGTTCACGTCGCGGTTGGTGCCAGCGGCCGCTGCACGCGGGCGCTTGCGCTGGATCGAATACCAGACCAGCACGGCACCCACACCGATCACCGCCGCCACGATCAATTGAGTGATGGTGCCGAAGCCCAGGTGCGCGGCGATCGCCGCGGCCGCGAAGCCGGCGGCCAGCAGGAGCAGGTAGACCGTGCCCGAGAGCAGCTCGACCACGATGGCGGCTCCCGCGATCAGCCACCAGATGGTGGAATTCGCCATGACAACTCCTCTTTTTTGCTTGTTCGATGCGCGCCATTCTGAGGCATAGGGCGCCAAGCGCTTGCCCCGCGTAGGGGTACTGGCCCCAGGGGAGTGCCCTGTACCGCCATCGCTCGAATGTCTTGCACCAGGCTGACCAGATTCTTCATCTGAATTCCGTACACTTCGCGCCTCGCCTCATTGCCTCGCCTTACTGCCTGTCCGGAGCCCCGCTCATGAAATTTCGCTTTCCCATCGTCATCATCGACGAGGACTTCCGCTCCGAAAACACTTCGGGCCTCGGCATTCGCGCGCTCGCGCAGGCCTTCGAAAGCGAGGGCTTCGAGGTGCTGGGCGTCACGAGCTACGGCGACCTGAGCCAGTTCGCGCAGCAGCAAAGCCGCGCCAGCGCCTTCATCCTGTCGATCGACGACGAGGAATTCACGGTCGGCCCCGACCTCGACCCGGCCGTGCTGAACCTGCGCACCTTCATCGGCGAGGTGCGGCGCAAGAACGCGGACGTGCCGATCTACATCTACGGCGAAACCAAGACCGCGCGCCACATCCCCAACGACATCCTGCGGGAGCTGCACGGCTTCATCCACATGTTCGAGGACACGCCCGAGTTCGTGGCGCGCCACATCATCCGCGAGGCCAAGAGCTATCTGGAAGGCGTGCAGCCGCCGTTCTTCAGGGCGCTGATCGACTATGCGGAAGACGGCTCGTACTCCTGGCACTGCCCGGGCCACTCGGGTGGCGTGGCGTTTCTCAAGAGCCCGGTGGGCCGCATGTTCCACCAGTTCTTCGGCGAGAACATGCTGCGCGCCGACGTCTGCAACGCGGTGGAAGAACTGGGCCAGCTGCTCGACCACACCGGCCCCGTGGCGGCCAGCGAGCGCAACGCCGCGCGCATCTTCAATGCCGACCATTGCTTCTTCGTGACCAACGGCACCAGCACCAGCAACAAGATGGTGTGGCACCACACGGTGGCGCCCGACGACGTGGTGGTGGTCGACCGCAATTGCCACAAGTCGATCCTGCACGCGATCATCATGACCGGCGCGATCCCGGTGTTCATGAAGCCCACGCGCAACCATTTCGGCATCATCGGCCCGATTCCGAAGAGCGAGTTCGAGCAGAGCGCCATCAAGGCCAAGATCAAGGCCAACCCGCTCCTGGCCGACGTGGACCACGAGAAGGTCAAGCCGCGCGTGATGACGCTCACCCAGTCGACCTACGACGGCGTGATCTACAACACCGAGACCATCAAGAACATGCTCGACGGCTACGTCGACACGTTGCACTTCGATGAGGCGTGGCTGCCGCACGCCGCCTTTCACCCGTTCTACGGCGCCTACCACGCGATGGGCAAGCGCCGTGTGCGGCCGAAGGAATCGCTGGTGTTCGCCACGCAGTCCACCCACAAGCTGCTGGCGGGCATCAGCCAGGCGAGCCACGTGCTCGTGCAGGACTCGCAGAATCGCGCGCTCGACCGCGACCTCTTCAACGAGGCCTACCTGATGCACTCGTCCACCAGCCCGCAGTACGCGATCATCGCGAGTTGCGACGTGGCCGCCGCCATGATGGAGCCACCCGGCGGCACCGCACTGGTGGAAGAAAGCATCCTCGAGGCGCTCGACTTCCGCCGCGCCATGCGCAAGGTCGAGGAAGAGTTCGGCAAGGACGAGTGGTGGTTCAAGGTCTGGGGGCCCGAGAAGCTCGTCGACGAAGGCATCGGCCGCGCCGACGACTGGATCATGAAGGGCGAGAAGGACGGCAAGCCCAAGAACAAGAAGAGCCCGCGCAACTGGCACGGCTTCGGCGACCTGGCCGACGGCTTCAACATGCTCGACCCGATCAAGTCGACCATCGTGACGCCCGGCCTGGACCTCGAAGGCAACTTCGCCGAGACCGGCATCCCCGCCAGCGTGGTGACCAAGTTCCTCGCAGAGCACGGCGTGATCGTGGAGAAGACGGGCCTCTACAGCTTCTTCATCATGTTCACCATCGGCATCACCAAGGGCCGCTGGAACACGCTGCTCACGGCGCTGCAGCAGTTCAAGGACGACTACGCGCGCAACCAGCCGATGTGGCGGATCCTTCCCGAGTTCTGCCAGCAGCACCCGGGCTACGAGCGCCTGGGCCTGCGCGACCTGTGCCAGCACATCCACCAGCTCTACGCCCGCTACGACGTGGCGCGCCTGACCACCGAGATGTACCTGAGCGACCTCACGCCGGCCATGAAGCCGAGCGACGCCTTCGCCCACATCGCGCACCGCAAGACCGAGCGCGTGGAGATCGACGAGCTCGAGGGCCGCATCACGACCAGCCTGATCACGCCGTACCCGCCGGGCATTCCGCTCCTGATCCCGGGCGAAGTGTTCAACAAGAAGATCGTCGACTACCTGAAGTTCTCGCGCGAATTCAACCTGCAGTGCCCGGGCTTCGAGACCGACATCCACGGCCTCGTGGCGCGCGTCGACGAGACGGGCAAGAAGCGCTACTACGCCGACTGCGTGCGCAGGGCCGGCTGATCAGCGTCAGGAGTGCGGGGCGTCTTCGCGCACCCGCATGAAGCGCGCGAACCGCGGCAGGCCGCTGGCATTCGTGCCATTGAAGCGGTAGGTGACCCAGGCGCCAATGGCGGGCGGGTTTTCGCGCTCGGCGTCGGTCAAGCCGGTGCCGAGCTTGAAGCGCTTGCCTTCGGGCGTCTCGACGACAAGGGCGCCAAGCCGATGGCTGTTGCGGCCCTTGCCGGTCACATGGCCGACCACGCGGGCTTCGGCATCGTCGTAGGGCTTGACCTTGAGCAGGTCGTTGTTGCGTTCGCTGCGGTAGAGCGAGCCGCCGCGGTGCAGCATCAGGCCTTCGCCGCCCATCTTCACCGTTTTGTCGAGCAGGGCTTGCAGTTCGGCGTGCGTGGTGGCGCGTTCCTGAGGCACGAGGACGACCCACGGTGCATCGGTGATCGGCAGCAGCTTGCGTAGGGCCGCCAGGCGGGCAGTGAAGTCGCCGGGCTGGGCCGGCATGTCGAAGACCATGAAGCGCATCTCGCGCCAGGCGACCTCGTTCGGCGTCTGGCTGCGTGCGGTGGAGACCGCGTGCGAAAAGCGGCCGCGGCCGGCCCACAGCTCGCCATCGAGTGGCTGCTTCGGCAGCGACGCGATGAACCAGGCGGGCGCCGCGACGGGCTCACCCCCGCGTGTCCAGAGCTGCTTGCCGTCCCAGTAGCCGCGCACGCCGTCGTACTTTTCGCTGACCCAGTAGTCGGCCAGCGACATGCCGGGGCGGTACACGTCGGCCAGCATCAGCGCAGGCGCGGTATTGCGCGCCTGCGCCGGGGAGACCAGGGCCACGCCCAAGGCTGCGAGCAGGAGGGAACGTCGATTGAGCACGATGCTATGAAATGAGTAGCGACCGTTCGACGATCGCTGCAAGCCGTCGGGAAGAGGGCAGGCTTACTCCGCCATGCCCCCGACGACGTTGCTGAAGCCGCCGTCCACATAGGTGATCTCGGCCGTCACGCCGCTGGCCAGGTCGCTCAGCAGGAAGGCGGCGACGTTGCCCACTTCCTCGATCGTCACGTTGCGGCGGATCGGCGAGGCGTCGGCCACGGCCGCCAGCATCTTGCCGAAGCCCTTGATGCCGCTCGCGGCCAGCGTCTTGATCGGGCCGGCGCTGATGCCGTTCACGCGCATGCCCTTCGGGCCCAGCGACGAGGCGGTGTAGCGCACCGAGGCTTCGAGCGAGGCCTTGGCCAGGCCCATGGTGTTGTAGTTGGGCAGCGCGCGCTCGGCGCCCAGGTAGGTGAGCGTGAGCAGGGCCGACTTGTCGTTGAGGTAGGGCAGGGCCGCCTTGGCCATGGCCGGGAAGCTGTAGGCACTGATGTCGTGCGCGATCCTGAAGCCTTCGCGCGAGAGGCCGTCGAGGAAGTCGCCCGCGATGGCTTCGCGCGGGGCGAAGCCGATGCTGTGGACGAAGCCGTCGAACTTGGGCCAGGTCTGGGCGAGGTCGGCGAAGAGTTTGTCGATCTGCGCGTCGTCGCTCACGTCGCAATCAAAAATCAGGCTCGAGCCGAAGTCTGCGGCATATTCGGTGATACGGTCCTTGAATCGTTCGCCGACATAACTGAAGGCGAGCTCCGCGCCTTGTTCGTGGCACGCCTTGGCGATGCCGTAAGCGATCGAGCGATTGCTCAACACACCGGTGATCAACAGTTTTTTGCCGGAAAGAAAGCCCATGAAGTTGCCTTGTGAAAATCTTGGGCAGAATTCTCGCATGCGGTTTCTCTGGGTCGGTTGGTTGTTGATGTGTGCGGTTCCCGCGTGGGCCGCGCATGGATATGCACTCTGGGACGACCTGAAATACCCGCCGGGCTTCACCGCATTCGACTACGTCAACCCCGACGCGCCCAAGGGCGGCGAGCTGCGCCTGGTCAGCAACTTGCGCGTTTCCACCTTCGACAAGTACAACCCGTTCACCATCAAGGGCTCGGCGCCTGCGTACCTCGACAGCCTGATCTTCGAGTCGCTGCTGGCCGGTTCGATGGACGAGACCGCCTCGGGCTACGGCCTGCTGGCAGAAGACGTGGCGGTCGCCCCCGACCGCCGCAGCGTCATCTTCCGCCTGCGGCCGGAGGCGAAGTTCCACAACGGCAAGCCGGTCGAGGCGGCCGATGTGAAGCACAGCTATGACACGCTGATCGGCCCCTTCACCTCGCCTGGCTACAAGACGCTGTTGCAGGAGGTGGACGGCGCCGACGTGATCGATGCGCGCACCATCCGCTTCCGCTTCAAGACGCCGAATCGCGAACTGCCGCTTACCGTGGGAAGCTTGCCGGTCTTCAGCCGCGACTGGGGAGTCGAAAACGGCAAGGCCAAGCCCTTCGATCAGGTGGTGATGGACATCCCGATCGGCAGCGGCGCCTACAAGATCGGCCCGGTGCGCTTCGGCAAGGACATCACCTACGTGCGCGACCCCGGCTACTGGGGCCGCAACCTCGCGGTGAACCGCGGCAGCCAGAATTTCGACCGCATCACCGTCAAGATCTACAAGGACAACACTGCCCGCCTGGAGGCGCTGAAGGCCGGCGAGTTCGACATGATGAGCTTCTACTCGGCCGGCGACTGGGCGCGGCGGGTGACCGGCAAGCGCTTCGACACCGGCGAGCTCATCAAGCACGAGTTCCAGCACAAGAAGCCCGCGGGCTTCCAGAGCTACGTGCTCAACAGCCGCCGGGACAAGCTCAAGGACCCGCGCGTGCGCGAGGCACTCGGGCTGGCGCTGGACTACGACTGGATGAACCGCCAGATGTTCTACGGCGGCTATCCGCGCGTGAAGGACCTGTTCGGCAACACCGACTGCGAAGCGCAAGGCCTGCCTTCGGCCGAGGAAAATGCCTTGCTCGAGCGCTGGCGCGGCAAGATTCCCGACGCCAGCTTCGGCCCGATGTATGTGCCGCCCACGACCGAGGGCGAAGGCCAGTCGCTGCGCAACAACCTGCGCCGTGCGCGCGAGTTGCTCAAGGAGGCCGGTTGGGAGTACCGCGACGGCGCGCTGCGCAACGCCAAGGGCGAGGCCATGACGCTGGAGTACCTGGACAGCAAGGAGGGCGGCGTGCGCACGGTGTCGCCGTGGGTGCGCAACCTCGAGAAGCTCGGCATTGCGCTCAATTTCTCGTCCGTCGATTTCGCGCTCTACCAGGAGCGCCTGGACCGGTTCCAGTTCGACATCACCACCATCAATTTCCCCGGCACCAACAACCCGGGCCAGCAACTGCTCGAGATCTTCGGCAGCAAGGCCGCCAAGACCGAGAGCTCGGGCAACTACATGGGCGTATCCACACCGGCGGTCGATGCCTTGCTCAAGGACATCGTCGATGCAGACACCAAGGCCGAGCTCCTGCCCGCCTGCCGGGCGCTGGACCGGGTCATCATGCACAGCCACTACCTGATCCCCCAGTGGACGTTGAGCTCGCACCGGGTCGTGTATGACGACTGGCGGCTGGCGTTCAAGGCGCCGATGCCGCCCTATGCCGCCGCCGAGGGCTGGATCATGGGCACCTGGTGGGCGAAGCCGTCGAAGCCATAGAAGAGAAGGAACCAAGCCATGCTCTCCTATGTCCTCAAGCGACTGCTGCTGTTCATTCCCACGCTGCTGGGCGTGCTGCTGGTTACTTTCATGGTGGTGCAGTTCGTGCCGGGCGGGCCGGTGGAGCAGTACCTGGCCGAGGCGAAAACCGCGGGCGTCGCTGGCGGTGGCGGCGGCTTCGAGTCGGGCGGCGGCTCCTACCGGGGCAACCAGGGCGTAGACCCCAAGCGCCTGGAGCAGATCAAGGCGCTGTACGGCTTCGACAAGCCGCCGCACGAGCGCCTCTGGCAGATGCTCGGGCAGTTCGCGCGCTTCGACCTCGGCAAGAGTTTTTTCCAGAACAAGGATGTGTGGACGCTGATCCTGGAGAAGCTGCCCGTGTCGATCAGCCTCGGACTCTGGACCTTCTTCATCAGCTACGGCGTGGCGGTGCCGCTCGGCGTGGCCAAGGCGGTGCGCGCCGGCTCGCGCTTCGACCTCATCACCACGCTGATCGTGCTGATCGGCTATGCCATTCCGGGTTTCGTGCTCGGCGTGGCGCTGCTGGTGATCTTCGGGGGGCAATTGCAGTGGTTCCCGCTGCGCGGGCTGACCTCCTCGAACTGGGACGAACTCAGCTGGGGCGCCCGAATCGTCGACTACCTCTGGCACATCACCTTGCCGGTCACGGCCATGGTGCTCGGCAGCTTCGCGGTGACGGCCATGCTGACCAAGAACTCGTTCCTCGAGGAGATCCGCAAGCAGTACGTGCTGACCGCGCGCGCCAAGGGGCTGGGCGAGCGGCAGGTGCTCTGGAAGCATGTGTTCCGCAATGCGCTCATTCCGATCATCACCGGGCTGCCGGCGGCCTTCATCGGCTCGTTCTTCGCCGGGTCGCTGCTCATCGAGACGCTGTTCTCGCTCGACGGGCTGGGCCTGCTGGGCTATGAAAGCGTGATCCGGCGCGACTATCCCGTGGTGCTGGGCACCCTCTATATCTTTACGCTGATCGGCCTGGTGACCAAGCTGATCTCCGATCTCTGCTACGTCTGGGTGGACCCGCGTGTCAAATTCGACTGAGACCGCCCCGCACATCTCGCCCGGCCGCCGTGCCTGGATGCGCTTCAAGCGCAACCGGCTCGGTTTCTGGAGTCTGGTGCTCTTCACGCTGATGGTGGTGCTGAGCCTCTTTGCCGAGGTGCTGTCCACCGACAAGCCGCTGGTCGTGCGCTACCAGGGCCAGACCTACTTCCCCGTGCTGCGCGACTACTCCGAGAAGACCTTCGGCGGCGACTTCGAAACACCGGCCGACTACCTCGACCCCTTCATTCGCGAGCGGATCACCGCCGGCGACAACTGGGCGGTCTTCGCGCCCAACACCTACGGCGCCAAGACGCTGAACTATTTCGCCAAGGCGCCAAGCCCGGCCGCCCCCTCGGCCGACAACTGGCTCGGCACCGACGATCGCGGCCGCGACCTGCTAGCACAACTGATCTACGGCTTTCGCGTGAGCGTGCTGTTCGCGCTCGCGCTGACGGTCATCGGCACGGTGCTGGGCGTGGCGGCCGGCGCGGTGCAGGGCTACTTCGCGGGCCGGATCGACCTGGCGTTCCAGCGCTTCATCGAGATCTGGGGCTCGATGCCGGAGCTCTACCTGCTGATCATCTTCAGTGCCATCTTCAAGCCGAGCGTGACGCTGCTGCTGATCCTGCTGAGCCTGTTCGGCTGGATGGCCCTGTCCGACTACGTGCGCGCCGAGTTCCTGCGCAACCGCCAGATGGACTACGTGCGCGCCGCGCGCGCCCTGGGCGTGAGCAACCTGCAGATCATGTGGCGGCACATCCTGCCCAACAGCATGGTGCCCGTCGTCACCTTCCTGCCGTTTCGCATGAGCGCGGCAATCCTGGCGCTGACTTCGCTCGACTTTCTCGGCCTTGGGGTGCCGCCGGGCACGCCGTCGCTGGGCGAGTTGCTCAACCAGGGCAAGTCGAGCATCGACGCCTGGTGGATCTCGCTCTCCACCTTCGGCGTGCTGGTCATCACGCTCATGCTGCTGACCTTCATGGGCGACGCGCTGCGTGATGCGCTCGATCCGCGGAAGGCCGACAAGTGAGCGACACAACAACAAGAAATCAGCCTTTGGTCGACGTGGAAGGCCTGCGCATCGCGTTCGGCGGCAAGGAGGTCGTGCACGGCATCGACTTCCAGATTGCCGCCGGCGAAAAGCTTGCCTTGGTGGGCGAGTCGGGCTCGGGCAAGACCGTCACCGCGCTGTCGCTGCTGCGCCTGGTGCAGAACGCTGACCTTGCCGGCGTCGCAAGGCTCTTCGGCCCCGAACCCTCGCAGGGCGCGCGCGACTTGCTGTCGATTCCCGAGCGCGAGCTGCGCGGCATCCGCGGCAAGGAGATCGCGATGATCTTCCAGGAGCCGATGACCGCGCTCAACGCGCTCTACTGCGTGGGCGACCAGATCTCCGAGGTGCTCGAGCTGCACGAGGGGCTGTCCGCCCGCGCGGCGCAGGCGGCTGCCGTGCAACTGCTGGCCGACACCGGCATTCCCGAGCCGGCGCGGCGGGCGCGGTCGTTCCCGCACCAGCTCTCGGGCGGCCAGCGCCAGCGCGCCATGATCGCCATGGCGCTCGCCTGCAAGCCGCGCCTCTTGTTGGCCGACGAACCGACCACCGCGCTGGACGTCACGGTGCGCGCGCAGATCCTCGAGCTGCTGGCCGACCTGCAGCGCAAGTACGGCATGGCCGTGCTGCTGATCACCCACGACCTGAACCTCGTGCGCCGTTTCGCCGACCGCGTGGCCGTCATGGAGAACGGCCACATCGTCGAGCACGGCGCCGTGGCCACCGTCTTCGACGCCCCACAGCACGCCTACACCCGTAAGCTGATCGACAGCCATCCGGAGCGCGACGTGGCGGCGGTGGCCGCACGCGCCGATGCTGCGCCGGTGCTTGAAGCCAAGGCGCTGCGCGTGAGCTATCCGGTGGCGAGGCCTGGCTTTGCCGGGTGGTTCCGCAGGGGCGAATTCATTGCAGTGCAGGGCGCCGATTTCCGCATCGTGCCGGGCGAGACGCTGGGCGTGGTCGGTGAGTCTGGCTCGGGCAAGTCGACGCTCGCGCTTGCGGCGCTCGGACTCTTGAAATACCGAGGCGAGCTGAAGGTGGATGGCAAGGGATGGGCGGTCGATCGCGCATCGGACCTGGCCCTTCGCCGCACGATGCAGGTGGTGTTCCAGGACCCGTTCTCCTCGCTCTCGCCGCGCATGACGGTCGAGCAGATCGTGGGGGAGGGGCTGCGCGTCCATGCGCCGGAGCTCGACACGAAGGCGCGCCGGGCCCGCTCGCTCGCGGCGCTGGCGGACGTGGGGCTGACCGAGGCGCAGTTTCCCGCGCTGCTCGACCGCTATCCGCATGAGTTCTCGGGCGGCCAGCGGCAGCGGCTCGCGATCGCGCGGGCATTGATCGTCGATCCGCAATTGCTGGTGCTCGACGAGCCGACCAGCGCGCTCGACGTGACGATCCAGAAGCAGGTGCTGGGCCTGCTGCAACGCCTGCAGCGCGAGCGGGGGCTGAGCTACCTCTTGATCACCCACGACGTCGAGGTGATCCGCGCCATGGCCCACCAGGTCATCGTGATGAAGGACGGGGCCATCCTCGAAACCGGGTCGGTCGAGCGCGTGCTCGATGCGCCGGCGCAT
Source organism: Variovorax sp. RKNM96 (assembly GCF_017161115.1). GTDB lineage: Bacteria > Pseudomonadota > Gammaproteobacteria > Burkholderiales > Burkholderiaceae_C > Variovorax. The sequence goes on along the minus strand of NZ_CP046508.1, from coordinate 3,839,084 downwards.
CCCTATACGCAGAAACTGGTGGCCGCGGCGCTGCTGGAATAAAACGAAAAGAGACGAAGAAATGTCGGTAAACGGACAGGACCGCCGCGGCGCCTGGCGCGCAGCGCTGGCCTGCATGGTCACGCTGGCGGTGGCGATGGGCCTCGGGCGCTTCGCCTTCACGCCCATGCTGCCCATCATGCTGGGCGAGGGAAAACTGGAGCTGGCCGGGGGCGGCGTGCTGGCGTCGCTCAATTACCTGGGTTATTTCCTCGGGGCGGTGAGCTGCGCGGCCATCGGGATCAAGGCGTCGAGCATGGTCCGGGGCGGGCTGGCTGCGACGGCGGCGCTGCTGATCGGCATGGGCCTGCTCCACAGCTTCGCGGGCTGGGGCATCCTGCGCGCGGCCGCCGGTGTGATGAGCGCCTGGGTCTTCGTCTTTGCCTCGGGCTGGGGGCTGCGGCGGCTGGCTGAAACGAATTCGCCGACGCTGGCCGGGGTGATCTACACCGGGCCGGGCATCGGGATTGCCATGACCGGGCTGCTCGGCGGGGCGTTGGGGCGCTGGGGTTCCGAGGTGGGATGGATCGGCCTGGGTCTGCTGGCCGTGGTGCTTATCGCGATCATCTGGCGGGTGTTCGATGACGGTGAAGTCGCGCAGGGTGGGGGTGCGAAGGCCCCTGCGACTGCAAGCAGCAGCGCGACGGCATCCGGCGCGGATCGCAGCGATGCGATCTGGCTGGTTGCACTCTATGGGCTGGCGGGCTTCGGCTACATCATCACGGCCACTTTCCTGCCGGTGATCGCGCGCCAGGCGCTGCCGGGATCGTCGTGGCCCGACTTCTTCTGGCCGCTGTTCGGCGCAGCCATCATTCCGGGCGCGCTGATCGGCGCCCGGGCGCCCACCCATTGGGATAACCGGCTCCTGCTGGCAGCCGCCTATGCGCTGCAGGCGCTGGGCGTGGTGCTTTCCGTGGCGTGGCCCACGATCGGCGGGTTCGCGTTGGGCAGCCTGTTGCTGGGGATGCCATTCACCGCGATCACGCTTTTCGCAATGCGGGAGGCGCGCCGGCTGCGCGGCAATGCGGCGGCAGGGCTGATCGGCTATGCCACGGCGTCCTACGGAGTGGGGCAGATCATCGGCCCACTGTTCGCGGCGCCCCTGGCGCAGCGCACCGGCTCTTTCGAGCAGCCGCTGCTGGTTGCGGCTGCGGCATTGGCGCTCGGCGCGGTGCTGTTTGCGGTGGTCTGGTCGAAATCTCGTCGTCCTGTGACTGTCTGAGCTGCAATGCCCCTTCATTTATCACACGAATAGCATATAATTCGAGGCTCACGACCAAACGGGCGGGTACCAACCGCCCGTTTTTTTTGGTCTATGCATTCTTGATCATTCGTTGCGTTCGCTGAGGTTCAGGTATTCGCGGTGGCGGATATCGCGAATTCGGCGAATTGAGTATTTAAAAGGCACCTTCGAACACGTGGCATTGCAGCAAATAGTGGAACAAACCGTGGCCGGTCTTGGCTACGACCTGGTCGAGATCGAACGCTCGGCCGGGGGATTGCTGCGCGTGACCATTGATTTGCCCTGGGTGGCCCCCACCTCTGAAGCTGTGGCTGCAGGCGTGCCGGAGCCCTTCGTGACGGTCGAGGACTGCGAGAAGGTGACGCGGCAACTGCAGTTCGCGCTCGAGGTCGATGGTGTCGATTACAAGCGGCTCGAGGTGTCCTCGCCCGGTATCGACAGGCCGCTGCGCAATGAGCAGGATTTCGAGCGTTTCGTGGGCGCGGTGATCGACATCACGCTCAAGGCGCCCATGGGCGCGGCGGCGGCGGGCCAGGTGTCCGCCACCCGCAAGAAATTTCGCGGCACGCTGGAGCGTGCTGAAAAGGCGGAAGGGGCTGACGCAGCCCCGGGCTGGCAGATCGTCTGGAGCGATGCGCCCGAGCCCAAGCCAGGTCAAAAAGTGAGCAAGAAGCGCGCGCCTGCACCGTTGCATGCGCTGGGCTTCGTATTGGACGAGCTGCGCGATGCGCGGCTCGCGCCGATTGTGGATTTCAAGGGCCGCAAGGCCAAAACCCAACCGGGTTTTTCGGATATTGACGACGGAACGAACGTTCCTGACTGACAAGAGGAGTGGTGGCATGAATCGCGAAATGTTGATGTTGGTGGATGCGATCTCGCGCGAGAAGAACGTCGAACGCGACGTTGTCTTCGGCGCGGTCGAATCCGCACTGGCGCAAGCCACCAAGAAGCTCCATCAGGGCGACGTGGATATCCGCGTCGCCGTCGATCGCGACAGCGGCGACTACGAAACCTTCCGTCGCTGGCACGTCGTTCCCGACGAAGCCGGCCTGCAGTTGCCCGACCAGGAAATCCTCCTGTTCGAAGCCAAGGAAGAAATGTCGGACATCGAGGTCGGCGAGTACATCGAAGAAGCGGTGGACTCGGTGCCGATCGGCCGCATCGGCGCCATGGCCGCCAAGCAGGTGATCCTGCAGAAGATCCGCGACGCCGAGCGCGAGATGCTGCTCAACGACTTCATGTCGCGCGGCGACAAGATCTTCGTGGGCACCGTCAAGCGCCTGGACAAGGGCGACATCATCGTGGAGGCCGGCCGCGTCGAAGGGCGCCTGCGCCGCAGCGAGATGATCGCCAAGGAAAACCTGCGCAATGGCGACCGCGTGCGCGCCATGATCATGGAAGTCGACCTGACGCTGCGCGGCGCGCCGATCATCCTGTCGCGCTCGGCCCCCGAGTTCATGATCGAGCTGTTCCGCCAGGAAGTGCCCGAAATCGAACAGGGCCTGCTCGAAATCAAGAGCTGCGCCCGTGACCCGGGTTCGCGCGCCAAGATCGCCGTGCTCTCGCACGACAAGCGGGTCGATCCGATCGGCACCTGTGTCGGCGTGCGCGGCACCCGCGTCAACGCCGTCACGAACGAACTCGCCGGCGAGCGCGTCGACATCGTGCTGTGGAGCGAAGACCCGGCCCAATTCGTGATCGGCGCCTTGGCGCCGGCGAACGTGTCGTCCATCGTGGTGGACGAGGAAAAGCACGCCATGGACGTGGTGGTCGACGAGGAAAACCTCGCCATCGCCATCGGCCGCGGCGGCCAGAACGTGCGCCTGGCTTCCGACCTCACCGGTTGGAAGATCAACATCATGGACGCCAACGAGTCGGCACAGAAGCAGGCGACCGAAACGGATGCCAGCCGCAAGCTCTTCATGGAAAAGCTCGACGTCGATGAAGAAATCGCCGACATCCTGATCTCCGAAGGCTTCAACAGCCTGGAAGAAGTCGCGTATGTGCCGATTTCCGAAATGCTCGAGATCGAGGCGTTCGACGAAGACACCATCAATGAGCTGCGCTCGCGTGCCAAGGATGCGCTGCTGACCATGGAAATCGCCAAGGAAGAGGGCGTCGAGGCCCAGTCGCCGGTATCGCAGAACCTGCGCGACCTCGAAGGCCTGGACCCCGAGCTGATTCCCAAGTTGGCCGAAGCGGGTGTGAACACCCGTGACGACCTCGCCGACCTCGCGGTCGATGAACTCACCGAGATCACCGGCCAAAGCGCCGATGACGCCAAAGCCCTCATCTTGAAAGCCCGCGAACATTGGTTCGCCGGCCAAGAGTGATGGTCATGGAGGCACGAAACCAATATGTCCAGTACCACTGTCGCCGAGTTCGCGAACGAGCTCAAGAAGACTCCCGAAACCTTGCTTGACCAGCTCAAGAGCGCAGGCGTGCCCAAAGCGGCACCCACCGATGCACTCACCGAGGCTGACAAGCAGCGCCTGCTCGGCTTTCTCAAAGCCAGCCATGGCACCGCCGAGCCCGAGCGCAAGAAGATCACGCTGACCAAGAAGTCGACCAGCGAGATCAAGCAGGCCGACGCCACCGGCCGCGCCCGCACCATCCAGGTCGAAGTGCGCAAGAAGCGCACCTTCATCCAGCGCGATGAGGGCCATCCGGCCGAGCCTGTGCAGCAAGCCGCCGAGGCGCCCGCCGCCGAGCCGGCGGCACCCCGCGTCGACGAGGCCGAACTGGCCCGCCGCGAGGAAGAAGCACGTCGCCAGGCCGAACTGATCCGCCGCCAGGAAGAAGAACTGGCCGAGAAGCGGCGCCTGCGCGAAGAAGCCGAAGCCCGTGAGCGCGAGCAGGCCGAAAAGGCCGAGCGCGCCGAACAGGCCGAGCAGGAAGCCGCACGCGTCGCCGCCGAGAAGAAGGCCGCCGCCGAAGCCGCCGCTGCGCCTGCGAAGGAAGCCGCCAAGCCGGTCGAGGCGCCTGCTGCAGTCGCCGCGGCCGCTGCTGCCGCCGCCGCCGAACAGCACGCCGCCGATACCAAGCTGGCCGCCCAGACCGCCGCCACGCAAGCCAAGGAAGACGCGAAGGCCAAGGCCGCCGCCGAATCGAAGGCCCGTGCCGACGAGGAAGCCGCCCGCGCCAAGGACCTGGACGAGCGTCGCCGCAAGGCCCTCGCCGAGGCCGAAGCCATCCGCGCCATGATGAATGCACCGGCCCGCGTGCTGGTGCCGCACAAGGCGCCCGAGAAGCCGCAGCCCGAAAAGGCCGCGGTCAAGGGCACGCTGCACAAGCCGGCCACGCCCGCCGCGCGTCCTGGTGCACCAGCCGCCCCGGGTGCTGCTGCAGCCCCTGGCGCCGCCGCCGGTGCCGGCAAGGAAGTCAAGTCGGCCAAGCTCTCGTCGAGCTGGGCGGGCGATCCTGCCAAGAAGAAGGAAATCAAGACCCGCGGCGATGCCAGCGGTGGTGTCGGCCGCGGCAACTGGCGCGGAGGCCCGCGCGGCCGTCGCGGCAACGACCGCGGTGGTCACGAGGAGCACGCACCGGCCGCACCGGTCGAGGCGCGCATCCTGGAAGTGCACGTGCCGGAAACCATCACGGTGGCCGAGCTCGCGCACAAGATGGCCGTCAAGGCCGGCGAAGTCATCAAGCAATTGATGAAGCTGGGCCAGATGGCGACCATCAACCAGTCGCTCGACCAGGACACGGCCATGATCCTGGTGGAGGAAATGGGTCACAACGCGGTGGTTGCCGCGCTGGACGATCCGGAAGCCTTCACCGACGAGGACGTGTCGGCGCAAACGGCGGAAGCCCTGCCGCGCGCACCGGTCGTGACCGTCATGGGTCACGTCGACCACGGCAAGACCTCGCTGCTGGACTACATCCGCCGCGCCAAGGTCGCTGCGGGCGAAGCCGGCGGCATCACGCAGCACATCGGTGCGTACCACGTCGAAACCGAACGCGGCATGGTGTCGTTCCTCGACACCCCGGGTCACGAGGCGTTCACCGCCATGCGTGCCCGCGGTGCGCAGGCCACCGACATCGTGATCCTGGTGGTGGCGGCCGACGACGGCGTCATGCCCCAGACCAAGGAAGCCATCAAGCACGCGAAGGCTGCCGGTGTGCCGATCGTGGTTGCGATCAACAAGGTGGACAAGCCCGACGCCAACCTGGACCGCGTGAAGCAGGAACTGGTGGCTGAAGAGGTTGTGCCCGAAGAGTACGGCGGCGACGTGCCGTTCGTGCCGGTGTCGGCCAAGACCGGCCAGGGCATCGACGACCTGCTCGAACAGGTGCTGCTGCAGGCTGAAGTGCTGGAACTCAAGGCGCCGGTGGATGCCGCCGCCAAGGGCCTGGTCATCGAAGCGCAGCTCGACAAGGGCCGCGGCCCGGTCGCGACGGTGCTGGTTCAGTCCGGCACGCTCAAGACCGGCGACGTGGTGCTGGCGGGTTCCACCTATGGCCGCGTGCGCGCCATGCTGGACGAAGACGGCAAGACCATCAAGACCGCGGGTCCGTCGATCCCGGTCGAGATCCAGGGCCTGACCGAAGTGCCGCAAGCCGGCGACGAGTTCATGGTGATGGCCGACGAGCGCCGTGCGCGCGAAATCGCCACTTATCGTGCCGGCAAGTTCCGCAACACGAAGCTGGCGAAGGCCCAGGCCGCGAACCTGCAGAACATGTTCACCGACCTGTCGGCGGGCGAAGTGCAGACGCTGCGGATCATCATCAAGGCCGACGTGCAGGGCTCGCAGGAAGCGCTGGCCCAGTCGCTGCTCAAGCTGGCGAACGAGGAAGTCAAGGTCCAGATGGTGTACGCCGGCGTCGGCGGCATCAGCGAAAGCGACATCAACCTCGCCATCGCCTCCAAGGCCATCGTGATCGGCTTCAACGTGCGTGCCGATGCTGGTGCGCGCAAGCTGGCCGAGAGCAACGGCGTGCAACTGAACTACTACAGCATCATTTACGACGCTGTGGACGAGATCAAGGTTGCGATGTCGGGCATGCTGGCTCCGGAGCGCCGCGAAGAGATCATCGGCTCGGCCGAGATCCGCACGGTGTTCGTGGCTTCGAAGATCGGTACGGTCGCAGGTTCGTACATCACCTCGGGCTCGGTCAACCGCAGTGCGCATTTCCGCCTGCTGCGCGACAACGTGGTGATCTATACCGGCGAAGTCGACTCGATCAAGCGCATGAAGGACGATGTCCGCGAAGTCCGCGAAGGTTTTGAGTGCGGTATCAAGCTCAAGAACTACAACGACATCAAAGAGGGCGATCAGCTCGAATTCTTCGAAATCAAGGAGATTGCGCGTACGTTGTAACGCGCGCCGCGATATCGAGCTCATTGCCGCGTTGCAGCCGTCTTGCCGTACTGAAGTACTGTCTGCGACGGCGCGCCTTGCACTGAGCCCGATCTCGCGACGCTAGCCATTGATCAAATGCCCAAAAGAAAAGCAGCAGCCCCGAACCGCGCCTTCAAGGTCGCCGACCAGATCCAGCGGGATCTGACGGAGTTGATCGCGCGCGAGTTGAAGGACCCGCGCGTGGGCATGGTCACGATCCAGGCGGTCGAGGTCACGCCCGACTATGCGCACGCGAAGATCTACTTCAGCATGCTCACGGGCGACGTCGAAGAGACCACCGCTGCGCTGAACCAGGCCGCAGGGTTCCTGCGCAATGGCCTGTTCAAGCGCCTCCATATCCACACCGTGCCGACGCTGCACTTCCTGTTCGACCGCACCACCGAGCGTGCGGCCGACATGAACGCGCTCATCGCGCAGGCCGTCGCTTCCCGCTCGAAAGACGAATAGCGATGAATGCGCCACGCACAAGGGTGCAGCGGCGCCCTGTGCATGGGGTGTTGTTGCTCGACAAACCGCTGGGACTCTCCAGCAACCAGGCCTTGCAGAAGGCCAAGTGGTTGCTGCGCGCCGAAAAGGCGGGCCATACCGGCACGCTCGATCCGCTGGCCACCGGCGTGCTGCCGCTGTGCTTTGGCGCGGCCACCAAGTTCAGCCAGTTGCACCTGGACGCGGACAAGACCTACGAAGCCACCGCACGCCTGGGCATCAAGACCTCGACCGGCGATGCCGAGGGCGAGGTGATTGCCGAGCGCCCGGTGCATGTCACCGCCGAAGACCTGGCCCGCGCCGAGACGCAGTTCACCGGTTCGATCCGCCAGGTTCCGCCGATGCACAGCGCCCTCAAGAAGGACGGCAAGGCGCTCTACGAATACGCCCGCGAAGGCATCGAGATCGAACGCGCGCCGCGCGACGTGGTGATCCACGCACTGAAGATCACCCAGGCCGCCTCCGAATCGGCGGGCAACGCGATCCGCATCGTGGCGTCCGTGAGCAAGGGCACCTACATCCGCACGCTGGGCGAAGACATCGGCGAGGCGCTGGGCTGCGGCGCGCACCTCACGTCGCTGCGCCGCACGGCCACCGGCGGTTTCGGAGTGGCGCAGTGCATCACGCTCGAAGCGCTCGAAGCCATGGACGAGAAAGAGCGGCTGGCCCAGTTGTTGCCTGCCGAATCCCTGGTCGAAGGCCACACGATCGTCACGCTCGGAAGCGAAGATGCGGGGCGCTTTTTGTCCGGCCTGCGCCGCCGTGGCCAGTGGCCTGATGCGGACCACGTGGCGGTGTTCGGCGACACGCCGCCTGCCTTCCTCGGTACGGCGCACATCGCCGCCAACGAACTGATCCCGGGGCGCTTGCTGAACCCCATCGAAATTCAGCAAATTCTTTTGAACGCACAACAGACAGAAGCGACACCATGAGTACCAAGCAAATCCGCAATATCGCCATCATTGCCCACGTGGACCATGGCAAGACCACCATGGTCGACCAGCTGCTGCGCCAATCGGGCACCTTCGCCGAGCACGAGAAGGTCGTCGACACGGTGATGGACAACAACGCCATCGAAAAGGAACGTGGCATCACGATCCTGGCCAAGAACTGCGCCGTGACCTGGGAGGGCACGCACATCAACATCGTCGACACCCCGGGCCACGCGGACTTCGGCGGTGAAGTGGAACGCGCGCTGTCGATGGTCGACGGCGTGGTGCTGCTGATCGACGCGCAGGAAGGCCCGATGCCGCAGACGCGCTTCGTGACCAAGAAGGCGCTGGCCCTGGGCCTGAAGCCCATCCTGGTCGTGAACAAGGTCGACAAGCCCGGTGCGAACCCCGACAAGGTGGTCAATGCCGCCTTCGACCTGTTCGACAAGCTCGGCGCGACCGACGAACAGCTCGACTTCCCCGTGGTGTACGCCTCGGGCATCAACGGCTGGTCGTCGCTCGAAGAAGGCGCTCCGGGCGAACAGTGGGGCCCCGACATGTCGGCCCTGTTCAACACCATCCTGAAGCACGTGCCGTCGCAAAAGGGTGACCCGAACGCGCCGCTGCAACTGCAGATTTCCGCGCTCGACTTCTCGACCTTCGTCGGCCGCATCGGCGTGGGCCGCATCAGCCAGGGCACGCTGCGTCCGATGACCGACGTGCTGGTCATGGAAGGCCCGGACGGCAAGGCCATCAAGGGTCGCGTCAACCAGGTGCTGACCTTCCAGGGCCTGGACCGCGTGCAATCGACCGAAGCCGGTCCCGGCGAAATCGTGCTGATCAACGGCATCACGGACATCGGCATCGGCGTCACCGTGACCGACAAGGACAGCCCCGCGCCGCTGCCCATGCTCAAGGTCGACGAACCGACCCTGACCATGAACTTCTGCGTGAACACCAGCCCGCTGGCCGGCCGCGAAGGCAAGTTCGTGACCAGCCGCCAGATCTGGGACCGCCTGCAAAAGGAACTGCAGCACAACGTGGCGCTGCGCGTGAGCGAGACCGACGAAGAAGGCATCTTCGAAGTCATGGGCCGCGGCGAACTGCACCTGACCATTCTTCTGGAAAACATGCGCCGCGAAGGCTATGAAATGGCCGTGTCCAAGCCGCGCGTGGTGTTCCGCACCGTGAACGGCGAAAAGCACGAGCCCATCGAAATGGTCACGGCCGACATCGAAGAAGGCCACCAGGGCGGCGTGATGCAGGCCCTCGGCGAGCGCAAGGGCGAGCTGGTCAACATGGAACCGGACGGCCGCGGCCGCGTGCGCCTCGAGTACCGCATTCCGGCGCGTGGCCTCATCGGCTTCACCAACGAATTCCTGAACCTGACGCGCGGCTCGGGCCTCATCAGCAACATCTTCGACAGCTACGAGGCGCACAAGGGCGACATCGGCGGCCGCAAGAACGGTGTGCTGATCTCGATGGACGACGGTGAAATCTTCACCTACGCCCTGGGCAAGCTGGACGACCGCGGCCGCATGTTCGTGAAGGCGAACGATCCGGTGTACGAAGGCATGATCGTGGGCATCCACAGCCGCGACAACGACCTGGTCGTGAACGCCACGCGCACCAAGCAGCTGACCAACTTCCGCGTGAGCGGCAAGGAAGACGCGATCAAGATCACGCCCCCGATCGACCTCACGCTGGAATACGGCGTCGAGTTCATCGAGGACGACGAGCTGGTCGAAATCACGCCCAAGAGCGTGCGCCTGCGCAAGCGTTTCCTGAAGGAAAACGAGCGCAAGCGCGCCGGCCGCGAAACGCAATCCGCCTGACCCTGAGGGGTCCATGCGCCTGACGCACGGCGGCGCTGTGTGGCTGATGGTCGTCGTGACCCTGATGTGGGGCACGGCGGGCGTCGTCACACGGCACCTTGCACAGGCGCACAGTTTCGAGATCACCTTCTGGCGCAGCCTCTTCACGACGCTGGCGCTGCTGGTGATCTTGCCGCTTTGGCGGGGGCGTGCCGTGTTCACGCAGTTGCGCAGCGGCGGGCGCGAACTCTGGATCTCGGGCGTCTGCTGGGCCGTGATGTTCACGGCCTTCATGGTGGCGCTCACGATGGCTTCGACGGCGAGCGTGCTGGTCACGATGTCGCTCGGGCCGCTGCTCACCGCGCTCGCGGCGCGCATCTTCATCGGTCACCGTCTTCCTGCGCGCACCTGGGTGGCCATCGTGGTGGCCGGGCTGGGCATCGGCTGGATGTACGGCACGCAGCTGATGCAGGGTGGGGCGGGCGGTAGTTCGCTGCTCGGCACTCTGGTCGCGCTGTGCGTGCCGTTGGCCGGCGCCACCAACTGGACCGTCGTCCAGCACGCGCACGCGAAGGGGCATGACATCGACCTGGTGCCTGCCGTGCTGATCGGCGCCGTGCTCACCGCCTTGTTCACCTTGCCCTTTGCCTTGCCGTTCCAGGCGAGTGCGCATGACCTCGGCCTGCTGGCCTTCCTGGGCGTGTTCCAGCTGGCCATTCCCTGCGTGCTGTCGGTGCTGTGCGCGCAAGTGCTGAAGGCGCCTGAAGTGGCCTTGCTGGCGCTGCTCGAGGTGATCTTCGGCATCGCGCTGGCCTGGATCGGCGCGGACGAGGAGCCGGCTGCGAGCGTGCTGACCGGTGGTGCGCTCGTCATCGGCGCGCTGGTGTTCAACGAACTGCTGGCGTTGCACGGGCGCCGCACGACGGTGGCCGACACCGCGGTGCCGGGCGCGCACTAGGCGCCCGAAGACCTACTCGGGCGCTGCAACGGCGTCTGTCACGCCCAGGCCGATGAGTCGGGCCTCTGTCACTGCCCGGGTAAAGCGCTTCGCAAAGTCGTCGCTCATGCGCCAGTTGCCGTTGTCCTGCACGAAGGTGAACTCGCCGGTCAGCGGCAGCGACTGCGAACGACCGATGGTGGCCAGCAGGCTGTCGTTGTATTCGACGACCAACGGACAGACGCGGCTCACGCCGTCTTCATGCACGCGGCAGGGGCCGGTAGGTTCGAAATCGGCGATTTCGCGTTCGCGGTCGGCGTCGGTGACCACGAGGCCGGTGGTGGAACGCTGGCGGGCGCGCTGGCGTTCGAGCTGGCGCTGAAGCATCGCCGCGGCGGGCGAACTCGACTGCACGGCGGTCACGCCGTCACGGAAGGCCTTCTCCGCTGCCACGCGCCCGATGGGCTCGGCGTTGTAGAGCGGCTTGCCTTTGGCATCCAGATTGCCAAAGCGAGCCTCCACGATGACCGGGTCGGCACCGCGCACCATCATCTTGTCGTCGTCGGCAGAGGTCGGGCCGATCGTGTACGCGATCGACTTGGTCTCGTCGCCCCGGGCCATCGTCGCCATGCAACCTCTGATGCGGTCGTCCTTGCGGTAGCCGATTTCGCGCAGTCCGCTCAGGGTCGGGATGCCGACTTCGCGCAGGCCCTGGGTGCGCGCGTCGATCGATACGCGGAGCATCAGGCTCTCCAGCGTCTTGTGCGTGGTGTCGGCGTTGCAGGCCGGCACGCCTTGCGGCGCGAAGAAGTACCAGCCGAGGCCGCCCACGACCGCCAGCGTGACCAGTCGGGAGAGCCAGGCACCCCGGCGCCGCTTGCCTTGCGCGGCGGCCCGCCACGCGCCGACTGCCTTTTCGTCGGCCGCGATCTCTTCTTGCGCCTCGGCCACGATGCGGGCCCGGTCCGCCGCCATGGCAAAGGCCGGCTCGGCCGCGACCTCGGCGCATGTGGCCTCGAAAAGCTCCTTCTCGAGTGGCCCGTCGATCACCATCCAAGCCAGCGTGGCGGCCGGTGCGGCGGGCGCGCTGCCGACCAGCGGCGTTTCTTCGAGGGCCATGTCCCGTGTCTCGGCATCGACGAGGCCGTCGTTGAAGAGCGCGTTCACCGCTTCGTGCGTGATGCCGCGGTCGCCGAGCTCCACGAATTCCTCGGCGTCATAGGCGACCTCGGCGGCATCGTCGGCGGTGGCGACGGGCGGCGAAGCCTCCTCGAGCCGTTCGACGGCGGCGTCGATTTCTTCCTGGGTGATCAGGCCCTTCGCGCACATCCAGGCGAGTGCATGCGCGGGGCCGGGTATCGGCGGGAGCGTGGCGGTCTCGGGATGGGCGAGCACGGCGTCGTGCTGCGCATCGGTGATCAGGCCGTAGGAGAGGAGGGCGAGGAACGCATCCGGATTCGCAGCTGCAGGATTCATGCGGCGATTCTGCCGTGGCGCAGGCGCCAATAAAAAAGGCCCCGGCGTGAGTCGGAGCCTTTGCGATCAGGTGGTGACCGTGTCGATCAGGGGCGGGCAATCTTCCAGTTGCCGCCCACGCCGTCGCCGGTCTTGTCGCCCGGCTTGGCATCCTTGGCCCAGTAGTACAGCGGCCAGCCCTTGTAGGCCCATTGGCGCTTGGCGTCTTCGCGAATGATGATGGTGTAGCCGCCGATGGGCTTGGCGGTGTCGGCCACGGGGAGCGGTGGCCAGTTGGCCGCGCACTGGGCGTTGCAGACGGAGGTGCCGCTGCCGGCCGTGTCCTTGGTGAAGGTGTAGAGCGTCATGCCGTTCGGTCCGACCAGCACGCCGTCGGCGGTGCGGGTGGGGGTGTCGGGGGCGCTGGCGGTCTTGTTGGACATGCCGCCGCAGCCGGCGAGCAGGGCCGCCGCGAGGATCGAGGCGCTGAGCAATTTCATGCAGTTTCTCCTTCGGTTGAAAAATCGCGAAAACAAACAAGGCAAGCGGGTTGTTGCGCGAGCCGGCAGTTTATGCCGGCCTCACGACAAATCGCGGTAGGCGAGGGTCGCGAGTTTGAGCAAAACGTCGCGCGGTAGCTTGCCGGCAACGGCATAGCCGAAGCCCTGGTCGACCCAGTAGAAGCTCGGCACGGCGCCCTCGGACGTGAACCGGAAGGCGGTTTCGCGCGCGGCCGCCGAATCCGGTGCCCGGGTGTCGAGGGTGCCGATGTAGAGCGTGACGCGCTCGCCCGCCGCGTCTTCGAACATGAACTGGGCGCGTGCACCGGTTTCGCCTGGCAGCAGGCGTCCGCCGACGAGCGTGTAGCCCAAGGGGCTCAGGTCAGGCACCTTGAGCGGGCGGTCGAGCCGCTTGGAGAGCCACTGCACGAGGTGCTGCTGCTCGGAGGCGGCCACTTCGACCGGGTGTCTTTTCTCGGGCGCGTAGACGACATGGGCGATCGATGCGTCGTGCACGAACTCGCGCATCGCGGGCGCCTTGGCCAGCACGGCCGACGGGTTGCGCGATGCCGACCATTGCGCGTTGCCGAGCCAGCCCGCGGCAAACGCGACAAGCACGCCGGCCGCCATGCCGCCCCAGCGCATCCAGTTGCTGCGCCGGGCCTGCCGGGGCAGATTGCGGTCGAGTGCACTCATCAGCGGCGCCGGGATGGATTCGTCCAGCAACTCGCCATGCAGGCGGCGCAGGGCATCGCGCTGGGTGTGCCAGGCCGCGACCTTTGCGGCCATGGCCGGGTCGCGCGCCAGGGCTTCTTCGACTGCGAGCCGGCGATCCGGGGCGAGCTGGCCGTCGACCAGCGCGTGCAGTTCGTCGTCGGTGACATCGGTGGGGGGCGGGGCGGGGCGGTTCATGGTGCGGATTTCACTTGAGGCGACGCAGGCCCGGACGATGCGGCGCGGCGGTGCCGTCCAGCAGTTCCTGCAGCCGCACGCGGGCGCGCGAGAGGCGCGACATCACGGTGCCGGCGGGAATGCCCAGCACCTTCGCCACCTCGGCATAGGACATGTCTTCGAGCGTCACGAGGAGCAGCACGGCGCGCTGTTCCTCGGGCAGTTGCAGCAGGCAGCGCTGCAGGTCGAGGCTCGCGCCCTGGTCGCGGCCCGGATCGATGCCGCCATGCAACTCGTGCGTGGCATCGTCGAGCGGCACCACGCTGTGCGGCGGCGGCGTGCGCCGCACCTGGCTCGCGAAGACGTTGTGCATGACCGTGAAGAGCCATGCGCGCAGGTCGCTCCCTACCACCCAGAGGCGCCACTTGCTGCAGGCCCGCTCGAGGGTGTCCTGCACCAGGTCGTCGGCCGCCCACGTGTTGCCTGTGAGCGCGCGCGCATAGCGGCGCAGGCTCGGGATGTGGTCGACCAGCAGGCGGGCGTCCATGGGTGGGCCGGGAGCGGGGGCGGATCAGGGCTTGGCGGTCTTCCAGTTGCCGCCCACGCCGTCGCCGGTCTTGTCGCCCGGCTTGGTGTCCTTCACCCAGTAGTACAACGGCCAGCCCTTGGCAGCCCACTGCTTCTTGCCGTCGTCGCGCGTGACGATGGTGAAGTCACCGCTCGGCTTGTCGCTGTCGGCCGCCATGAAGGGCGGCCAGTTGGTGGCGCAGCCGCCATTGCAGACCGACTTGCCGTTGCCGGCGGTGTCCTTCTCGAACGTGTAGAGCGTCATGCCGTTCGCGCCGACCAGCGCGCCATCGGCGGGCTTGGGTTGGGCGAATGCGGGGAGGGCGAGCAGGCTGCCGAGCAAGGCGGCGGCAATGCCGACGGAGGAAACGCGGGAAGCGCGAAATGGCGACATGGAAAGACTCCTGAGGTTGGGTGGCACCGGCAATCCGATGACACCGCACAAACGCCTGCAGGGCGCGTTTTATTCCATGCCGCGCAAAAAAAGAACGATCAGCGGCTGCGGCTCTTCATCGCGCGCTCGACCTCGCGCTTGCCTTCGCGGTCCTTGATGGTGTCGCGCTTGTCGTGCTCGGCCTTGCCCTTGGCCAGCGCGATGTCGCATTTGACCTTGCCCGCCTTCCAGTGCAGGTTGAGCGGCACCAGCGTGTAGCCCTTTTGCTCGACCTTGCCGACCAGCCGGCGGATTTCTTCCTTATGCAGCAGCAGCTTCTTGGTGCGGATCGAGTCGGGGTTGACGTGCGTCGAAGCGCTCTTGAGCGGGTTGATCTGCAGGCCCACGACGTAGAGTTCGCCGTCGCGGATCACCACGTAGCCGTCGGTGAGCTGCACCTTGCCTTCGCGCAGCGACTTGACTTCCCAGCCTTCGAGCACCATGCCGGCCTCGAAGCGTTCTTCGAAGAAATAGTTGTACGCGGCCTTCTTGTTGTCGGCAATGCGGGAGGAGGTATCTTGTTTCTTTGTGGCCATGGCTCGGGAAGGTGGGGACGCATGGCTTCAATACAATCCGTCGCGCACGCTGCACCGATTCTATGAAAACAGTCAACAAGTCCGTCCTCATCTGGTACAGCGCCGAAGAGATGTACGCGCTCGTCACCGATGTGGCGAAGTATCCGCAGTTCCTTCCGTGGTGCGACAAGGCCCGGATCATCGAAGAGGACGAAGCCGGCATGACTGCCGAAGTCGGCCTCGCCTTCGCCGGTCTGCGCCAGAGCTTCACCACCCGCAACACCCACATTCCCGGCCGGGAAGTGCAACTGAAACTGGTCGACGGCCCGTTCTCCAATCTCGACGGCAACTGGAAGTTCGTGCCAGTGGGCGAAGCGGGCGAACGCGCCTGCCGCGTCGAGCTGCACATGAGCTACGGCTTCAGCAACTTCGCCCTGCAGGCGCTGGTGGGGCCGGTGTTCGACACCGTCGCATCGAGCCTGGTCGAGGCCTTTGTCAAGCGCGCCGAACAGGTCTACGGCAGTCCCTGAATGATCGAAGTCACGCTGAGCTGCTCGCCCGTGGCACGCGAGGTGTTCGAGCAGGTGTTGCGGCTTGAGGAAGGCATTGTCCTGAGCGACGCGGTGCGGGCCAGCGGGTTGTCGCAGCGCTTTCCCGATCTCGATTGGCGGCATGCCATGACACCGGGTGTCTGGGGCAGGGCGGTCGAGTGGGACCAAGTGTTGAAGGACGGCGATCGCATCGAGCTGTGCCGTCAGCTCACGGTCGATCCGAAGGTGGCGCGCCGCGAGCGCTTCCAGCGCCAGGGCGCGCGGGGCACCGGGCTCTTCGCGAGCCGGCGCAAGGGCGGCAAGGCCGGCTACTGACTACTTGCAGTCGCTGTCGATGACCGACTGAATCCGCTTCTGCTCGGCCACGCGTGCGGTGTCGTCCATGATCTCGCGCTCGCCCTTGGCATTCACCTTCGCGATGCGGATGCCACTGTCCAGCGTGGACTTGCCTTCGCGGGCACGGGCGCAGTTGTCGGCCTTGGCCTTCGCGACTTTCGCCTCTTCGGCAGCGCGCTTGGCCTTCTCTTCGGCCTCGGCCTTTTTGGTCTTTTCCTCGAGTTCCTTGTCGACGCCGCTCGGCTTGGGCGCGGCGGCGCTTTCGCGCGCCTTGGGTGCTGCCGCCTCGGTGCCTTCGGCCGCCGGGGTGTCCGGCGAAGAGATGCCGGTGGCCGGCCGCGGTTGCGCGCCCGATTTGCGCAGGATGTTCTTCTCGGGAACATCGGGCGGCGGCGCCTGGTCGCTGAAGACCTTCTTGCCGTTCTTGTCGATCCATTGCCATTGCGCGCTCGCAGAGAGCGGCAGCGCCACGACACATCCCACCAGCAGCCAGTGCATGAATTTCATCCCCGAAGTTTAGCCGCGCCTTACGTCTTGCAACATCCTCGTTCGGTGCTTTTGCAACGGTCCGGAAAAGCCCGGGCCGGCGAACGCCCCGGGAGCCTCGTTACAATCCGTCTTTTGGAGCTTCACCCATGCGCCTTCTCGGCAAAGCGCTCACCTTCGACGACGTGTTGTTGGTGCCAGCGTTCTCCCAGGTCCTGCCCAAGGACACCTCCCTCGCCACCAAACTCTCCCGCAACATCACGCTGAACCTGCCGCTCGTCTCGGCGGCCATGGACACCGTGACAGAAGCCCGCCTCGCGATCGCCATCGCGCAGGAAGGCGGCATCGGGATCGTCCACAAGAACCTCACCGCGCAACAGCAGGCCGCCGAAGTGGCCCGCGTCAAGCGCTACGAATCGGGCGTGCTGCGCGACCCGGTGGTGATCACGCCGACGCACTCGGTGCGCCAGGTGATGGCGCTGTCGGACCAGCTCGGCATCTCCGGCTTCCCGGTGGTCGATGGCGGCAAGGTCGTGGGCATCGTGACGGGGCGCGACCTGCGCTTCGAAACCCGCTACGACGTGCCCGTCAGCGAAATCATGACGCAGCGCGACAAGCTCATCACCGTGCCCGACGGCACCACGCTGGCCGATGCCAAGGCGCTGCTCAACAAGTACAAGCTCGAGCGCCTGCTGGTCATCAACAACGACTGGGAGCTCAAGGGCCTCATCACCGTCAAGGACATCACCAAGCAGACCAGCTTCCCCAATGCCGCACGCGACCCGAGCGGTCGTCTGCGGGTGGGCGCGGCGGTCGGCGTGGGCGACGGCACCGAGGAGCGCGTCGAAGCGCTGGTGAAGGCCGGTGTCGATGCCATCGTGGTCGACACCGCGCACGGCCACAGCGCCGGCGTGATCGAGCGCGTGCGCTGGGTCAAGAAGAACTATCCGCAGGTCGACGTCATCGGCGGCAACATCGCCACCGGCGACGCGGCGCGTGCGCTGGCCGATGTCGGCGCCGACGCGGTCAAGGTCGGCATCGGCCCGGGCTCCATCTGCACCACCCGCATCGTGGCCGGCGTGGGCGTGCCGCAGATCATGGCGGTCGACAGCGTGGCCACCGCGCTGCAGGGCACCGGCATTCCGCTGATCTCCGATGGCGGCGTGCGCTACTCGGGCGACATCGCCAAGGCGATCGCCGCTGGCGCCAGCACCGTGATGATGGGCAGCATGTTCGCCGGCACCGAAGAAGCGCCCGGCGAAATCGTGCTGTACCAGGGCCGCAGCTACAAGAGCTACCGCGGCATGGGCTCCATCGGCGCGATGCAGCAGGGCAGCGCGGACCGGTACTTCCAGGAATCGACCACGGGCAACCCCAACACCGACAAGCTCGTGCCCGAAGGCATCGAAGGCCGCGTGCCCTACAAGGGCTCGATCGTCTCCATCGTCTACCAGATGGCCGGCGGCGTGCGCGCCAGCATGGGCTACTGCGGCTGCGCGACCATCGAGGACATGAAGAACAAGGCCGAGTTCGTCGAGATCACCACGGCCGGCATTCGCGAGAGCCACGTCCACGACGTGCAGATCACCAAAGAAGCGCCGAACTACCGGGCTGAGTAAGTCCAATCTGGCCAGACCTTGAAAGTCAGGCCACATTGGCATTAAAATTTGGGCCAGATTCAATTTTTCTGGCCCAAATGCAATCCATCGGCATCGCTGAAGCCAAGAACAACTTCTCGGCCCTGATCGACTCGGTCGAAAAGGGCGAGGAGGTTCGCATCACCCGTCACGGCAAGGAAGTCGTGCGCATGCTGCCGGTGCGGCGCAAGCCGGTCATCACCGATGAGCAGATCGAGCGCGAACTCGGCCAGATCGACGCGCTGCACGCTGCCATCCAGCCTGGCCTTTCTCTTCGCGCGTTGCGAGGCGAAGGGCGCCAATCGTGACAGCCTTCGTCATGGACGCCTCCGTCACCGCCGCCTGGCTCCTGCCCGACCAGGCCAGCGAACACACCCGCAAGCTCTACGCCGCCATCCGCCGCGACGAGGTCGAGCCGCAGGCGCCCAACGCCTGGCAATGGGAATGCGCCAACATCCTGGCCAACGGCGTGCGCAGCGGCCGTATTCCCACGTCCGCGGTCGAAGGGCTGTGGAGCGTGCTCGACGCCATTCGCCACCGCGTCGAGTTGCACGAGCTCGCGCCCGCCCAGCACAAGGCCGTGCTCGCCGTGGCCATCGATGCCGGCATCTCGATTTATGACGCGGGCTATCTCTGGCTCGCCAAGTCGCTCAATCTTCCGCTCGCCACCTTCGACGAGCATCTCATCCAGGCAGCGCCCAAGGCGGGCGTGAAGCTGTTCGACATTTCAACGCTCTGAGTCCTCTCGCCATGCAACACGACAAGATCCTCATCCTCGACTTCGGCTCGCAAGTCACGCAGCTCATCGCACGCCGCGTGCGCGAGGCGCATGTGCTGAGCGAAGTGCATCCCTGCGACGTCACCGACGAATGGGTGCGCGAATACGCGGCCGACGGCCACCTCAAGGGCGTGATCCTTTCGGGCAGCCACGCGAGCGTGTACGAGGAAACCACCGACAAGGCCCCGCAGGCCGTGTTCGACCTCGGCGTGCCGGTGCTCGGCATCTGTTACGGCATGCAGACCATGGCGCACCAGCTCGGCGGCAAGGTCGAGGGCGGCCACAAGCGCGAGTTCGGCTTCGCGGCCGTGCGCGCCCATGGCCACACGGCGCTCCTGAAGGACATCGCCGACTTCACCACGCCCGAAGGCCACGGCATGCTCAATGTGTGGATGAGCCACGGCGACAAGGTCACCGAACTGCCCCCGGGCTTCAAGCTCATGGCCAGCACCGACAGCTGCCCCATCGCCGGCATGGCCGACGAGGCGCGCCGCTACTACGCGCTGCAGTTCCACCCCGAAGTCACGCACACGGTGCAGGGCAAGGCGATCATCGAGCGCTTCGTGCTCGGCATCTGCAACGCGAAGCCCGATTGGGTGATGCGCGATCACATCGCCGAAGCCGTGCAGAAGATCCGCGAGCAGGTGGGCGACGAAGAAGTCATCCTCGGCCTCTCGGGCGGTGTCGATTCGAGCGTGGCCGCCGCGCTCATCCACCGCGCCATCGGCGACCAGCTGACCTGCGTGTTCGTCGACCACGGCCTCCTGCGCCTGAACGAAGGCGACATGGTCATGGAGATGTTCGAAGGCAAGCTGCATGCGAAGGTCATTCGCGTGGATGCGAGCGACCTGTTCCTCGGCAAGCTCGCGGGTGTGAGCGACCCGGAGGCCAAGCGCAAGATCATCGGCGGCGAGTTCGTCACCGTGTTCAAGCAGGAGGCCGCGAAGCTCAAGGCCGGCGATGGTGGCCACAAGGGCGCGACCTTCCTCGCGCAAGGCACGATCTATCCCGACGTCATCGAGTCGGGCGGCGCCAAGAGCAAGAAGGCCGTCACCATCAAGAGCCACCACAACGTCGGCGGCCTGCCCGAGCAGCTCGGGCTCAAGCTGCTTGAACCGCTGCGCGATCTCTTCAAGGACGAAGTGCGCGAACTCGGCGTGGCGCTCGGCCTGCCGCCGGAGATGGTCTACCGCCATCCGTTCCCAGGCCCGGGCCTGGGCGTGCGCATCCTGGGCGAAGTGAAGAAGGAATACGCCGACCTGCTGCGCCGCGCCGACGCGATCTTCATCGAGGAGCTGCGCAACTTCAAGGACGAGAGCGGCAAGACCTGGTACGACCTCACGAGCCAGGCCTTCACCGTGTTCCTGCCCGTCAAGAGCGTGGGCGTGATGGGCGACGGCCGCACTTACGACTACGTGGTCGCGCTGCGTGCCGTGCAGACCAGCGACTTCATGACCGCCGACTGGGCAGAGCTGCCGTATGCGCTGCTCAAGAAGGTGTCGGGGCGGATCATCAACGAGGTGCGCGGCATCAACCGCGTGACCTACGACGTATCGAGCAAGCCGCCGGCGACGATCGAGTGGGAGTGACGAGGTCGAGCGGTAGCCACGGAATCTCCGGACGCCCGGAGATCGCGGCTACCAACTCCACCTAAGCGGGCTCGCCGCAAAGCTTGCTCACGGGGCGCTGATTAAGTGGGGCAACGCATGAACCAACCCAGGCAGCATGTTCCATCGAATGTTCGTTCTCATTGCGAGCTTCCGTTCTGGCGCGGGAACCTCGAAGAGGAAGACTTAGTTCATTGCAGCTATTGCGGTGCCCGGATGGATGATCACTACGACCCTGGACTTTGGGATGTTTCTTTTGAGGATTTCGCGGCAGTCCATGAAGTAGAGATTCGGCATCCGTACTTCAATGGTCCTCCCTTGAGGCACCCCCACGTGATATTGCGAGGGGACACCGTGGAGAGAAAGGTGTGCCTCCATATCTGTCCCGTATGCGGTTGGTGGATCGCTGAGGACCGAGCGGTTCTACCGGCGATGCACTGGCAGCATTGGGCCGTCACACTGGCTTCAGAGCCGGCGTTGGAAGAGCTTGCTCTCAATGACATTGGAGCACCGCTTCAGGAGGTACGGCGCTACTTGATGCGAAGGTTCGAGGCGCGGACGTTGATGCACCCACGACTGTTTGAGCTGACCGTTGCGAGTGTTTTCGGTGATCTCGGGTACCGAGCATCCGCGACTGGCTATTCGAACGATGGAGGGGTCGACGTAATCCTGGAGGATGGTTCGGACGCAAGAATCGGGGTTCAAGTCAAGCGGCGGAAAGGCGCCGTGGAAGTGGAGCAGATCAGAGCATTTCTAGGCGCCTTGATGCTGGGGGGCTATACCCGCGGTGTGTATGTATCAGCATCCCGCTTTAGCCGCGGAGCGCGCAAGGCGGCGCGACTCAGCACACAAACGGTGATGCCCATTGAGCTAGTCGATGCGGGTCGTTTCTTTGACATGCTTGACTATGTCCAGTTAAAGCATCGACCGAGACCTCAGGACTGCAACATCACCCGGGCAAGGCCGCTGAAGTTCTATGGGCATGACTACTATCACCTCAATACCTTATAAGGAAGCATTGTTGAGTGATGCATCGCTGTGCCACTATTTCGCGATCTCCTCTTCCGTGCATGGTGTGACAGGAGCGTGGTGAGAAGAGAAGGGGAGGAAGAGTGAGTTCCGCTCAGTTCCCGCCAGCCACCCACCACGCAGCACCCGCATGCGGCGCCTCAAGCGCCACTCGCTCCCCCATCACCGGCGTAGCCAGCTTCACATCACGCGCCCGCGCCAGCGCCTGAATCCGCTCGAACGGCTCGTCCCAGGGATGCATTGCCAGGTCGAAGGTGCCGTTGTGCACCGGCAGCAGCCAACGCCCCCGCAGGTCCAGATGGGCTTGCAGCGTTTCTTCGGGCTGCATGTGGACGTCGGCCCATTGCTTGTCGTACGCACCGGTCTCGATCATCGTCATGTCGAAGGGGCCGTAGCGATCGCCGATGGTCTTGAAGTCGGCGTGATAGCCGGTGTCGCCGCTGAAGAAGATCCGCAGGTCGCCGGCCACGATCACCCATGACGCCCAGAGCGTGCGGTCCTCGTCGCGCAGGCTCCGGCCCGAGAAATGCTGGGCCGGCACCGCCGCCAGCCGGATGCCGTCGACCTTCGTCTCGTCCCACCAGTCGAGCTGCCGGACGCGCGCCGGATCCACGCCCCATGCGATCAGGCGCTCGCCCACGCCCAGCGGCGTGATGAACACCTCGACCTTCGGCGCGAGCCGCGCGATGGCGGCGCGGTCCAGGTGGTCGAAGTGGTCGTGCGAGAGGATCACGCCCTTGATCGGCGGCAGGTCGTCGATGTCGATCGGCGGCGCATGGAATCGCTTCGGGCCGGCCCACTGCACCGACGACGCACGCTCGGAGAAGACCGGGTCGGTGAGCCAGAACTCGCCGTCCAGCTTGAGCAGCAAGGTCGAGTGGCCCAGGCGGTAGAGGCTGCCGTCCGGCGCCTCGAGGAGGGCGTCTGTCGTCAGCGGGCGCACCGGAATCGGCGTGCTCGGCACGGTCGTGTCGCTCTTGCCGGTCAGGAATTGCCAGCCGATCGCGACGGTCTTGAGGAAACCCATCGGCGCGCGCGGCACGACGTTGCGGTAGATGCCGTCGCGCTGCTGCGGCGACTTGGGGTTGGCTGCGAGTCGCGGACCGCAGGCGCACAGCGAGGAGGTGGACATGGCGATGACTCCGATCAGGAAAAGTTGGCGAAGGTGAGAGGGCGTGCGCTTCATTCGAAGAAGCTCAGGGTGCGGGCGCCGGTCCGCCGCACACCAGGCGCACGGCGATGCGTATGCCGGCCTGGTACTCGGCCGGCGTCCGGGCGTAGTGCTTGAGGCCGTGCGAGGCCGCGTACAGGTGCTGTGCGAGTGACTTGGCGGTGAGGCCCGCGGCGCGCCAGGGCACGGCGGCACCGGCCGACTGGATCGCCCGTGCGAGTTCCTTGGGCACGACCTGGTCGAACTCTTCCAGCACCGGACCGACGAGTTCGCGCGCGGTCGCAACGATCTCGCCCATGTGTTCCAGCGACATCTGAGAGCCGTCGTTCTGCGCATGCAACGCCGCGAAGGCGCCGATCAGTCGTTCCTCGATCGGCAGGTCCTCCCGCGCCAGTGCGGCACGCATGGCCGCGAGGCCTTGCTGCGCGAACCAGGTGACGGCTTCCTTGAAGAGTTCGTCCTTCGACGCGAAGTGCAGGTAGAGGCCCTGGCGCGAGATGCCGGCGGCGCGCGCGAGATCGTCCATCGACGTCTTCCGGTAGCCGTAGCGCAGGAAGACACCGAGCGCGGCCTCCATGATCGCGATGCGCCGGTCGGGAGCGGCGGCCATCAGCGGACCGCTCCAGCGCGGCGCGCAACGGGTATCGCAAGAGCGAGGCTGACGGAAATGCGGGACAGCGAAGGCATGGGCGAGTTCGGCGATGAGGGTGGATGTTCAAGGCCCCCGCCGGTCGGCGCACCACGAAGTTCGTGCCGCCAATCCGCGAGGACAGGCGTCGAACTTTTACAGTATTGATCTATTTTGTCAACTTGGTCCAATAAGTCGAGATCAGCGTCTCACGCCGCTTCGACGCTCTCGTAGACGAGGATCGCCGCCGCGAGGTCCTCGAGCGCCGTGCCCACCGCCTTGAAGACGGTCCGTCCGTCGGACTCGGTTCGTCCCTGGACCCGGCCGGTGACCAGGTCGGCCAGGTCTCCCGCCACGTCCGCGGCCGTGAACACGCCGCGCGACATCGGCCCGAGCAGTTCGCCGCTCTTTTGCAGTGCTTCCCGCGTGTCGATGAAGAGCCTCGCGCCGACGAACGCCGCATCGTCGGCCTCGCGCATCTGCGGCGTGAAGCTGCCGATCAGGTCGAGGTGGCTGCGCGTCCCCAACCATGCGCCTTCGATCACCGGCTGCGTCGCGAGCGTGGCGCAGCTCACGATGTCGGCGTCGCCCGCGGCCTGGCCGAGGTCGGTTGCGACGAACGCATCGAAACCCTGCGCATGGAGGCGTGCGGCGAGCGCGTTCGCCGCGGCCTCGTTGCGATCCCAGACCGCCACGCGTTCGATCGGACGCACGGTGCGACAGGCCTCCGGAACCAGGCCGCCGACACGGCCGCAGCCGACGACGAGCAGGCTGCGCGCCTGCGCGGGCGCGAGGTAGGACGCGGCGAGGGCCGACGCGGCGGCGGTGCGGCGCGAGGTGATCTCGTTGCCATCGATCTGTGCCAGCGGCTCGCCGGTGCGCGCGTCGTAGAGCATGTAGGTCGAGAACAGTCCAGGCAGGCCGCGTTCGGCGTTGCCCGGAAAGATGTTGACCGTCTTGATGCCCAGGTAGCGGCCCTCCTGCCACGCCGGCATGATCAGCACGGTCCCGCCCGGTGGCGCGGCCTGGTTCTGGAGCGTGTGCACATGCCGCAACGGCACTTCGCAGCCGGCGATGAACATGTCGCGCAGCGCGGGAATGAGGCGCTCGAAGCGCAGGGCGTGGCGGGTGCTTTCGGTATCGATGATTTTCATGGGGGGCTTGGCTTGGGAACGGAGGGCGGGGCTCATGCATCGAGCACGAGGTCTTCGAGCGGCACGGCCTGGCATGTCAGGCACACGGCAGGGTCTTCGGGTTCACGGCCGTGCAGATGGGACACCTTGCCGGCGATCAGGCGCACGGCGCAGCTTTCGCACTGCCCCACGCGGCAGCCGCTCGGCATCTGCAGGCCGAGCGATTCGCCGAAGCTCAGCAGCGTGCCCTGCCTGGGCGTCCACGTGACCGGCCCGCGGCCCGAGCGCGCGAAGCGGACGTCGAACTGCTGAGGACCGTCCACCGGCGGCGCGGCGGGCGAGCGGAACACCTCGCTGAAGATATCGAAGCGCGGAACGCCGCGCGCCACCAGTCCCGTGATGACGCTGTCCATCATGGCGGGCGGGCCGCACAGGTAGAAGCGGGCCCGTTGCGCGATCAGCGCGTCGTCCACCACGCTCGCATCGATGTACTGGTCCGACTGGTAGTCGATGTCGAGGCGGTCTTCGGGCAGCGGCGCGTTGTAGTGGTCGATCACCTGCAACCGGGGCAGACGTGCGCGGTGGTGCGCGATGCGTTCGCGAAAGGCGTGTGTCGCGCTGTTCTGGTTGGCGTAGTAGAGCCGGATGACGGGGCTGTCCGCGCCATCGGGCAGCGACTCGAGCAGGCTGATGAACGGCGTGATGCCGATGCCGCCCGCGAACAGGACCAGCGGCTGGGGCGAGCGGCGGGGAATCACGAAGCCGCCGGACGGCGCCCGCAGTTCGAGCGTGTCGCCGAGCTTCAGGTCGCGGTGCAGATGGCCCGACATGCGCCCCTGGTACGGCGTGCCGTCGGCCGCACGGCCTCGCTGGTGCCGCACTGCGATGGTGTAGCCGTGCCGATCCCGCTGCTCGGCCGCGCCAGTGAGCGAGTAGGCGCGCGAGACCGGCGTGCCATCGCCAAGGTCGAGCTTGAGTTCGACATGCTGGCCGGGCCGGTAGTCGGGCAGGGGCGCGTCGTCGATCGGCGCGAAACGAATGCCCAGCACGCCCTCGGCCTCGGGCCGCAGTTCGTCGATTCGAAAGCGGCGCGTGCCCGTCCATGAGCGCTGTCGCAGCGCCGTGGCGGGATCGCGTTCGATGTCGCAGAGAAAGGAGCGGTGCGGCACCGAACCGCTGACCGGGTCGCAATGGTCGGCCGAGATCAGCGCATTGAAATTGCTGCCCAGCGCACCGTCCAGCGGCAGGCCGTCGCGGTCCAGTTCGCTGCAACCCTGCCACCAGCCGAACTCGGCCACGACGAGATCGTCCGCCAGGCCGGGCGTGATGCGCGCGACGAAGCGGGCCTCGCCCACGCGCGTGCGGATGCGCAGCCAGTCGCCGCCGACGATGTCCTTGGTCTTCGCGAGGGCGGGGCTCAGTTCGGCCACTGGCTCGGGGGCGCGCCGGCGCAGCGAGGGCAGGCTGCGATGCTGGCTGTGGCAGTAGAGGCCGTTCTTGGCCGAGCTCAGCACATAGGGGAAACGGCCGTGTCCGGTCGCCCTGGCGTCGCGCGGCGTGTCGGCGGGCTCGACGAAAGTCGCCACGGGCGGCTGGCCGTGGCGCAGCAGGGTTTCGGAATAGAGCTCGACGCGGCGCGTGGGCGTGTCGAAGCCTCGCACGCCGGTGGGCGTGGCGCGCGCGTATTTCCGCTCGCCCGCGTCGATGTCGCAGGCCACGCCTTCGGGCCGGTCGCGCAGTTGCGCCACCGTGAGACCCAGCGGCTCGAGGATGTGGTTCCACCCGACCTCCAGGCTGCCGCCGAAGAATTCGTCGCCCATGCCGAGCCGGCGGGCGAGATCGAACAGCACCTCGTTGTCGGAACGCGATTCCCCGCGCGGGGCCACCATGCGCTGGCGCAACTGCACCCAGCCGGCCGCGCGATCGTCGATCTCGAAGCCGACGCGCAGGCCCTCGCGCTCCCAGGGGGTGTCGATCGGCAGCAGGATGTCGGCGTAGCGCGCGGCCGGCGTTTCGAACAGGTCGCAATGCACGTGGAATTCGAGCTGCGACAGCGCCTGCTGCGCGAGCGCGGTGTCGGCCTGCGAAACCGGCAGGTTGGTGCCGAAGGCCATCATCGCGCGCACCTTGTACGGTTCGCCGTCGACGATCGCGCGATAGGTGTCGCGCGCGGTCACCCAGCCGTGGGCGGGCGGGCCGATCGGCCGTTCCTTCAACCCGAGCGCCTTCGCGCGCTGCGCGTCGGGCAGCAGCGAGAGCGCATTGACCGCGTTGACGCGCGGGCCGGTGCGCACGCGGTTGCCGCCGATGCGATCGAAGCTGCCGCACAGCGCGTACAGCGTGGCGACCGCGCGCTCCGACTGGGTTGCGTTGGTGTGCTGGCCGATGCCGGTCCAGGCGTGATAGGCCGTGCGGTGCCCGCCACCGAACAGCTCGGCCGCGGCGCGCAGCGGGGCTTCGGGCACGCCGGTGATGCGTTCCACCTCCTGCGGCGTCCAGACGGCGCAGGCCTGCGCCAGCACATCGAAGGCCGGGCGACACGAGAGGTGGTGGCCGTTCTCCGCCGTCACCTCGATCGCACCGCGCAGGCGGAAATGGGCCGAGCCTTGAGCTTGTGCGTCCCGAGCAGTGTCGTAAGGCACCGCCCCCTGGTGCGCATCGCTCCACACCATGAAGCGGTCGCCCTCGGCATCGGGCCGCAGGTCGCGCTCGCGCAGCAGATGCCCGTTGTCGTCGCGCACCAGCAGCGGCGCGTTGGTCCAGTCGCGCACGAAGGCCTCGTCGAAGCGGTTGTCCTCGATCAGCAGGCGGATCATCCCGAGCGCGAGCGCCGCATCGGTGCCGGGCCGCACCGGCAGCCACACGTCGGCCTGGCGCGCCAGCGCCGTGGGACGCGGATCGACCACGATCAGCCGCGCGCCTTTCGCGCGGCCCTTCGCAATGGCGTTGGCCTGGGCCAGCCAGGTGTTCGTGGGGTTGTGGCCCCACAGCACGATCAGCTCGGCCTGGGCGTAGTCGGCCGGCGGCATGCCGCAGCCGAAGGTGAAGGCGTGGGCGAAGTCCTTGTGCCAGTTGCAGACCTCGGTCGCATAGCAGATGTTGGGACTGCCGAAGAGGCGCACGAAGCGCTCGATCCAGTCGATGCTGTCGCTCAGCGGGGTGCCGCTCGGCGTGGTGACCGCGAACACCACCGATTCGGCGCCGCTCTCGGCCCTGATGGCCCCCAGGCGCTGCGAGGTCTCGGCCAGTGCCTCTTCCCAGCCGATGCGCACCCAGCCCGGATCCGGATCGCCCTTGGGCCGCGTGCGGCGCATGGGATGCAGCACGCGATGCGGGCTGTGCACCAGCTCAGGCGCGGCCTTGCCCTTCATGCACATCGCCTGGCCGGTCGGATGCGCCGCGTCGGGGCGCACCGACACCAGCATGTCGCCGCGCACCTCGTTGAGCGTGCCGCAGCGCGAACGGCAGAGCGTGCAGTAGCCGCGCTTGATTTCCGTGGTGGCCGCGTCCATCGAAGCGTCCGGCCCGCTCACGGCATCACGGGCGCAACGTAGCTGAGCGTGCGGCCCAGGAACCAGAGCATGAAGAGCACCAGCGGCGCGTGGACCAGCAACTGCAGGAAAGTGAAGCCGACGATGTCGCGCGCCTTCAGCGAGAGCACGCCCAGCAGCGGCAGCATCCAGAACGGGTTGATCAGGTTGGGCAGCGCCTCGGCCGCGTTGTAGACCTGCACGGCCCATCCGAGATGGACCTTCAGCTCGTTGGCCGCCTGCATGACGTAGGGCGCCTCGATGATCCACTTGCCGCCGCCCGAGGGAATGAAGAAGCCCAGGATGGCGGAGTACGCGCCCATCACCACCGCGAAGCTGTCGACGCTGGAGATGCTCACGAACAGGTGCGCGATGCGGTCCGACAGCGTGTGGCCGCCATCGCCCTTGGCGGCGGTCAGCATGGCAGCGATGGCGCCGTAGAGCGGAAACTGGATGATCACGCCCGCGGTCGAGGGCACCGAGCGCGAGACGGCATCGAGAAAGCTGCGCGGGCGCCAGTGCAGCAGCATGCCGATCATCAGGAACAGCAGGTTGTAGGTGTTGAGCCCCGCGATCGCGATCAGCGGGCTCTTGGCCATGAACTCCTGCGCGAGCCAGCCGAAGCCGAGGGCGCACAGCAGCAGGGTGAGCAGCGGGCTGCGCTCGAGCCATTCGCCGGGGCGCTGCGCGGCGGTTTCGTCGGAAGCCGCCTTGGCTTCAGCCAGGTCGATGCCGAGGTCCTGCGCCGTGACCGCGCGCTCGGCCGTGGGCGCGGACCAGAGCGCGATCGCGACCGAGACGGTGATCAGCACCAGCGCCATGACCATCGACTGCCACAGGAAGATGGTCTGGCTGAACGGGATCACGCCGGTGATGTCGAGAATGCTCTTGGGCAGGCTGGCGGCGTTCGCCTGCAGTTGCGCCGCCGAGGAGCTCATGCCGAGCGCCCAGGTCGCACCCAGCCCGAGATAGGCCGCCGCACCGGCGGCGCGGTAGTCCATGCGCAGTTCGGTCCGGCGCGCCAGGGCGCGCACGTAGAGCGCGCTGAAGATCAGCGAGATGCCCCAGTTGAAGAGCGACAGGATCATGCTGATCGCCGCCACATAGGCGATGGCCTGGCGTCCCGACACGGGCACCGCCGCCAGCCGGCCGATGAAGCGCGCGGCCGGCGGCGAGGTCGCCACCACGTAGCCGCCGATCGCGACCAGCGCCATCTGCATCGTGAAGACGATCAGGCTCCAGAAGCCGTCGCCGAAGGACTTGGCCACGACCAGCGGGCTCGATCCATTGAGCAATGCCGCGACCGCGACCACCGCCGCCGCGATGGCGGCGAACACGTAGGCATCGGGAAACCAGCGCTCGGCCCAGGCGGTGAAGCGCAGGCCCAGGCGGCTCAGGAGGCCGGGACCCGCATGGCCGGCCTGCGCCGGGGAAGGGAGGAGGGCGTCTCGCCCGGGACCGGGGGCTGTCTTTGATGTCGAAGGCATGGTGTCTCCAATGGCTGGGCCTGGGGCGTCGTTCGCGCCCGGGATGTCGTGCGGGGCGACTATGGGCGAACAGCTTCATCAATTCAAATATTGAATATCAATAGAGTGATATAGGATTGATCTATGTCGATCACGATCAAGCAGCTGCAGCACTTCGTCGCCACGGCCCACACGGGGCAGGTCTCGCGCGCGGCGCAGCGCTGCTATGTGAGCCAGCCCTCGTTGACGACCTCGCTGCGCAATCTCGAGGCCGCGCTGAAGGTCCAGCTGTTCACGCGGCACTCCGACGGGCTGCGGCTCACGGTGCACGGCGAAGGCTTTCTGCGCCACGCGCAGCACATCCTGCGCACGCTGGAAGTGGCGGTGGAGGAGAGCCACGGCTCGGCGTCTTCCGTCGAGGGGCGTGTGCGGATCGCCATCACGGACACGGTGTCCGAATACATGCTGCCGAAGATCATCGGCGCCATGCGCCGGCAGTTGCCGCTGATCGAGTTCGAGCCGGTCGAACGCAACCGCGAGGAGATCGAGGCGGGGCTGCGCAGCGGCGAGTTCGACCTGGCCGTGGTGCTCGTCTCGAACCTCTCGCAGGCGCCCGACATCCGGCGCGAGAACCTGCTGAAGTCGCAGCGTCGCCTGTGGACCTCCCTCGACCATCCATTGGCCACCGGGCAGTCGGTGTCGTTGCGCGAGATCGCGCAACTTCCCTTCGTGCTGCTCGACATGGACGAACACGTGGAGACCGTGGGCCGCTACTGGGGCGCGGCGAAGCTCGAGCCCAAGGTGGTGTTCCGGACCAAGTCGATCGAGGCCGTGCGCAGCCTGGTCGCGCAGAACGTCGGCGTGACGATCCTGTCGGACCTGGTGTTTCGCCCGTGGTCGCACGACGGCGGACGCATTCGCCGCACGGCGATGGCGGGCGCGGTGCCGTCGATGGACCTGGGGCTGGCTTACCGGCGCAGCGGCGTGCTGTCGGAGGCGGTCGCTGCGTGTGCGAGCACCTTGCGGCTGCTGGCCAAGACGGTGACGCGGGAGTCGGATCTGCGAGCCGGCGACGGCCCATGAACAAAGCCCCCGCGTCTTCTTCCTGGCGGATCGGTTCCAGGCGCTGGATGAAGACTGATCGACCCCAACGCGGCGCAGCACGTGGCATACCCTTTGCAATCCCGATCTAATCCCACCTGACCCGGCGGCCGCGATGGCCGCCGCCCTTCGTGCGAACAAAGGACGCCCGTTGGCCCGCTCCGATCCTCGCAACAGCTCGCGCTACTGGCACGCACCCGGCGTGGCCGGCATGGACATGCTCCATGCCGATTTCACGACGCACGACTACGCGCCTCACGTCCACGATTCGCTCGTGGTCGCGGTCACCGAGGTGGGCGGTTCGGAGTTCAGGAGCCGGGGCCGAACGGACCTTGCCCACGCCGAGGCGCTCCTGGTCTTCAACCCCGGCGAGCCGCACTCGGGCCGCATGGGCGGCAGCGAGCGCTGGCGCTATCGCAGTTTCTACCTGGCCGCGCCGGGCATCGCGAATGTCCTGGCGTCGCTGGGCATCGACCAGCCGCGGCATTTCACGTCGAACGTCTTGCGCGATCCGGACCTCATCGCACGCTTCCTGGCGCTGCATCGCGCACTGGACGGCGAGCCCGATCCGCTGCTGCACCAGGAGTTGCTCGTGCGCAGCTTCGGTGCCCTGTTCGCAGGCCATGCGCGGGCAGGGCAGCGCATTCCGGTCGCGCCTTCGGATGCGCGCGTGCTGGCGCCCGTGCTGGGGCTCATGCGGGATTGCCACGCGGAGCGCCTGACCCTCGAGCAGATGGGCCGGGCCGCCGACCTCACGACGTTCCAGTTGATCGACGTGTTCAACCGTTCGATCGGGCTGACCCCGCACGCCTACCTGACCCAGCTGCGCCTGCGCGCCGCGATCCGGCAGCTCGATGCGGGCCAGTGCGTGGCCGATGCCGCGCTCGCGTCGGGCTTCTACGACCAGAGCGCGCTGAACAAGCACTTCAAGCGCGCCTTCGGCATGACGCCGCTCCAGTACGTGCGCGCGCAGGGGCGCTGAAGGAGGCACGGCCGCAGCCAACGGCGGCCAATTTCGACCAATAGCATTTCGAGTCGTCCTGCCATGCTGGCGCCACCAGTAAGGCCACCCATGACACGACTCTTCTGCCAGGACAACCCCGAAATCCTGAGGCTGGACGCCCAGGTCCTGAAATCGCGGCCCGGTGCCGTGCTTCTTTCCGGGCATCCCTTCTATCCCGGCGGAGGCGGGCAATTGCCGGACCGGGGCATCGTGCGATGGCAGGGCGGCGAAGCACCCGTCGCCGGTTTTTCCGAAGAGGGCGGCCTCGTGTGGGTCCAGGTCCCGGGCGACACCGAGATCACAGGTGAAGTGCAAGCGGAGGTCGAGCCGGTCTTCCGCCAACTCATGCGGGAGCTTCACACAGACCTGCATGTGCTGAACGCGCTGGTCTTCAGGGACTTCGACGGCGCCCTCGTGACCGGCGTGCAGATGAACGACGACGGCACGGCACGCATCGACTTCGACCTGCCCGGTGCCGACAACGATCGCCTGCGGGCACTCGAAGCCGAACTGAACGACGTGATCGCCCAGGACCTGCGCGTCGAGACGACCTACGTTTCGGTCACAGCCGCACATGGCGAGCAAGGGCTGCTGCGCTCCCGCTCGGTGGCGCCGCCGCCTTCGCCGGACGGCCTGGTGCGCATCGTCGAGATCGCGGGGCTCGACCGACAGGCATGCGGCGGAACGCACCTGCAGTCGACCGGCGCTTCGCGCCCGGTGCGGATTCTCAAGATCGAGAACAAGGGCCGCTCCAACCGCCGCATCCGCATCGGGCTGCAGGGACTGTGATGCGCGGGTCGCTGCGAGCCCTTTGGGCAAACCCAGTCTGGCTGCTCTGGGTGCCGCCGGCCTTCTGGGCCGGCAACCTCGTGCTGGGCCGCGCACTCGGCCCGGTGTTTCCGCCGGTGTCCCTCGCGGTCGGCCGCTGGGTCGTGGCGCTCGCGGCGTTGGCGCCGTTCGTCGGAATGCAGGCATGGCGGGAGCGGGCGCTGCTGGCGCGCCACTGGCGGTTGATCGCGGCCTGCGGCGCCTTCGGCATCGCCGGCTACAACGCGCTGGGCTACCTGGCCCTGCAGACGGTGCCCGCCACCAGCGTTGCCTTTCTCAACTCGACGCTGCCGCTCGTGGTCCCGCTCGCCGCGGTGGTCCTCGGGGTCGAGCGCATCACGTGGAAAGCGCTGGTGGGCATCGCCATCTCGTTCGTCGGCGTGACCTGGATCGTGGCGCGCGGCGAGCTCGCCAGCCTCCTCGCGCTGCACCTGGGCGGCGGCGAGCTGCTGGTGCTGTTGGCCGTCTCCAACTACGCCGTGTATTCGGTGCTCCTGCGGCGCAAGCCCGCGGCGATCAGTCCGCTGGTGTTCCTGGCGGCGACCATGGCCGCGGGGCTCGTGGTGCTGATGCCGTTCTGGGCATTCGAGCTTGTCGTGCGCGGCGCGCGCATTCCGACGGATGCCGCTTCGGTGGGCGCCGTCCTCTACATCGGCATCTTCGCTTCGCTGTTCGCGTTCATCCTGTGGGGCCGCTGCGTGGCGACGTTGGGGGCGACGGTGACCGGCGTGTCTTTTCACCTGGTCGCGCTGTTCACCGCGCTCCTGGCCTTCGTGGTTCTGCGAGAGCCCGTGAAGAGCTTCCACATCGCCGGCATCGTGCTCATCCTGCTCGGCTTCTTCGTCACGACCTTCCGACCGGCAAGGCGCCGCACGACAACGGCAACCGATCCGGCTGCCTCCTGATTCCCATGAACACGCCCGAACTCCTGCGCATCCTGGTCGGGTTCGACACGACTTCCCACCGGTCCAATCTCGATCTCATCCGCTGGGTGGCCGCGTACCTGGAAGACCATGGCGTCGAGGCACGGCTGATCCCCAGCGACGACGGCGCGAAGGCCAACCTGCTGGCCACCATCGGGCCGGCCGTGGCGGGCGGCATCGTCCTGTCCGGGCACACCGACGTGGTTCCGGTCGACGGCCAGGCCTGGGATTCGGACCCTTTCGCGCTCGTCGAACGCGAGGGCCGGTTTCATGGGCGGGGCGCGGCCGACATGAAGGGCTTCATCGCGGCCTGCCTCGCCGCGGTGCCGTCGTGGCGCCGCCTGGATCTGCGCCGCCCGATCCACCTTGCGCTGTCCTACGACGAAGAGATCGGATGCTTCGGCGTACCGCGCCTGATCGCCGACATGCGTGCCAATGTTCCGCCGCCGGCACTCGCCATCATCGGCGAGCCCACGCAGATGCGCGTCGGGCTCGCCCATCGGGGCGTCTTCTGCCATCGCGTCACCTTCTGTGGCGTGCCCGCCCATTCGAGCAATCCGGCGCTTGGCGTCAGCGCGATCGAGCCGGCCGCCTTGCTCATCGCGCGGCTGGCCAGCTTCGGGCGCACGCTGATCGCGCAGGGCAATCGCACCACCCTCAATGTCGGCAGCATCCGTGGCGGAACGGCGATCAACATCGTCCCCGGATGCTGCGAAGTGCAATGGGAATTCCGGCCGCCCGACGAGGCCAGTGCTGCCGCAGTGAAGGGCGAGCTCGGCCGATTGCTCGCGGACGTGTCCCCCGACGTGGCCGTCGAGCTGACGCAGCTGGCCGAGATCCCGGCGCTCTCTGCCGAAGACGGCGGCCTTGCGGCGCGCGTGGCGAGGAACCTGGGCGCACTGTGGCCGCCGGGCGATATCCCGTTCGGCACCGAGGCCGGTTTCTTCCAGCAGGCCGGCATCCCCTCGCTGGTCTGCGGGCCGGGCGCGATTGCCCAGGCTCATCAACCCAACGAGTGGATCGCCGCCAGCGAACTCGATGCCGCCGACCTTTTCATGGCCGGCGTTGGAGCGTGGGCGAGAGAAGCACCGCCGGCATTGGAGAGGCTGAGGTCGGACGATTCTCGAAAGCCAGGCTGAAGACGCGCTTTGCGCTTGCTGAAGGGCCCGTGAAGAGCGGCGATGATCGACGGATGTCAGAACAGCTTCTTCTTCCCGGAATCGATCCCCCGCCGCGGCCCCTGCCGCGACCCCGAACCAAGGCTCGCCGCAAGGAGCCGTTGCCGCACACGCTCTTCCTCGCGATCTTTCCGAGTGCCGAAGATGCCGCATCCATCGCCGCGCTCGGCGCGCAACTCGACGACCGGCATTCGCTGAAAGGAACATTGAGCGAGGCGCATCGCCTGCATGTCACGCTGCACGATCTCGGCGGCTACGAGACGGTGCCGCGCAAGAAGGTGCAGGCGGCACTCGAAGCGGCCGCTTCCACGGCGCCGCCTGCGTTCGATGTCGCCTTCGACCACGCCATGACTTATGCGAACAGCAAGGCCTTCGTGCTGTGCGGCGAAGAGGGCACCACCGCGCTCGCGGACTTCAGGCAGCGCCTGGGCGAAGCGCTGGCCGATGCGGGGCTCAAGCCCGATCGCAGCTTCACGCCGCACATGACCGTCGCATACACGCGGCGCAAGATCGAGAAGCATGCGATCGATCCGGTGCGCTGGACGGCGGGCTCCTTCGCACTCATCGACAGCCATGTCGGGGAGGGCGTGCACGAAGTGCTCGGACGGTGGCCTGCATGAGCGAGCCGCTCATCGTCTGCCTCGACGTCGACTACCGCGCCGACACGGCCGTGGCCGCGGGCCTCTGGTTTCGTGGGTGGATGGCGGAGCGCGAAGAGACGCAGGCTGTCGCGGGCTTTCGCGAGGTGGCGGAATACCAGCCGGGCGAGTTCTATCGCCGCGAGCTGCCGTGCCTGCTCGGCGTGCTGCGCAAAGGGCCGCTGGCGGACATCGTCATCGTCGATGGATACGTGTCGCTGGAGCCGGGTCACGCGGGCCTGGGCGCGCATCTGCATGAGGCGCTCGATCGCAAGGTGCCCGTGGTCGGCGTTGCCAAAACGGCCTACCGCAGTGCGAGCGATGTGGTCGAGGTGCTGCGCGGCCAGAGCACGTCGCCGCTGTTCGTGACGGCCATCGGCGTCGAACTTGCCGCTGCGGCTGCCGAGGTGAAGCGCATGCATGGCGAGTACCGCGTGCCGACCCTGCTGCGCGCGGTCGACCAGCTGGCGCGCCATTCGGCCATGCCGGACCCCATCGGGTCGAGCGACTAGAAAAAATTTCCGCCGCGCGTACAACTTCCTTCTGCATGCGGGCTGCAACCTCCGGGTTGCTGTCAAGCGGACGACACATTTGGCGCTGAAGCTCTCCAGGGCGGCATTTCATGAGCCATCGGAGGGAGAGTCAGCGTGAACCACATCGTGGCGAGATCGTTCCTGCACGGGCATATCCGATGAGCGGGCCCCCGGGCCGTCATCTCGCAGAGCTTGTCGCCGACCGGCAGCACGACCGGTTGGTGCGGCTGTCGTTCCCCCAGGGCGGGGCGCCTGCGGGCGGCGACCTCGTGGTCAACACGCTGCAT
The DNA here is from genome assembly GCF_017161115.1 of Variovorax sp. RKNM96. GTDB lineage: Bacteria > Pseudomonadota > Gammaproteobacteria > Burkholderiales > Burkholderiaceae_C > Variovorax. The sequence goes on along the minus strand of NZ_CP046508.1, from coordinate 3,803,066 downwards.
GCGTCCGAAGGCCTCTCGCGCGATTTCGAATTCACGGTCGGTCTGCTCAGCAGCAACGCCGCGCTGGCCCTGAAGGACCTGCAGGGCAAGATGCTTTGCGTCGAGCTCGTGCGGCCCGACGGCACACTGCGCCATTTCACCGGCATCGTCTTCGAGTTCCGCCTCGTGCGCACCGACGGCAACCTGGCTTTTTACGAAGCTCGCCTAGGCCCGTGGTTGCAGTATTTGCGGCTGCGCGCGAACAACCGCCTGTTCCATCGGCAGACGCTGCGCGCGCAGACCGAGGCCATCTTCAACGACTACGGCGTGCTGCCCAAGTGGGAGTGGTTCGTTCGCGGCGAGGACCCGCCCCACACGATGGCCGTGCAGGGCGGCGGCGCTGGTGGAGAGACAGACCACAACTACCTGCACCGGCGCTGGGAGGCGGCGGGCTACAGCTACTGGTACGAGCACTCGGCCGAGGGCCACACCTTGCACGTGTGCGACGACAGCACGCTGGCCAAGGCCGTGGACGGCTCGTCCTCCGGCATCCGTTTCCAGGATGAAGGCGGCGCACAGGAGGAAGACGCCATCAGTCAGTGGACGGCCGTGCGCGAACTGGTCACGGCGCAGACCGCCGTGAGCGCCTTCGACTTCAAGAGCCCGCGCCCGCAACATGCCGAGATGCCCAGCAACAACCAGCAGGGCGACGTTCCCCAGCTGGAGGTGCACGAGTACGGTGGCGCGCGCCATTTCAAGACCTCGCTCGAAGGCGAGGGCGTGGCGCGGCGGCGCATCGGCGAGATCGAGGCGAAGGCCAAGCGCTTCGAGGCCGAGGGCAACAACCGCTTCGTGTTGCCGGGCCGCTGGTTCCGCCTCATCGACCACTTCGGGCGCACGCAGGGCGACGGCTCCGAAAGCGAATTCCTCATCCTCTCGGTCGAGCACCGCGCCAGCAACAACTACCTGCAGGAGCCTGGCACGGCAGAAGGCAAGCCGAAGGGGTCGCGCGCCGAATACAGGAACAGCTTTACCTCAAGCCGCCGCTTCGTCGCGTGGATGCCGGGTCGCGGCTTTCACAGCGTCGAGCAGCGCGTGCTCGCGCCGCAGACCGCCACGGTGGTCGGGCCGGCCAGCGAAGGCAGCATCCACACCGACGAGTACGGCCGCATCCGGGTGCAATTCCATTGGGACCGCGAAGGCCAGAACGACGAAAAGAGTTCGGCCTGGGTGCGGGTGCTGAGCAACTGGGCCGGCGGCGAGACCGGCATGGTGTCGTTCCCGCGCGTGGGCTCCGAGGTGGTGGTGCAGTGCCTCGATGGCAACCCCGACCATCCGGTGGTGATGGGCGTGGTCTACAACGCGCGGCGCATGCCGCCGTGGGCGCTGCCGGGGCAGAAGGCGCTCATGGGCCTGCGCAGCCGCGAGCTTGCCGAGGGCTCGGGCAACGAGCCCGGCGGCAAGAGCAATCACCTTCTCCTGGATGACACGCAGGGAAAGATCCAGGCGCAGCTTCGCAGCGACCACGACGCAAGCCAGCTGAGCCTCGGCCACGTCGCGCGCATCGAGGACAACGCCGGCCGCAAGGACGAGCGCGGCCAGGGCTTCGAGCTGCGCACCGACGGCCACGGCGCGATCCGCGCGATGGCGGGCCTCCTCATCAGCACCGAGCCGCGCCCCAACGCGCAGGCGCACATCACCGACATGGGCGAGACCGTGGCGCGGCTGGAGAACGCCAGCGACCAGCAGGAGAGCCTGGCCGACCTCGCGCAGCAGCACCAGGCGCAGGACAAGGGCGGCGACCAGGACGAAGTCGGCAAGGCCCTGAAAGCCCAGAGCGATGCGGTCAAGGGTTCGGGCGGCAACCCGCAGCAGGGTGAGTTCCCGGAGCTGAAGGAGCCGCACATGGTGCTCGCGAGCCCGGCCGGCATTGCCGCGACCTCGGTCAAGTCGACGCACCTGCACAGCGAGGAACACGTGGCGTTGACCAGTGCACAGCACATGAGTTTTTCCGTGGGCAAGCGGCTGCTCGCGAGCGCCATCGAGTCGGTGCGTGTGTTTGCCTACAAGCTGGGCATGAAGCTGGTCGCAGCCAACGGCGACATCGACATCCAGGCGCTGAAGGACAACCTCAACCTGCTCGCGAAACTCAAGATCACGCAGACCGCCGACGAGATCGTGATCACCGCCAAGCAGAAGGTCACCATCGTCGGCGCGGGCAGCTACACGCACTGGACGGCCGACGGCATCCGCAGCGGCACCAGCGGCGCATGGGTCGCGCATGCGGCATCGCATTCGCTGATCGGGCCCGACACGCAGCCCGCCTCGTTCCCTGCGCCGCCCGCGCCGGGCAACGGCACGCTCGAGCTCTTCAACAAGTACGTGGCCGACCAGCGCGGCGTGAAGGGCGGCGACTACGAGGTCGTCGATGCGCTCGGCACGGTCAAGACCGGCAAGCTCGATGCGAACGGTTTCGCCAGCGTCGCGGGGCTGTTCCCGGGGCCTGCCAGCGTCACCTTCGGCGACGACCCGAGCCGGACGTGGGAGGAGGGCAGCTACTTCGGCAAGCCCAGGAACGATGCGGCCAGCGGCGCGGATGCGGCAGGCGCGGGAGGTCTGGGTGGCGCGGCGCAGGCCGCGATGGGGCAGGTCGCCGGCGTGCTCGGAAAGAGCGGCATCGCGGCCGATGCGGGCGGCCTTGTCAGCCTCGCGCAGACCGTGCAATCGGGCCTGCAGGCCGCGCGCACCTTGCAGGCGGTGGGCAAGGGCGATCTGGCGGGCCTCGCGGGCGGCGCCGCGAGCTTGCTGGGCAGTCCCGCGAGCTCGCTCACGGGCGCGGCGACGCAGGCTGCGGGCTCGCTGCTACCTCCCAAGCTGGCCGATGCCGCGGCCAACCTGCTGCCACGCGCGGCATCGGCAGCAGCGACAGCGAAGACCGCAGCGGCATTGCCCGAGATCGCGGGTCTGAAGATCCCCGGCTTCCTGGGCTGAGCGGTTCGCAGGCCATCCGACAACGAACAACCGACATCCAGGGACCTCCACTTCATGGCCGAATCCGCCGAATCCGCCGAATCCGACGAGTACGCGATCGAACCCCTCGAGCAGATCAACGCCTCCGAGGTGGCCGAGGGCTTCAGCCCCTTCGACAAGTGGCTGCGCGAGAACACCGACGGCATCGTCACGCTCGACCGCCTCAAGACCGTGGGCAATGCGATTCCGGGCGTCTCGAACCTCATCGCGTTTTCCGATGTGGTCTACGACATCATCGAGATCAACGACCTGAAGCAAGCGGGCAAGGAGGTGTCGTTCATCTCGTGGGTCAACCTGGGCGTCGACGCCATCGGCGTGATCCCGATGCCCGGCACCGGGCCGGCGCGCGTGGCGCTGCGCGCGCCGCTGCAACTCGCCAAGCAGAAGCTCAAGCAGGGCGTGAAGGACCTCGCGGAAGACTTCCTCATCGCCATCGCGGGACACCTGGCGAACGCCATCAAGGGCGAACTCGAGGAGTTCATCAAGACCGCGCAGAGCCAGCTGAGAGACATGCTGGAGGAGTGCGGCAAGTTCGCGGAGAAGCTGGCCAACGCGCTGGCCGATGCGCTGCTCTCGGCGCTCGACGGGCACCTGTTCAACCCCAACACCAGCGTGCGCTCGGCAAACGTCGCGCTCAAGGCCGCGGACCGCACCTCCTGGTGGAACCCGCTCGAAAAATCGGAGCACCTGTTGCGCGCGGCCAAGAACATGTTCGTGGCGAGCAACAAGGAGGCCGCCAACATGGCGCTGGGCGGTGCCTCCAGCGTGGCCACCTACATCTCGCCCGAATTCAGGACGCACATCCAGTCCCTCGCCAAGGCCATGCGCGCGCTCGGCAAGCTGGCCGCCAAGAAGATGCTCGAGCTGGTCGACCCCGGCACGATGTTCAGCATCGGCTGGCTGCTGATGAAGATCCTGGAGGTCGCGCCCAAGCTCAAGCGCAAGCGCGGCGGCACGGTGCATCCGCGCAGGGTCAACAACGTCAAGGACAAGCGCGGCCCCGGCACCCTGGAGCCGCGCAGGCGCCAGAAGCGCAGCACCGCCGATGGCCGCCCCTGCAAGTGCCCCGGCTCGGCGACGGCGCGCTCCATCTCCCTGAGCCTGGGCGCCGAAACGCTCACGCACACCGACTTCGAATTGCCCGGCGCCTTGCCGATCACCTGGAGCCGCACCTATCGCTCCGACCTCGGCGCCTACGACCTGGGAGTGCTCGGCGCGCGCTGGATCACGCCCTACACGACGCAGCTGGACATCGAGCTCCTGGGCGACGGCAGCGAAGGCGCTTTTCTCTATCACGCTGAAGACGGCCGCACGAAGCGCTACCCCGCGCTCGCGGTCGGGCAGACGCACCGCGACCTCATCGAAGACCTGACCCTCGTGCGCCTCTCGCCCGACCTGCTCACCATCAACCAGGGCCGCGACTGGATGCAGACCTACGAGCGCATCCCCGCGCTCGGCGGCCGGCGCGGATTCTTCCGGCTCGCGCTCATGCAGATGCGTGCAGGCGCGAGCGTGGCCTTGCGCTACGACCACGCGCATCCGCTGCGCGCGGAGCACACGGTGCTCAGCGACATCATGGTCAAGCAGGGCGACACGACCATCGCCCATGCAGGAACGCGCATCGACGCGCAGGGGCGGCTGGCCGGGCTGTGGGAAATCAAGGAAGGCCAGCTCATTCGCCAGCTTGCCGCCTACGCCTACGACGCGAACGGCGACCTCATCGAGGCGCAGGACGAAAACGGCCCCATGGCGGCGGGCGCGCTGGTCGACGAAACGCAGCGCGTCTCCACCGCATGGCATTACCAGTACAGCCACCACCTGCTGACCCGCTACGAAGACCGCACCGGCCGCGGCGTGAACCTCGCCTACGACGGCACCGGCGTCAACGCCCGCGCCGTGCGCGAGTGGATGGACGACGGCAGCTTCGACACCCGCGTACGCTGGGCCGAGCACATTCGCCTCACGACCGTGACCGACGCGCTGGGCCACGAGACCCGCTACTACTACGACGAGCTGGGCTACACCTACCGCGTGACTCACCCCGACCTGCGCGATGAATGGTTCTTCCGCGACGAGGCCCGCAACATCGTGCGCCACATCCAGCCCAATGGCGGCGTCGAGCACTTCAGCTACGACGCGCAGGGACAACTCATCAGCCAGACGCGCGCCGACGGCACCGAGATCCACATGGACTGGGACGACAGCGGCAACCTCGTGAAGATCCTCGACCCCGAGGGCCAGGTGTGGCTGCGTGCGTACGACGTGCAAGGCAACCTCGTCGAAGAGACCGATCCGCTCGGCCACAAGACGAAGTACGAATACGACAAGGCCGGGCTGCCCGTGCGCGTGACCGATGCGAAGGGCGGCATCACCCGCATGGTCTACAACACCGTGGGCCAATTGCTGTCGCGCACCGACTGCTCGGGCAAGACCACGACCTGGGCCTATGACGCGCGCGGCCGGTTGGTTCAAAGCACCGATGCCGCGGGCCAGTCCACGCAGTACAGCTACGCACGCGGGCAGCTCGAGAGCATCGTCAATCCCGACCAGAGCACCGAGCGCTTCAGCCACGACGCCGAGGGCCGCCTGCTCGCGCACACCGATGTGCTCGGCCACACGACCCGCTACGGCTACAGCGAGGCCGGCCTGATCGCGAGGCGCACCGATGCCGCGGGCCAGCAGCTCGCGTACCGGTGGGACAAGCTCGGGCGCCTCGTGCAGCTCGACAACGAAAACCGCAGCAGCTACACCTTCAGCTACGACCCTGTGGGCCGGTTGCTCGCGGAGGTGGGTTTCGACGGCCAGAAGACCGGCTACGCGTACGCCGAATTCAACGGCGTGCTGGAGAAGATCGAGCAGCCGCTGCAGTCCATCGACATGCGCTTCGACATGATGGGCCGGCTGCTGGAGCGCACTGCGGGCGAGGCCAGCGAGACCTTCGGCTACGACGCCTCGGGGCGCTTGGTGCTGGCGAACAACCGCGATGCGCGGCTGCAGTGGTTCTACGACCCTGTGGGCAACACGGTGCGCGAACACCAGCACTACGAGGCGCGCGCGCTGGAAAAGCCGATGACCGCCGTCTGGCGCCACCAGTACGACGAACTGGGCAACCGCATCGTGAGCACGCGGCCGGATGGCCACGAAGTGCGCCTTCTCACCTACGGCTCGGGCCATGTGCACGGGCTGATGCTGGACGGGCAGGACATCCTTTCCTTCGAGCGCGACGACCTGCACCGGGAAGTCGGGCGCGAACAGGGCAACGGGTTGAGCCAGAGCCTGGACTACGACGTCATGGGGCGGCTGCTGGAGCAGCGGGTTTCATCGACGGGGCAAGCGGGCCCCGCCGGCAGCGCGCTGGTGCGGCGCACCTATGCCTACGACAAGGTCGGGCAACTGGTCGGCATCGGCGACACCCGGCGCGGCCGGCTCGACTATCGCTACGACCCAGTGGGCCGGCTGGTGCAGGCCAACAGCGCCTTGGGCAGGGAGGTCTTCGCCTTCGATCCCGCGGGGAACATCGCCACGCCGGGGTTACTCGATGCGCCAGGGCAATCCACGTCGACATCGGCGCCGCGCGCGCAGGGCATTCGGGACGAGCCCTTCGAATCGCGCACCAGCCCCGTGGCCGCGCACAAGCTGCTCGACAACCTGCTCAAGGATTACGCGGGCACCTCCTACCGCTACGACGCCCAGGGCAACCTGGTCGAGCGAATCCGCAACGGCGAGCGCACGAGCTTCGAGTGGGACGGCTTCGGCCGCATGGTCGCGGCCAAGAGCCACCAGGGCACGACCACCTTCGCCTACGACGCGTTGGGCCGCCGCGTGGCCAAGCACAGCCCCAAAGGCCACACCGTGTACGGCTGGGACGGCGACGTGCTCGCCTTCGAAAGCGTGGTCGGCAGCAAGACCGCCAAGGAACAGGCCCGAACCGTTCACTACCTCTACGAACCCGGCAGCTTCAGGCCGCTGCTGCAGGCGAGAAAACAACAGGCCATCGCGCTGCATGCCACGCCGGACTACGCGGCAATGGTGGCCGAGGAGGGCGACTACGACGTGGCGCGCGACCCGTTGTGGACGAGCGAGCCGGTCGCGCAGCCCTTCGCGAAGGAGGAGATCTGCTACTACCAGTGCGACCACCTCGGCACGCCGCAGGAACTGACCGACGACGAAGGCCGCATCGCCTGGTCGGCGCAATACCGGGCGTGGGGCGAGGCGCGGGAAGCGATCGCGCAGGCCGCGCAGAGTGCGGGAATCAGGAATCCGATCCGGTTCCAGGGGCAGTATTTCGACGAGGAGACGGGGCTGCATTACAACCGGCACCGGTACTACGATCCGCACAGTGGGCGGTTTGTGAGTCGGGATCCGATTGCGCTGTATGGCGGGAATAACTTGCATGCGTATGCGCCGAATCCGACTGCTTGGACTGATCCGGTCGGCCTTAAATCGGGTTACCAGGAGAATTGGGAAAGGCTGCACGGTCCACTCCCTACTGGTTATCAGGTTCATCACATCATTCCAAAAGACGCCACAACGGTCGCAATGGCAAAGAAGCTGTGCCCTCAATTCGACGTTGATGATGCGAGCAATTTGATTGCACTCCCGAAAGACAATACGGTCGCGGCCCAATCTGGTCCCGGCTTTGGAAAAACCTTGCACAATGGATATCATGCCGGGTATACGTACGCTATTCGAGGGGCTTTGAAAACCGCCGATAGACTTAAAATTCCCAAGGTCAGCGGCTGCATGAAGATCAAGGCAATTCAAGCTGCATCTGCCAGCCAATTGAAGAGCGGAACGCTTTCGATGTATGCGGGGAAGGGCGGCACGACAAGCGGAGTTCAGGTTAATTGGATGAGCTCCATGCGCGAAATAATCAGAGGAAATTAGCCATGAAAAACTGGGATCAAGTGTTGGTTGAAGCCAAGGCGCTTTTTGGTTTCTTGAATCAACCGGTGTTTTTTGATAGCCCGTACCGGGGAGGCCAAGAAAAAATCAAGCTGATTTTCGATGCCTCGCTGGCCGCCGAATATTCAACGGACGACAGTGGGGAAAAGTTCGAAGATTGGCAAGGTCTGTTGGAATCTGTGACTCCAGCCTGGCCTGATATGCCGCGTTCCGTGGAGAAGAAAATTCTCGAAACGCTGGATCAAATGTCTGGTAAAGATTATTCGGGCCTTGATGAAGCCCCTTTGATCTACAACATGCAAGGCGATGTTTCCCGACTGCTTCATTGCTATGCGTATGGCGAAGTCGATTCGCTGTGGAAAAGCGTGGAAGAAGCCTATTTGCTGGGGGGTATTCCATGCGGTTGGGATGGAAAATATCCAGAGGGTCGAATGGTTGTCTATTCAAATTTCCCAGTTGCGGGAAATTCTGCCGAATGAATATGGGTTATCGAGGGATTTTTGATAAGCCCCCCGAGCTCGGCGAGTTTTGCGAGTACGGCCGCCTGCTGGATGGCTTCTACAGCGGAAGCACAAGGAGTTGGGTAATTCATGGCGGCAGTGAAACATTGATTGCTTGCAGCGGAAATTGCGATGTCAACTATCGCATTTTGGCCAAAATTATCACTGCGGCTCTCATGCACTTTATTCGGCAGAAGTTGGTGCAAGAATCACGAAAATTGAAAAACTATACGATGCCGAGAAGATCTATGCGGCTCAGGAAAAATCCAGAATTGCGGCGCTGCAGACCAGTTTGAGAGCCGAAATTCTTCTTGGGGCGGTGCTCGAAATCCGAAAACGGGAAGGCTGGTGAGTAAATGAAGTACTACGCCGTAACGCAAAAGAAAGAACGAGGCTGCCCGATCGGTTATTTGAATGCAGTTCTCTACGATCACTGTCCGGAGCACCCCGAGTCCATTCAGCACGGCATGGTCTACCCGTGGTATGCGGACAAGAAAAATCTGAAATCGTTTCCGTCGGGAATGTGCTTGGTGGTGAAGGAGAAGCTGATTGACTTTTCGATCAGGTCGGATGCATCACATCAGTATCTGAGAGAAGATTTTTTGCATCTCTTGCAGGATTTTGGAGCGAGCAAAAAGGATTGCAAGGAAATTTTTGTTGTCTCAAGTGTTTATAAAGATGAAATCACGGAGGCAAAATACTTCGCATCGATATTTTCCCGCGAATTTTATTTGAGTGAGTCTTCTGCAATCGATTTTTCAGCTTCTGATCTGGAGAAGGATGAGTTTGATTTTCTGGCGCTGAAGAAGTTGAAGATCAATAAAGATGTGGAGGCGGACGTTTTTGGAATTCAAAACCTCGAACCAAAGCACAATACAATAATTTGCTCTGAAAGGTTCGTGGTCGCAGCAAGGAAAATAGGCGTCAAAGGCGTGGGTTTTGTCGATCTGGACGTCGCAAAATGGCCGGATGTGAATTCATTTTCCTACGACCCCAAGGAAATTCTCGCAATTCTCTAGTAAGGAAGAGGGCGGCTTCAAGAAGCCATGATTTTTCCCGAAGAGGTCGAATCGTGGTTTATTCCAATTCCCAGGAATTTCCGATCAAGTGACCCCGTGACCTCCCAACTCATCCTCCTCAATCACAACCTCTGGCGCAAAGGCGCAGGCGGCGCCCCGGCCGGCCTCATCGGCCAGGCGGACACCTTCGCCTACGCGGGCCTCGATCTCAACCTCGCCCAGTTCGCCTCCAGCGCCTTCACCGGCACCAGCTTCAACGCCACGACATTCCAGAACGCGGGCTGGACCGCCTGCCAGTTCAACGGCTGCACCTTCACCGCGTGCGATTTCCAGGGCATTTCCATCACGGGCTGCACTTTCACCGGCTGCACCTTCAGCAACTCGCAGTTCAGCGCCGCGCAGCTGAGCGGCTGCACCTTCAACCGCTGCACCTGGAACAACCTGGGTTTCGACAACGGCCGCTGGACGCGGGTCGATGTGCTGAATTGCAATGGCAACCAGATCCGAGCCGATGGCCTCCGCGGCGAGATGGTCGATTTCACCGGTAGCCATTTCGAGCAGCTCGAATTCCGCAACGCGCAAATCAACACGGTCTGACGCGGCCTCCGGGCCGCTTGGCCGTTCAGTCCTTGTCCGCAAAACTGTCGAACAACAACCCCCGCAGCCACTGATTCCCCGGATCGCGGTGCACCTTCGCGTGCCAGAACAGGTTGATCGCGATCTGCGGCAGCGCCACCGGGTGAGGGCGCCACACGAGGCCGAAGGGCTCGGCGATGCTCTCTGCGAGGCGCTCGGGCACGGTCGCGATCATTCCGCTCGAACGCAGGATGTGGCCGATCGCCACGAAGTGCGGCACCTTCAGGCGTATGCGCCGGTGGATGCCCTGCGCGGCCATCACGTCGTCGGCCTTGCCGTGGCCCGTGCCGGCCGCCTGCACCAGCACGTGGTCGGCGGCGCTGAAGTCCTTGAGCGACACGCTGCGCTTGCGTGCGAGCGGATGCGTGCCCGAGAAGAGGCACACATAGCGCTGCAGGAACAGCCGGCGCTGGAACACGCCCGCCTTCAACTGCGGCAGGAGGCCGATGGCGATGTCCACATGCCCGGCTTCGAGCTCGTCGCGAAGGTTGGTCGCGGTGTTGTTGCGCAGCGTGCTGATCGTCACGCCCGGCGCCGCGACCGACAGCGCCTCCATCAGCCGGGGCGTGAAGTAGATCTCGCCGATGTCGGTCATTGCGAGCGTGAAGCTGCGCGTGCTGGTGGCGGGGTCGAACACCACCTGCTGGTTGAGCGCGGTGTGCAGCGCGCCCATCGCGTAGGCGACCGGTTCGGCCAGCTGCAGCGCGAAGGGCGTGGGCTCCATGCCGCGCGCGGTGCGCAGGAACAGTTCGTCGCCCAGCAGCTTGCGCAGGCGGGCCAGCGCGTTGCTGATGGCGGGTTGCGAGAGCCCGAGCGATTCGGCCACCGCCGAGACGCGCTTCTCGGCCAGCATGCGGTCGAACACCAGGAGCAGGTTGAGGTCGATGTCCTTGAGTTGCATGCCGAACCTTTATTCACATCGGTGATGGAGTCGATTCATCAAATTCTATTGGTCAATCTGCCGAGGCCACGCATCATCCGTCCTCAAGAGACAAGCCGGCCCCGACGCCGGCGCAAAGAGAGCCCCACGATGGACCTGCACATTCACCCCCTTGCCCGCACCCTCGAGGTCCGCCCCGGCGCGAACCTGCTCGAGGTGCTGCGCGAGCACCATGTGCCGGTGTCGTACAGCTGCCTAGCGGGGCGCTGCGGAACCTGCCGCTGCAAGGTGGTGTCGGGCCAGGTGCTCGACGGTGGGCAGGACGCGATCCGCCCCGACGGGCAGGGCGAGCGCTACGTGCTGGCCTGCCAGAGCACGCTGACCGAAAGTTGCGCCATCGAGATCCCCGAGCCCGACGAGGTGGTGGTGCATCCGGCGCGCATCCTCAAGGCGACCGTGACCGGCATCGACGTGCTCACGCACGACATCCGGCGCCTGCGGCTCAAGCCGAACAAACCGCTGGAGTTTTCGCCGGGGCAGTACGCGCAGCTGCAGTTCGCGCCCGATCTGGCGCGGCCCTATTCGATGGCCGGGTTGAGTCGCGATGCGGAGCTCGAATTCCATGTGCGCCGGGTGCCGGGCGGGCGCGTCACGGCGCACATCTTCGAGCAATTGCGCATCGGCGATGCGGTGCGCGTGAGCGGGCCGCTCGGCACGGCGTACCTGCGCACAAAGCACCGCGGGCCGATGCTTTGCGCGGCCGGTGGCACCGGGCTCGCGCCGATTCTCTCGATCGTGCGCGGCGCCATCGCGGGCGGACTGGTGCAGCCGATTCATCTGTACCTGGGTGTGCGCTCCGATGCGGACGTGTATGGCCTTGCCGAACTGCGCGAACTGCAGGCGCAGCACCCGGGCCTGAAGGTGCATGTGGTGGTCGTCACTGGCCCGGCGCACGAGGGTCAGCGCCTGGGCCTCATCACCGATGCCATCCGCGCCGACTGGCCCGGCAGCCTCGATGGCTGGCGCGCCTATCTCTGCGGCTCGCCGCCGATGGTCGAGGCGGTGACGCAACTGGTGTGCACCCGCGGCCTCGCGCCTGAGCAGACCCATGCCGATGCCTTCTACCTGCAAGGCACCTGAAGAATCCATAAGACAAGGAGACCCGCGATGACCACGCAACCCGTGTTCCCCATCGAATTGCATTGGGAGAGCGAGAAAACCAGCCGCATTCCCTTCATGGCCTACACCGACGAGGCGCTGCACAAGAAGGAGCTGCAGCGCTTCTTCTACGAGAAGCACTGGTGCTATGTCGGCCTCGAAGCCGAGATCCCGAACCCGGGCGACTTCAAGCGCACGGCCATCGGCGAACGCTCGGTCGTCATGTCGCGCGACGAGGAGGGCGCGATCCATGTGTTCGAAAACGTCTGCGCGCACCGTGGCATGCAGTTCTGCCGCGAGCGCCATGGCAACAAGAAGGAGTTCGTCTGCCCCTACCACCAGTGGAACTACACGCTCAAGGGCGACCTGCAGGGCGTGCCGTTCCGCCGCGGCGTGAAGCAGGACGGCAAGGTCCACGGTGGCATGCCCGCCGACTTCAAGACCGAGGAGAACGGGCTCAACAAGCTCAAGGTGGCATCGCGCGGCGGGGTGGTGTTCGCGTCGTTCGACCATGAGGTCGAATCGTTCGAAGATTTTCTCGGCCCCGACATCCTTCATTACTTCGATCGTCTCTTCGACGGCCGCAAGCTCACCATCCTCGGCTACAGCCGCCAGCGCATTCCGGGCAACTGGAAGCTGATGCAGGAGAACATCAAGGACCCGTACCACCCGGGCCTCCTGCACACTTGGTTCGTGACCTTCGGGCTCTGGCGCGCGGACAACAAATCGGAGCTCAAGATGGACGCGCGCAGCCGCCACGCCGCGATGATTTCCACGCGCGGCAATGCGGGCAAGGCCGCGCAGGTGACGCAGGTCTCCAGCTTCAAGGAAAGCATGCAGCTGAAGGACCCGCGCTTCCTGGACATCGTGCCCGAGCCCTGGTGGGGCGGGCCGACCGCCGTGATGATGACGCTGTTCCCGAGCCTTATCCTGCAGCAGCAGGTCAACAGCGTGTCGACGCGGCACATTCAGCCGGTGGGGCACGACGCCTTCGATTTCGTGTGGACGCATTTCGGCTTCGAGGACGACACCGAGGAGATGACGCAGCGGCGTCTGCGGCAGGCCAACCTGTTCGGCCCGGCGGGCTTCGTCTCGGCCGACGACGGCGAGGTGATCGAGTTCTCGCAGCAGGGCTTCGAGCAGAAGCCCTACCACCGCACGCTCGCGGAACTGGGCGGCCGCGAGGTCGAAAACACCGACCACATGGTGACCGAGACGCTGATCCGCGGCATGTACCGCTACTGGCGCGAAGTGATGGAGGCCGCATGACGAAGAAGCTCGACGCCAACGCCTATCTCGAACTGGCTGGCCTCTATGCGGCCTATGCGCATGCGGTCGATTCGGGCAAGTGGGATTTGTGGCCCGCGTTCTTCATCGACGAATGCAGCTACCGGCTGCAGCCGCGCGAGAACCACGAGCGCAACCTGCCGCTGGCCACGCTGTCGTTCGAGAGCCGGGGCATGCTGGAAGACCGCGTGTACGGCATCCAGGAGACGCTGTTCCATGACCCGTACTACCAGCGGCATGTCGTTGGCCTGCCGGTGGTGCATGCGGTGGATGACGACGGCGCGATTCACAGCGAAGCGAACTACGCGGTCTTCCGCACCAAGCTGGATGGCCCCTCGACCGTGTTCAACGTCGGCCGCTACATCGACAAGGTCGTGCCCACGCCCGAAGGTCTGAAGTTCGCCTCGCGCCTGTGCGTCTTCGACAGCGAAATGATCCCGAACTCCATCATTTACCCCATCTGAGCCATGCAAGAAAAAGAACCCGAGACACACGGCGCACCGCTGCGCCGCTTCACCGATCCGGCCTACCAGCCGTTGTGCAGCAACCTTGCCGAGGTGCGCGAGAACATCGACCGGCTCGACCGCCAGATCGTCGCGCTGCTGGCCGAGCGTGGCCGCTATGTGAAGGACGCGGCGCGCTTCAAGCGCGATGCCTTCCAGGTGTCGGCGCCTCAACGCCAGCAGGAGGTGATCGACAAGGTGAGGGCGCTGGCCGAGAAGGAGGGTGCTTATCCCGAGGTGGTCGAAGCAGCGTATCGCGCACTCATTGCGGGCTTCATCGCGCGCGAACAGCGGGACCATCAGGGCATGGTCGATGTGGAGGCGAAACCGTGAAGCACGCGATCGTTCTCGCCATCGTGGCAGTGGCCGCTGCGGCGCATGCCCAGGAGTGGCCGCAGCGCCCCGTGCGCATCGTCGTGCCGTTCGCGGCCGGCTCGTCGCCCGACATCCTCGCGCGCATCGTCAACGACAAGCTGGCTGCGCGCATCGGCCAGCCGCTCATCGTCGACAACAAGCCCGGCGCGGGCGGCAACACGGGCACCGACCAAGCGAGCAAGTCGCAGCCCGATGGCTACACCTTCCTGCTCTCGGTGAATGCGCCGCTGGTCTACAACACGGTGCTCTACAAGAACCTGCCGTACGACCCGTTCAAGGACCTCGTGCCGGTCTCGCTTGCGGCGACTACGCCCAATGTGTGCGCAGTCTCGAATTCGATGAATGTCGATTCGGTGAAGGGCTGGCTCGCGGCGATGAAGCAGAACCCGGGCAAGTTCAACTTCGCCTCGACGGGGAACGGGTCGATCTCGCACCTGGGCGTGGAGCTCATCAAGCTGAAGACCAACTCGTTCGCGGTGCACATTCCGTATGCGTCGTCGGGCCAGGCGGTCACCGCGATCATCCAGGGCGATGTGCAATACGCCTGCCTGCCGCCCGTCACCGTGATGCCGCAGGCCAAGGCCGGGCGCCTGAAGGCGCTGGCCGTGACGTCGGCCGAACGCTCGGCCCTGTTGCCCGAACTGCCCACGCTGCGCGAATCGGGCCTGCCCGATATCCAGGCCGTGCCGTGGTTCGCCTACATGGCGCCCAAGGGCACGCCACCCGAGGTGGTGCAGCGCATGAGCCGCGAGATCGCCGTGGTGCTGAAAGACCCCGAGACGCTCAAGCGCCTGCAGACCGCGTACTTCGACCCCGTGGGCAGCACGCCCGAGGCGCTGGCGAAGTTCATGGGCGAAGAACTGGTCCGCTGGAAGCCGGTGATCCAGCGCGCCGGCCTCAAGCCCGACAACTGAAGAGCGAAGGAACAAAAGACATGAGCACGATGACATGGATCGACGCCGCGGCGGTCGACGACGTTCCCGCCGACGACGTGGTGGGTATCGAGGTGCAGGGCCGGGACATCGCCCTCTACGGCACCGAGGACGGCATCCACGCGACCGACAACATCTGCACGCACGGGCACGCGCGGCTGTGCGATGGTTTCCTCGAAGGGCACGAGATCGAGTGCCCGCTGCACCAAGGGCGTTTCGATGTCCGCACCGGCAAGGCGATGTGCGCGCCGCTCACGGAAGACCTGCGCAGCTATCCGGTGAAGATCGAGGGCGGGCGGGTGTTCTTGGCGTTCGAGGCGTAGGTATCTTTCATCTGCGCGTCTTCCTGACGGCTTTCTTCGCAACCTCGCGCGGCACGCGTTGCCGTTGCGACGAGCGGGCCGGCGCCACGTCGTGCTGGCTGGCCCGCAAGGTGAAGTCGCAGGTCTTCACGGCCAGCTCGACGATGCGCGCCAGCGCGGGGCTGGCGTTGTCACGCCGGTAGACCGCGCTGTAGACCAGCGGCGGCGGCATGGGATCGCTCTTGACCACGCGCAGCAAGCCGCTGCGGATGTCCGGTCGCACATAGTCGAGCGCCTGCTGGCTCAGGCCGAAGCCGCTGATGGTCAGTTCGCGCAGGACCGTGGTGCTGTTCGTCAACATGACCTTGCCGAAACGAAAACCGTGCTCCGCGCGCCAGGCTTCGTAGAACCTGTTCTTCGAGGCGCCCACGGGCTGCTCGATCACCGGGTAGTCGGCAAACTCGTGCGGCTTCAGGGCGCGGACGGGAATCTGCAGGCGCGGGCTCGCGATCCAGACCTGCTCGACCTCTGCGACCTTGATCGATTCGAAGGCCTGGCCCCAGAAGGTGCCTGGCATGACGGCCAGGTCGAGCTTGCTGGCTTCGAGGCGCTCGAAGAGCGTGAGCCCCGCGTCCACCACGGGCTCGATCGTCACCTGGGGATGGAGCTTCTGCAGCAGCTGGATCAAGCGCGTGAGCCAGGTCATTGCGATGAGTTCCGTCACGCCGACGCGGAAGGTGCCGCGCAGCGTCTTGTCGACGCTGATGTCGTGCGCGATGCGCTGCCAGAGGCGCTGGGCTTCTTCGGCGAGCGGCAGCAATTCGCGGCCGACCTGGGTCAGCTCCAGGCCGTGCGATGTGCGATGCAGCAGGGGGCCGCCCAGCGACTCTTCCAGTTCCGCCAGGCGCTTGGAGATCGCCGATTGCGTGGTGTGCAGCTTCACCGCCGCGGCGCTGAAGCTCTGGAGCCTGGCGCTGAAGAGAAAGGCCTCCAGCTGCTTGAAGGTGAAGTTCATCCGGCGGAATGTACGCCCATGGCCACGCACGAAAAAAAGGAATGGCCTGCCCAGCGGATTTCTCGTTTGTGCCGCGGCAAACGGACTTCGATACTGCGTGCATGCTTCACATCGCACCACGCCTGAACCGAATCAAACCGTCCCCCAGTTCCATGGCGGGCCAGAGGGCGCGCGAGCTGCGCGCGACCGGCCGGGACATCCTCAGCCTGACCGCCGGCGAGCCCGACTTCGAGACGCCGGCACACATCAAGGAAGCGGCCATCCGCGCCATGGCGGCGGGGCAGACCCGCTACACGGACGTGGGCGGCACGCCGATGCTGAAGGAGGCCATCGCCGGCAAGTTCCTCGGCGAGAACGGGCTCGCCTACGCATCGAACGAGATCATCGTCGGCACCGGCGCCAAGCAGGTGATCTTCAACGCGCTGATGTGCACCGTCGCGGCGGGCGACGAGGTGATCGTGCCGGCACCGTACTGGGTGTCCTACCCGGACATCGCCTTGCTGGCCGGCGGCGTTCCGGTCTGCGTCGACTGTCCGGCGGCCACGGGCTTCAGGCTGCAGCCCGCGGACCTCGAGCGCGCCATCACCGGCAGGACACGCTGGCTGATGCTGAATTCGCCGAACAACCCGAGCGGGGCGACCTACACGCGGGCGGAGCTGCAGGCACTGGCCGAGGTGCTGCGCCGCCATCCGCATGTCTGGGTACTCACCGACGACATCTACGAGCACCTCATCTATGGTGACGCCGAGTTCGCCACCATGGCGCAGGTCGCGCCCGACCTCAAGGACCGCACGCTGACGGTGAACGGCGTCTCCAAGGCCTACGCGATGACGGGTTGGCGCATCGGCTACGGCGCGGGACCGGCAGCGTTGATCAAGGCGATGGTCAAGCTCCAGTCGCAGAGCACCTCGGGGCCGAACTCGATCGCGCAGGCGGCGGCCGTCGCGGCACTCACAGGGCCGCAGGAGAGCATTGCCGCGAACCGGCGCGAATACGCGCAGCGGCGCGACACGGTGGTGGCGGCGCTCAACGCCATCGACGGCATCGATTGCGCCGTGCCCGATGGCGCGTTCTACGTCTTCGCCTCATGCAGCGCGCTGTTCGGCCTTCGCACGCGCCAGGGCGCTTCGATCCAGACCTCCGACGACTGGGTGATGCATCTGCTCGACGCGCAGAACCTCGCGGCACTGCAGGGCAGCGCCTACGGCGTGCCGACGCATTTCCGCCTCTCGTTTGCCGCGAGCACCGAACAACTGCTGGAGGGTTGCCGCCGCATCGCACGAGCGCGCGAAGAACTCTCCGGCCCCGCCATCCACCAGGAACCGCAATGAAACTCCGATCCCTTCTGAAGCTGCTGCCGGCCCTTGCCGCGGGCACCGTCTGGCTTGGCGACGCCCGGGCGCAAGGCCCGGATGCCTTTCCGTCGAAGCCCGTGAAGATCCTCGTGGGCTTTTCGCCCGGCGGCTCCAACGACGTCGTCGCGCGCCTGATCGCGCCGAAGCTGGCCGAAGGGCTCGGGCAGCCGATCCTGATAGAGAACCGCCCCGGCGCCGGCGGCAACATCGCGGCATCGGCCATGCTCGCTGCGCCCGCGGACGGGCACACGCTGCTGATGTGCACCACGGGCACGTTGTCGATCCAGCCGCACATCCTCAAGAGCATGCCCTTCGATTCCGAGAGGGACATCGCGCCGGTCACCCAAGTCGTCAACGCGCCCTACATGCTGCTGGTGAACACGACGCTGCCGGTCAAGAGCGTGAAGGAGCTCGTCGCTTATGCCAGGCAGAAGCCCGGCGAGATCAACTTCGCCTCTTCGGGCACGGGCACCGGCGGGCACCTCGCGGGCGAGATGCTCAGGAGCCGAGCCGGCATCGACATCGTGCACGTGGCCTACAAGGGCACCGGCCAGGCGATGACGGACCTCATTGCAGGCCAGGTCTCGATGATCTTCGACCAGCCCGTGAGCTCGATGCAGTACGCACGCGCCGGCAAGCTGCGCGCGCTGGCGGTGGCCAGCCCGCGCCGGCTGGCCGCCTTCCCCGACATTCCCACCGTGACGGAGGCCGGCGTGCCCGACTTCGAGCCCGTGACCTGGGCCGGCATCTGCGCGGCGAAGAACACGCCGCCGGCCGTGGTCGAGCGCATCCAGCGCGAAGTCGCCAAGGTGCTCGCGATGCCCGAGATCGCCAAGCGGCTCGCCGCCGACGGCCTGGAGCCCGTGGGAAGCACCCCCGAGCAGTTCCGCGCCTTCCTGGCCGCGGACAAGCGCAAGTGGGGCCGCGTGGTGAAGGACGCGGACGTCAAGGCCGAATAGGAAAGAGACAGACGATGAGCCAACTACCCGACATCATTCGCGACTTCGAGCGCGTCTCCTCCGATCTGGTGCGGCAGGCCTCGGCCTTCCAGCCGGCCATCCTTGCCGACGTTGCGGGCCGACGCGGTGCGTTGCACGGCCGCATCCAGGCCCTGCGCCACCGGATGGCGCTGGCCGGCAGCGCGCTCACCGTCGAAGTGCGGCCGGGCGACAACCTGATGATCCACGCGGCCATCGCGCTGGCAAGGCCCGGCGACGTGCTGGTGATCGACGGCAAGGGCGACCAGAGCGCCGCGCTCATGGGCACGATCATGATGAACGCGTGCCGGCAGGTCGGCATCGCCGGCGTGGTGATCGACGGCGCGGTGCGCGACAGCACCGAGATCGACGAGATGGACTTTCCCGTCTTCTCGGTCGGCACCAATCCCAACGGCCCGACGAAGCTGGCCTCGGGGCGGATCGGACATCCGGTCTCGGTGGGCGGCGTGACCGTTCGTCCCGGCGATCTCGTCGTGGGCGATGCCGATGGCGTGGTGATTGTCGAGCGGGAGAAGGTGGAGGCGCTGCTTCAAGCCGCGGCACAGAAGGTCGAGGACGAAGCCGCGCGCATCGAGGCGATCAAGAAAGGCAACACGGCCGCCAAATGGCTGGACGCCGCGTTGCGCAACGCGGGCGTGCTCAAGGCCGGCGAGACGCTGTAGCGCCGGGCGATCCGGTCATCTGTTCCGCATCCGGCCCAGCCGATCTGTATCTGTTCTTGCCGGTCGCCGTTGGCGACAATGGCCGCCCGTTTCATGGAACACATATGACGACAGCGCAAAGCCGAGACCAGATTGCCGATCAGATTGCCGCCGAGCTGGGCCACAGCTTCGCCGGGGAGATTCTTGCGGGCGGGCACTACGTGCCCATCGTGCGCGACGGCCGCACTGTCTACACCAGCGGGCAGGTGCCGCGCGTGGGGACGACGGTGGTCGTTACCGGCCGCGTGGGCGATACGGTGTCGCTGGAGAAGGCGCGCGAAGGCGCACAGATCTGCGCACTGCGGTGCCTCACGCTGCTGCGCCGCGAGCTCGGTTCGCTCGACGGCGTAGAGAAGGTGTTGCGCGTGGGCGTGTTCATCCAGTGCACCGCCGAGTTCACGCAGCAAAGCGAAGTGGCCGATGCGGCGTCCGATCTTCTTCACCGCGTCTTCGGCGATGCCGGCGTGCATGTGCGCACGGCGGTCGGCGTCTACCAGTTGCCCAAGAACGCGAGCGTCGAGCTGGAGATGACGGTCGCCGCCAAGGGCGACAAGGCCTGAGGCCTACGCGGCCTGCAGCTGGCCCTGGCCCTGCATTCGGCGCGAAGGGTCGGTGCTGTGCAGGTACACCGCGAAGGTGTCCCACGGCAGGCCCACGCCATGCTGCCGCATGAGCCGCCCGACCTCGCCGCGGTGGTAGCCACCGTGGGTGACGACGTGGGTCAGCATTTCCTCGCGCGTCATGAAGCCCTGGTCGCCATCGGTGAAGCTGAAAGGCACGGATTCGGCCAACTGCTCGGGCGTCGCGGTTTCGATGTAGTCGAGGTACCAGCGGTCGAGCGCGGCAACGGCGGCGCGAAGGTCTTGCAGCGACGGCGTGTCGGGCGTGTTGTCGGCGGCAAAACCGTGCGCCTTGCCGGTGAGGTGCGCGGTGAAGATCTGGTCCACCACGTGGCAGTGGTTCATCAGGCGGATGGCGTCGTGCCGCGCGTCCTGGTGGCGTTCCGGATCGAAGCCTTCCAACTTCTCGAGCAGCTCGTCGTTGGCCCAGGCGCGGTAGTTGAAGAGGGTGCGAAGCAGTGACAGGGAGCTCATGACCGATGTTCCTGTGGGGGAGGCGCGGGCCATGCTACGTGAATAGGATTTCCTGTCTACCCCTTGCGCAGCTCCAGATCGACGATGTCCCGCGCGAGCGAGGCGATGGTCAGTGGCGCGCAGCCCTCGGCGTTGTTGCTCACGGTGACGAAGGCGTTCTGGCCCGCGCGGGTGGTGCCCGCAATCACCTTGGCCAGGGCCGCGCGTGTCTCCGGATCGGGATCGACGATCTTGTCGAACGGGCCGTAGAGCTTCTCCGCATCTTCGTACCCGAAGCGACCGTGCCGGCGATGCAGGTTCCAGCGGCACACCAGCGGCCCGGGCCACAGCGCGCGCAGCATCGGCAACTGGTCTTCGATCGGCGGCATCTTGGCGTGCAGGCCCATGCAGAAGGTCGCGCCCACGCTGCGCAGCATGTCGGCGAAGGCGGGGCACAGCAGTTGCGGGTCGCGCACCTCGACGGCGATGACGGCGTCGGGCGCCACCTGCTTCAGGCCGGGAAGCGCCTCGAGCATTTCGCCGATCCGTGCGAGCAGCGCGGGCTGGTCGGCCAGCAGCTGCGAGGGGATCGGGCTCAGCTGGAACACCAGCGCGCCGATGCGGTCGCCGAGGCCTTCGAGCGCGGGCTGCACGAATTCCTGGATTGCGATCTCGCTGTTGAGGAACACGGGGTTGACCTGCGTGCCGCGGCCGCTTTCGTCGCGCACGGTGGCGTCGGTCACGAGGCTCGGCGCCTTCACCACGAAGCGGAAGTCGGCGGGCACCATGGCCGCGTAGCGCGCGTACTGGCTCGCGGTGAGGGCGCGGTAGAAGTTGCGGTCCAGGCTCACGGTGCGAAAGAGCGGGTGCTGCGCCAGCGCGGAGAGGCCGTTCTTCGAGAGCACGGTCTCGGCGTATTCGCCGTCCCACACGAGGTTGGCCCAGCCGGGGTAGCTCCATGACGAGGTGCCCAGGCGCAGGTTGGGCGAGAGCGCCGAGGCCAGCTCGACGAGCACCGGATCCGTAGGTGCGGGAGCGACGGTGGCGCCGCGCGATTTCTTCTTCGCGGGCGCTTCGGCCTCGGTCGGCGGCGGGGCCGCGGGCGCCTCTTGCGGGCGCGGCAGGTCGGGGAAAAGAGAGTCCTGTACTTCGCTCATGCTGGGGACGCATTCTCGGCCAACACCGGGCCGCCTCGCAGCGGCGGGCACAATCCGCGCCATGAAACAGTGGTTGCGCTCGCAGGGTGGTTGGTGGCTGGCATGGCTGGCCCTCACGGCCGTGGGCGCAGTGTGGCTGGCGCGCGCGGAGCTCGCGCAATTGCACCAGGACTTCGAGACCGACGCGCGCATCGCGCACCGGCTCATGAGCCAGCAGGTGGTGCAGTACGACGCGGTGCTGGCCACCCTCGCGCTGCTGGAGCCCGGCGCCGATGCGGGGCAGCCGGAGCAGCGCTTGCCCTCCGTGTATTCGTCGATCCTGAAGGTGCAGCGCCGTGCGCGCGACGAGCCGTGGCCCGATGAAAAACCGGCGGGCGCATTGGTCGCCGCCGAGGCGCGCTCGCGCAGCCAGCAGCGCGCCGAGCTCGCATCGCTCAATCTCGCAGAGGGCCGCTACCAGCTCGTGATCGGCGCCACGCCCTTCAGCTACGCGCTCGAAATCGACCTGGCCGGCTCCGTGCCGTGGCGCGACTGGCCGATGAACCCACAGCGCAGTCCGGTGCGCGTGAGCCTGCAGCGCGATGGGCAGCAGCTGGTGCTGCAGCCCGGTCGATTGGGCGAGGGCGGTTGGCACTTCGGCCTCACCAAGGCGCTTGCTTCGCCGAGCCAGCCGTTCGATCTGGTGGCCGAGCGTCAGGTCGGCTGGGGTGAACTGCCGTGGCGCAGCATCGCTGGCTGGGCCGTGGCGACGGCGGTGCTGCTGGCCGGCCTCTGGATGGCGCAGCGCCAGCGCATCGCCCGTCGCAGGGCCGAAGAATTGTTGCGGCTCGGGCAGGTTGCGCGGCTCAACGCATTGGGCGAGTTGTCGGCAGGCCTGGCGCACGAACTCAACCAGCCGCTCACCGCCGTGCTGGCCAACGCGCAGGCCGCGCGCCGGTTGCTCGACGACGATCCGCCAGACCTCGCCACCGCGCGCGACGCGATGGGGCAGGCCGTGGAGCAGGCCCGCCGCGCGGCCGGCGTGGTCGGCCGCTTGCGCCGCGTGATCGAACGGCCCGAGGCCGGCGGCGACGTGAAGCCGCTGGTGCTGCAGGAGGTGGTGCGCAGCGCGATGCACCTGCTCGCGCCCGAGTTCGCACAGCGTGGCGTCGCGGCCCAGTTCGATGCGGGCGCGCAGGCGCCGGTGCGCGTGCAGGCCGAGGCGGTGGCGCTGGAGCAGATCGTGCACAACCTGCTGATGAACGCGCTGCAGGCGCTGGATCTCGTGCCCGCCGCCGAGCGCCGGCTGGCGGTGTCGGTCGGGCGCAATGGGCAGGAAGGCGTGCTGACCGTGACCGACAACGGTCGCGGCATCTCGCCCGAGGCGATGCCGCGGCTCTTCGAGCCTTTCTTCAGCACGCGCGAGGGCGGCCTCGGCTTGGGCCTGAGCCTCAGCGAGACGCTGGCGAGCGGCATGGGCGGCAGCCTGACGGCCGCCAACGCAGCGCCGCGCGGCGCGCGCTTCACCTTGCTGCTGCCGCTGGTGGCGCCATCGGCATGAACACCTCGGTCACCCACCAACCCCAATCCCCGTTGATCCACCTGATCGACGACGACCAGGCGGTGCGCGACAGCCTCTCGCTGCTGATCGGCACGGTCGGGCTGCGCGTGCAGGGCTGGGCCGATCCGCAGGCCTTCATCGACGGCTTCGACCGTGCGAGCGTCGGCGCCATCGTGCTGGACGTGCGCATGCCCGGCATCAGCGGGCTCACGGTGCTCGACCGGCTGATGGCGCAGGGCATCGACCAGCCGGTGATCATGCTGACCGGCCACGGCACGGTCGAGATGTGCCGTCGCGCCTTCAAGGCCGGCGCGGCCGAGTTCCTCGAGAAGCCGGTGGACGACGAGCAACTGCTCGAGGCGCTGCAGCAGGCGGTGCGCCAGCATGTGCGCACGCGCGAACGCTCGCAGGCCGACAATGCCGCCCGCGAGCGGGTCGCGCAGCTGTCGGAGCGCGAGCGCGAGGTGCTGGCCTTCATCGTGCAGGGGCTCACCAACAAGGAGATCGCGCGCACGCTGGCGCTGTCGCCGCGCACGGTCGAGACGCATCGGGCCAACCTGTTCGCAAAGCTGGACTGCGATTCGCTCGCGCAGTTGATCCGGCGGTATGCGGTGCTGGTGGCCTCGGACGCGTGAGGTGCGCGCTCCGTAGTTCTACGGAGCGCCGGGCGTAGCCGTACGAATGGTCGTGGCGGCCGGCGTTTTCTACAGTGGCGCAGCCGTCGGCAACAGGCCGGCGCGTTGACCCTGCATCCACTGGAGAAATCAAAAATGCGTTCCATTCTTCGCCTCGGCGGCCTCGCCGCTCTGCTCGCCGCATCGGCCGTTCAAGCCCAGACGCCGGCGCCCGCCGTGCGCACCGAAAAGAACATTTCGCTCGCGCTCGCCAACCAGATCGCGGCCGAAGCCGTGGCCGCCTGCGCCGCCAACGGCTACAACGTAGCCGCCACAGTGGTCGACCGCGCCGGCACCGTGCGTGCCGTGCAGCGCGCCGACAACGCCGGCCCGCACACGCTGGCCTCGAGCGAGCGCAAGGCCTGGACCTCGGCGTCGGCCAAGAACGCGACGCAGGCCATGATGGAAGGCGCGCAGAAGAACCCCGGCGCCGCGAACCTCGTGTACCTGCCGGGCTTCCTGCTGCTGGGCGGCGGCGTGCCGGTGAAGTCGGGCAATGAAGTGATCGGCGCCGTGGGCGTGGGCGGTGCGCCGGGCGGCCACCTGGACGATCAGTGCGCGAACGCGGCGATCGAGAAGGTCAAGGGCCTTCTGGGCTGATAGAGATGAAGCGCGGGATCTGGTCTCTCATTCTGGCAGGCGCGCTCGGCTTGGGCGCATCGGTCGGCGTGTCCGCCCAGGCGCCGCCGCTCGCGGCCGAGGTGCTGGCCTATGAAGGGCTGCACAAGGCGGCCTGGCATGGCGACCTGCCGAAGCTGAAGGCGCTGGTCGCCTCGGGCGCGAACCTCGATGCGCGCGATGCGAAGGGGCGGACGCCATTGCATGTCGCGACCTATGCGAGGCAACGCGAGTCGATCAAGCTGCTCGCCAAGGCGGGCGCGAACCTCGACCTGCTTGAAGACGACCGCTACGACGCGGTGACCATCGCCTCGGTCGCGGACGACGTGACCACGCTCACGCTGCTGCTCTCGCTCGGCGCCAAGGCCGGGCAGACGACGAGCCGCTACGACGGCACCGCGCTCATCGCCGCCGCGCACCTGGGCCACGACGAGGTGGTGCGCCGCCTGATCGCGGCCGGCGCGCCGCTCGACCACGTGAACAACCTGCACTGGACGGCGGTGATCGAATCGATCGTGCTCGGCGACGGCGGGCCGCGTCACCAGCGCACGCTGGCCGCGTTGGTCGACGCGGGCGCGAGCGTGAAGCTGACCGACCGGCAGGGCAATACGCCGCTGCAATTGGCCAAGGCACGCGGCTACACGGCGATGGTCAAGCTCCTGGAAGCACCGCGCGCAAGATAGGCCGGCTCGGGGACAATCGGGGTTCGCCACGAGTAAAACGCCCCATGTACATGCCCCCGCAGTTCAATGCCAAGGACCCGGCCATCGCGCTGGAGTTGATGCGCTCGCACCCGTTCGCGAGCCTGATCTCGAACGACAACGACGGCCTGCCGTTCGTCACGCACCTGCCGCTGGTGGCGGAGCAGGGCGAGGGCGACCAGCTGGTGTTGTGGGGGCACTGCGCCAAGCCCAATCCGCATTGGCGCTACCTGCAGGCGCGGCCGCAGGCGGTCGCGACCTTCCTCGGCCCGCATTCGTACCTGTCGCCCCAGGTCTATCCCGACCTGGCGCGCGTACCGACGTGGAACTACCTCGCGGTGCATTGCGCGGTCGAGGCCCGTTTGATCGAGGAGCCGGCCGAGAAGGACGTGCTGCTGAAGAAGCTCATCGGCGACCACGAACCCGCCTACGCGCAGCAGTGGCGCGACCTGGGCGAGGAGTTCCAGCTCAAGATGCTCAACGGCATCGTCGGCTTCGAGCTGCGCGTGACCGCGCTGCAGTGCAAGGTCAAGATCAACCAGCACCGCAAGGAATCGCATGCGGCCATGCGCGCGATGTACGGCGCCGGCACGCCGGACGAGCAGGCGCTGGCGGTTTGGATGGACCGGCTCGGCATGAATGCCGAGGCACAAGTGGCACAAGGAAACTGAGATGCGCGTGTTCGGATTGCTAGGCCTGGTGCTGGCGCTCGTGATCGTCGGGCTGATCGCGAAGAAGCAGTTGACGACGGCCGCGGCGCCATTGCCGTCTGTACCTGGCGCAGCGGCCCCCGCACCGGGCGAAGCACCCGTCGATGTGCGTACGCAGAGCCAGCAGGTCCAGCAGCAGGTGAAGGACGCGCTCGACGCCGCGGCGCAGGCGCGCAAGATGCCGGATGAAAACTGAATTGCCCTCGCAGACGAGCGACGCGCACTGGATGGCGCTCGCGCTGGCCGAGGCGCGCCTCGCGGCAGAGGCCGGCGAGGTGCCGGTGGGCGCGGTGCTGGTCAAGGACGGCCAGGTCATCGCGACCGGCCGCAACACGCCCGTGGCGCAGCACGACCCGAGCGCCCACGCAGAGATCAACGCGCTGCGCGCAGGTGCGGCCGCGCTGGGCAACTACCGGCTCGACGGCTGCGAGTTGTTCGTCACGCTCGAACCCTGCGCGATGTGTGCGGGCGCGATGTTGCATTCCCGGCTGGCGCGGGTGGTGTTCGGCGCGGCGGATCCCAAGACCGGGGCGGCGGGATCGGTGCTCGATCTTTTTGCGGAGCCTCGGCTGAACCATCGCACGCAGGTGCAGGGCGGCGTGCTCGCGGAGGAATGCAGCGCGGTGCTGCAGGGCTTCTTCCAGCAGCGGCGCAGCGCGGCGCGCGAGCAGGCCGAGCCCTTGCGCGACGACGCGCTGCGCACGCCGGCCGAGCGCTTCGCTTCGCTGAGCGACTACGCCTTAGCCCCGCATTACGTGCAGGACTTGCCGAGCCTGCAAGGCTGGCGCCTGCACTACGTGGATGAAGAGGGCGCACCGGGCAGCGACGGCCAATCGGCGTCTTGCCTTTGCCTGCATGGCCCCGGCGAATGGGGCTACTTCTTCCGTCACCTCGTCGGCGCGCAGGGGCTGCACACGCTGGTGCCCGACCTCATCGGCTTCGGCAAGAGCGACAAGCCCAAGCGCGAAGCCGCGCACAAGCTCGCATGGCACCGCGACGTGCTGCTCGAATGGCTGGACCGCATGCAGCCGCAGCCCGTGGTGCTGGTGCACAGCGCTGCGGCCAGCGAACTTGCATCGTTGTTGCAAGCCACCGCCGCCGATCGTTTCGTGGCTGCAATCGTCGCGCCCGATGGCGGCGAGCGCATCAAGGATGCATGGCGCGCGCCGTACCCCGACCGCGGCTACGAAGCCGCGCTGCGCGCGCTCGGACCGATCGCTTCGTCCTCGGGTCCGACAGCCGCGCAGGCCGAGGCGCTCGCCCGGCTCGCGCGCAACGCAATGGGATACTCGACCTCGTGACCAAACACATCTACATCTACTCTCCCTCCAGCGCGATCCGCGACAAGGCCGCCTTCCGGCGCGGCGTGAAGAGGCTCCAGGCCCTGGGCCACGAAGTCGAGATCGACGCCGATGCACTCTCCGTGCACCAGCGTTTTGCGGGCGACGATGCCACGCGGCTGGCCGCCATTTCGCGAGCCGCTGCGAGCGGCGCGAACATCGCGCTCATCGCGCGCGGCGGCTACGGGCTCACCCGCATCCTCGACCAGATCCCGTACAAGGCCGTGGCCAAGGCGATCCACCACGGCACCGAGTTCGTCGGCTGCAGCGATTTCACGGCGTTGCAGAACGCATTGCTTGCGAAGACCGGCGGCGTCACCTGGTCGGGCCCCGCGGTCGGCGAGGACTTCGGCGCCGAGGCCGGTGCCGACGACATCATGGAAGCCTGCTTCGACGACCTGTTGAGCGGGCAGGGCGAAGGCACCGGCTGGCGCATGCCGGTGCGCGATGCCGATCTGAAGTTCAGGGCCGTGGAAGACGCGGTGCTCTGGGGCGGCAACCTCTGCGTGCTGACCAGCCTGCTCGGCACGCCGTACTTTCCGGCGGTCGACAAGGGCATCCTCTTCATCGAGGACACCAACGAGCATCCCTATCGCATCGAACGCATGCTCGACCAGTTGAAGATGGCCGGCGTGCTCGCGAAGCAGAAGGCGATCGTGTTCGGCCAGTTCACCGGTATTCGCAAGGTGCCGGGTTACGACCGCGGGTTCGGGCTCGATACCGTGGTCGACCGGCTGCGCGCGTCGTTGAAGAAGGTGCCGGTGCTCACGGGCCTGCCGTTCGGCCATGTGCCGACGAAGGTGCTGCTGCCGGTGGGAGCGAAGGTGGCGATGGCGGCCGAAGGGCGCGACGTCTTCCTCGTGTGGGGGCATCGCCATGCCCATTCGCACGACCATGACCACGCGCACGCACACTGAGGTCGCCCGGCTGGCGGGCAGCGGCTGTCGAAAGCCGCTCCGTCTTCAGCCGTTGTTGGTGAAACGCTGATGGGCGCGCGGACCCATCGAGCCGGGCAGGCCGCCCTTGAACATGCTGTTGATGGATTTCATCTGGCGGCGGGCGGCGGATTCGCCGTCGATGGCGCTCAGGGCGGTCATCACGTCCTGACGCAGGTACCAGAGGGCTTCGACATCGACCGCGAAGCGCACGCGCTGGCTGACGCGCTGGATCGAATGGCCGCCATGGGCCTGGAGCACCGACAGCATGGCCGTGCGAATCCGCCCCAACTGGCTTTCAGTCGCCTGGCGGGAACCGAAACTGGGCACATTCAGCAGACGAAAAATGCGGCGGAAGAGCACCATGTGACGAATAGCGTATTGCCGGAAGCCAGGACGGCCGCTACCTTAAGCTTGAGTTCGGCGTTGCACAAGATGTTAACCAGTGTTTCTTGTTTGCAAACAACAAGCTTTACGTATCACTTTCAGCACTTATTGAAGTTTGATATCAAAAGTATTACATCTTTCGGTGAGCCAGGGTTCGGGCATATGTCAAACAAGAGATGGGCAAGGGGCTGCAAAGCTTCCTGACCATAATCAACCAGCGATCGCTACCGAGTACAGGACAGTATGGGTGTCAATGCCACAGTCGTTTTCGCGGACCTGACAGGGAGCACAAGGGTCTTCGAGGCCATGGGAAACGCACGGGCCACCGAGACGGTGACGCGCCTGACCCAGTGGATCGGCGGCGTCTGCCAGGCGCACGGCGGCCGGGTGGTGAAGTCGCTGGGAGACGGCGTCTTTGCCATCTTCTCGAGCGGCGCGGCCGCGACGCACGCGGTGATCGAACTCCAGCGCTATCACCAGAAGCGCCTGCAGGTCTGGCCGGCACCGTTGCGCATGGCGCTGCAGATCGGCGTGGCCAGCGGCGAGGTGGTCGAGCTGGAGGGCGACTGCTTCGGAGATGCCGTCAACCTCGCCTCGCGGCTGAGCGACCTGGCCGGCCCCGGGCAGATCTGGGTGACCGATGCGGTGATTTCGCAACTGCGCGAAGGCAGCGTCCAGCACCGCGACCTCGGGCTCATCAACATCCGCGGCCGCAGCGAGATGTCGGTGGTGCACCGCATCGACTGGCAGGAGGATGTGACCACCTTCCTCACCGTGCCGGCCGCGCTGGCGCCGGTGCGGATGCCGGACTCGTCGTTCGGTCAGATCGAGCTGTCCTGGCTCGACGTGCGCTCCATGTTCAGCAGCGAGCAGTTGCCGATCCACCTGGGCCGCGTCGACGACGCGCAGTTCGTGGTCAACGATCCGCGCGTCTCGCGGCTGCATGCGCGCATCGAGATGCGGCAGGGGAGCTGCGTGCTGATCGACATCAGCACCTATGGCACCTGGGTGCGCTTTCATGGCAACGGCGGGCCGAGCACCGAGATCGCCCTGCGCCGCGAGGAATGCGTGCTGCACGGCCGCGGCGAAATCGGCCTGGGCGCGCCGCTGAGCGATTTCAGCGCCCCAACCATCGCTTTCAACACGACCGGCGGCGAGGTGATGCTGTCGCGCCGCGAGGTGAGTCCTTGAGAAGGTGCACCGGCGCAACGCGTCGGGCGTTGCTGGTGAACCGGGCGCTGTTTGCCCTTGGCCCTGGAGCCGCTGTGAACTTCAAACGACATTCTTCTGTTTTCAAATGGGCAACCCTCGGCGCGATCGCGGCCGGCGCGTTGCTCGCCGCGGGTGCCGCCAATGCGCGCGGCCACTGGTCGGTGGAGATCGGCACGCCCGGCTATGTGGGCGGCGGTTATCCGGCGCCGTATTACGCGCCGCCGCCGGTCTATTACCCGGCGCCGATCTACTACCAGCCCGCACCGCCCGTCTACTACCGGCCGCCGCCGCCGGTGTACTACCGCCCGGCCCCTATCTACAGCCCGCCGCCCGGACGCATCTACTATGGCCCCGGCTATCCGTACCGCCCGCCGAATGGCTACGAATGGGAAGACGAGCAGGACTGAAGTCCTCACGCAGGCGCGATAACTTAAGACTTGCTTGAGCACGTCTCCGGGGCTGCCAATTTTGTTTCAAAGGTGACGAAAAAGTCACATAAAGTCACAAATATTGGATTGACGACACCCGCGTCAAAGGGTCTTACCACCGAAATCCGCAGGGCACGGCACTTGCCTTGATCGCTCCCGGCGCAAGAACGCCGCAGGAGCGAGGAAACATGGTGGAACCGATAGAAGCCGGCTGCGTGAGCGTGGCCGACGATGTGGCGTACGTCGATGCGCCGGCAACAGACACAAGCGAGACCGAAACGTCGTCCAGGCCCTTGAAGGCCCTGGCGACGTTCTCCATCGCGGCTGCGCTCGCGGCCTGCGGTGGTGGAGGCGGCGGGGGAAGCGGCGGGGGCGGATTCGGCGGCGGCATCGGCGGCCTGCCTGCACCGGGCCCCGGCGCGGGACCGGACGCGGGCCCTTATCGCTACACGCAGGCCAAGACCGACGACGAAGCCGCGCGCTTCCTGCTGCAGGCCCAGTTCTCGGCGTCGGAAGCGGAAATTGCAGACGTGCGCAACAAGGGCTACCTGCCCTGGCTCAGCAAGCAGTTCGGCGCGCCGCGCACGCAGTCGGCGTGGGAGTGGATAGACAGCAAGCCCTGGGACTCCGCCGCGATCGACGCCGCCATCTGGCGGCAGCTGATGGTGTCGGCCGATCCGGTGCGCAAGCGCATGGCGCTCGCGCTCAGCGAGATCTTCGTGGTCTCGGCCAACGAGATCGGCTCGAACTGGCCCCACGCGATGATGGCCCAGTACTTCGACACGCTGGTGGCCGGCGTCACCGGCAACTTCCGCACGCTGCTGGAAGACATCACGCTCAACCCCGCGATGGGCTTCTACCTGAACACCCGCGACAACCGCAAGGAAGACGGCCGGGGCCGGCAGCCCGACGAGAACTACGCGCGCGAAGTCATGCAGCTCATGACCATCGGCCTGTCGCAGCTCAACGCCGACGGCACGGTGAAGACCGGCGCCGACGGTCAGCCGCTGGACACCTACACGCAGGACGACGTGACGAACCTTGCGCGCGTCTTCACCGGCTATGTGCTCGATATCCGCGCCGGGGAGCGCGAGGGTTTCAGGCCGCCCAACGGCGGCGGCGCCTTCGACACCAAGGACTGGACCACGCGCCCCATGGCCTACCTGGCCGCGAACCATTCCATGCTGGAGGCGAAGTTCCTCGGCACCACCGTACCCGGCGGCACGCCCGGGCCGGCGGCGCTGAAGATCGCACTCGATGCGCTCTTCAACCACCCCAACGTCGGCCCCTTCATCGGCAAGCAGTTGATCCAGCGGCTGGTGACCAGCAACCCGAGCCCGGCCTACGTGAAGCGCGTGGCCGGTGTCTTCGCCAACAACGGCGCCGGCGTGCGCGGCGACATGAAGAGCGTGTTCGCAGCCATCGTGCTCGACGACGAGGCGCGCGGCCCGGCCGGCCTTTCGGACCCGAACTTCGGGCGCCTGCGCGAGCCGATGCTGCGCTTCGTGCAGTGGGGCCGCACCTGCGGCATCGCCTCGGCTGCCGACACCTGGAAGATCGGCATCCTCTCGGACGCGAGCTTCGGCCTCGGCCAGAGCCCGCTGCGTTCGCCCTCGGTCTTCAACTTCTTCCGGCCCGGCTACGTGCCTCCGTCGACCGCCATAGCGAGCAGCAAGCTGGTGGCGCCCGAGTTCCAGCTGGTCAACGAGAGCAGCGTGGGCGGATACCTCAACTTCATGCAGAGCGTGCTGCCCAACGGCTTCAACGGCAAGGACGTGCTGGCGAGCTATGCAGCTGAGAAGGCGCTGGTGCTCGACCCGGCCGCGCTGGTGCGACGGCTCAACCTCGTGCTGACCGGCAACCAGCTGGCGCCCGCCACCGTCAACCTCATCACCACCGCGCTCGCCACACCCAACCTCACGGCGGCGAGCAGCGATGGCGCAAAGCTCAATCGCATCTGCGCCGCCGTTCTCCTGGTGATGGGTTCGCCCGAATACCTTGTCCAGAAATAAAGCGAGAGCGTCTTTCATGTACCTGATCGATCCCGCCCGGCACACCCGCCGCGCGTTCCTCCGCCGCACGGGCCAACTCGCGATGGCCGGCACCGCACTGCCGTTCGCGCTCAACCTCGCCGCCATGGGCGAGGCGGCCGCCCAGGCTGCGCCCGGCGACGACTACCGCGCGCTGGTGTGCGTGTTTCTCTTCGGCGGCAACGACTATGCGAACACCGTCGTCACCTACGACGCCGACAGCTACGGCAAGTACAGCCTGATCCGCGGCGGCGACGGCGAGGCGGGCGGCGGCATTGCCATTGCGCGCGCTGCGCTCGCCGCGACCGAGCTCAAGCCGGCGCAGGCGCTCCCCGGCGGGCGCGCGTACGCGCTGCATCCGTCGATGACGGGACTGGCCGACCTCTTCAATAACCAAGGCAAGGTGGCGGTGCAGCTGAACGTCGGCCCGCTCATCAAGCCGCTGACGCGCGCGCAGTACAACAGCAGCAACCGCCGCGACTTTCCGGTTCCGCCCAAGCTCTTCTCGCACAACGATCAGCAGTCGGTCTGGCAGTCGTCTTCTCCCGAAGGCTCGACCGTCGGCTGGGGCGGCAACCTGGGCGACCTGGCACTTGGGCCGAACGCGGGCTCGCTCTTCACCTGCATGTCGGTCTCGGGCAATGCGGTGTTCCTCTCGGGCGACCAGGCGCTGCAATACCAGGTGGGAACGGGCGGCGCGGTGCGCATCGGCGCGGTGAGCGGCGCCGGCGGCAACCTGTTCGGCTCGGCCACGGTGAAGGCCGCGATGCAGCAGATCGCCCAGCGCGAGAGCGGCCACACGCTGGAGAACGAATACACCAAGGTCATCCGACGTGCGGTCACGGCCGAGGGAAAGATCACGGAGGCGATCCAGTCGGACTTTCCCTCGGGCACCTTCCCGTTGCAGAACTACCTGGCCGACCAGCTCAAGATGGTGGCGCGCCTGATCCGCGGGCGCCAGGCGCTGGGCGTCAAGCGCCAGGTGTTCTTCGTCTCGATGGGCGGCTTCGACCTGCACGACGATCTGATCGCGCGCCAGCCCGGATTGATGAAGGGGCTGTCCGAAGCGCTGGTCGCGTTCCACAACCAGACGATCGCGCTCGGCGTGGCCGACAAGGTCACGGCGTTCACCGCGTCCGACTTCGGCCGCACGCTGTCGAGCAACAGCAATGGCTCCGACCACGGATGGGGCGGCCACCACTTCGTGGTCGGCGGCGCGGTGAAGGGCAATGCGCTCTACGGCACGGCGCCGCCGGTGAGCATCACCAACACCGCGAGTGACATCGATCAGTGGCACGTGGGGCAGGGCCGCCTCCTGCCCACGACCTCGGTGGACCAGTACGCGGGCACGCTGGCGCGCTGGTTCGGCGTGCCCGACGACCAGCTCGACGGCATCTTGCCGAACCTCAAGAACTTCGGCATGACGGCGCCGAGCGGCATCGCGTATCCGCGCAACGTGGGGTTCATGGGATGAACGACACGAGCGGCATGAAGGGGATGAAGGGCTTGATCGGGACGGAGGGCGGCACGCGCGTTTCCTTTCCTTCCGATGGCGCCAGGAAGACGTCTTCCCACATCAGCGGTGCGGACCTGACGCCCATGCATCCTTACTCCAGCGTCGAGGGCGCCATCGCGGCCATCGACGCGCTGGACCGCGGGCTGCGGGAGTTCGAGCTGTCGGTGTCCGACAACCTGCAGGACTACCTCGGCGTGCAGATGGCGCAGATCACCGACCGTGCGCTGGCGCGCGGCTGGGAGCCCATCAGCTTCATGCAGAAGAACGGGTTCCGGCGCTATCGCTTCAAGGCGATGCGCCGGGCTTGAACCCTTGCCTTTCTTTTTTTCTTTTCTCTTTCACAAGGCCCCCAGAAACCATGCGTTCGAAATTCCAGACCGCCGCCATCGGCACCCTCGCGACCCTGTTGCTTGCATCGTGCGGTGGGGGAGGAGGCGGAGGCGGCGACGGTGGTGGTGCATTGCCGCTCGGGCTGGGCGTTCCGCCTGCAGCCGCTCCCGCACCTGCGCCGGCACCGGACCCCGCCGCTGCACCCGCGCCTGCACCCGCACCCGGCCCCACCGCGCTGGAAAGCTGCGGCCTGCCCGACTTCGTGCAAGACACCATCACCCGCGTCAACCAGTTCCGCAGCGAGGCGCGCACCTGCGGCGCCACGCAGTACCCGGCCGCCGCGCCCATCGCCTGGAACAGCCAGCTCGACACGGCCGCAGCACGCCATTCGCGCGACATGGTCGCGAAGAACTACTTCGATCACACCGGCTCGGACGGAAGCACCGCGGGCACCCGTGCCACCGACGCGGGCTACAAGTGGTCGGGCGTCGGCGAGAACATCGCGGCCGGGCAGACCAGCGTTGCATCGGCCATGAACTCGTGGCAACTGAGCGAAGGCCATTGCCGCAACCTGATGGGCGCGAACTACAAGCATGTCGCGCTGGCATGCGTGCGCGGCGGCGCGGGCAATGCCTATCCCTACTACTGGACGATGGTGCTCGGAACGCCCTGACCGGCATCCACGATCACGCGCGTCAGTCCAGCCGGATGCGGCCCCACAGTTCGAGCGTGTGTTTGCCGATGCGGTCGACCACCTTGGCCTGCACGCTGTAGAGCCCGGTCTCATTGGTCGGGCCGAAGCTGAAGTTCATGCTGGCCGAACCGAGCACCAAAGTTGCCGGGGGCGGCTCCGAAGTCCAGAGCGGACCGCCTCCGGCCGGCACGCGCTGTCCGCTGGGAGTGATCAGGAAGAACTCGACCACCACATCGCACCGGCCCATGCCATTCGGCGCGCAGCCGCGCAGGAACAGCATCGCGCTGGAACTGATGCCGCGCTTCACGCTGTCGGTGACCCGCAGCGTCGGCGCGCGGCTGGAGGTGCTCCAGGCCTTGCGCAACTCGGCCTCGTCCGGGGTGATGAGCAATTGGACGAGAAACTCGCCATCGCTTCGCATGGATTCGGAATCCGGAATCGGCTTGCCGGCACCGTCGGTCCATCCCGCCGTCGATGCGAGCGGCACGAGAAGCAAGAGAACGACAGGAAGAAAGAAGAGGCGGCGCATCGGCACAGGCCTCCGGTTTGCCTAGAGCGAAGGTTGCGCCAGGATGCGATCGAGCTGCGCAATGTCGATCGGCTTCTGCAGGTGATGGTCGAACAACCCCTTGGCCGATTCGCCCGCCGCGTCCTGCGCCGAGAAGCCCGAGATCGCAACCAGCAACCGCGGCGTGCCTTCTGCGGTGCTCGCGCGCAACCGCCGCGCCACCTCGGTGCCCGGAAAGTCGGGCAGGGTGAGGTCGATCAGCGCGGCATCGAAGTGCTCCACGGCCGCCGCGTCCATCGCCTGCTGCGCCGTGTAGGTGCAGCGGGCCGTGTGGTCCTGCAGCGTGAGCAGTTCCTGCAAGAGGTCGGCAGCGGCTTCGTTGTCATCGACGATCAGCACGTTCACGGTGGTTTGTCTCTTTGTTAAGTCGAAAGCAGCAGTATCAACGGAATGTGTCTTGAGCGCCGTAGGGGTGTTCCTACGCGTCGGGCGCGGAACCTGCGGCGTCGGCCTGCAGCGGCAGCTCGACGGTGAAGCGCGCGCCCTGGCCGGTCGCGCTTTCCACGCCGATCTGCCCCGCGTGCAGGTCCACGATCTTGCGCGTGATGTAGAGCCCGAGGCCCAGCCCGGCCGCATGCTGGCGGCTGTGCTCGGTGCGCTCGAACTGCTCGAAGATGCGCGCCTGGTCCTCGGGCGCGATGCCGATGCCGTGGTCGCGCACGCGCACGCGCGCCACGCCGTCGGCCTGCTCGACCACCATCTCGATCGGCTTGCCGCCGCCGTAGCGCAGCGCATTGGTCAGGAGGTTGGTCAGCACCTGTTCGATGCGGAACTCGTCCCACACGCCGCGCAACTCGGCCGGTGCTTCGAGCGTGATCGTCGAGCCCGCGGCCTCGGCCTGCTGGCGCAGGTTCTCGACCACGGCGCGGGCGAGCACCGCCAGGTCGACCGGCTTGGTCTGGATCGACAGCGCATCGCGCCGCATGCGCGTCACGTCGAGCATGTCGTCGATGAGGCGCACCATGTTGCGGATCTGCCGCTGGTCGCGCTCGATCATCGCGGGCAGCCGGTCCGCCGCGAAGTTGGCGAGGTTGCCCTTGGACAGGTGAAGCTGGCGCAGCTGCGCCTCCAGGTACAGCGTGTTGAGCGGCGTGCGCAGCTCGTGCGAAACCATCGACATGAAGTCGTCGCGCATGCGCACCGCGCGCTCCAGCTCGTGCTGGGTGTGCTGCAGTTGCTGCACCAGTTCTTCTTGCTTCCGGTGCGCGGCCGCGAGCGATTCCATCTCGTGGCGCAGTGCCTTCCGGTGCTGGTACAGGTCGACGAACACATTGACCTTGCTGACTACCGCGTGCGGATCGAGCGGCTTGTGCAGGAAGTCGACCGCGCCGCTCTCGTAGCCCTGAAAGGCGTAGTTCAGCTCGCGCCCTGCGGCGCTCACGAAGATGATCGGGATGTGCCGCGTGCGCTCCGTGCCGCGCATCATCTCGGCCAGCTCGAAGCCGTTCATGCCGGGCATCTGCACGTCGACGATGGCGAGCGCGAATTCATGCTCTAGGAGCAGCGAGAGCGCCGCCTCGGCGGAGCCGGCGCGGTACACGATGCGGTCGGGCGCGCGGATCAGCGCCTCCAGCGCCAGCAGGTTCTCCGGCAGGTCATCGACGATCAGCAGCTTGCTTTGGACGTCAATGGGCATGGGCGGCCTCCAGTTGCAGGAGCAGGGCGCGAAGCTCGCGCAGCGGTAGCACGTGGTCGGGGGCGTGTCGCGCGATGGCGGCGTTGGGCATGATGGAAATCAGGGCTTCTTTGGGGTCCTGCACGGCGGTGAGTCCGCCGGCCAGGTGAATGCGATGCAGGCCTTCGGCACCGTCGTCGTTGGCGCCGGTCAAGAGGAATCCGGCCAGCGCGGGGCCGTAGGCGTCGGCGGCCGAGGCCATCAGCACGTCGATGGACGGCCGCGAGAACAGCACGGGCGCCTCGCAACTGAGCGAGAAGCAGCGCTCGCGCTCGATCGACAGGTGATAGCCCGGCGGCGCGAAATAAAGGCAGCCGGCCGCGACCGGCATCTTGTCGGCCGCCTCGTGCACGGGAATGGGCAGGCGCAGCGCAAAGATCTCGGCGAGATGGCTGTCATGGTTCTCGGGCAGGTGGAGCACCACCGTCATCGGCAGGCGCCAGCCCGCGGGCAGT
Source organism: Variovorax sp. RKNM96 (assembly GCF_017161115.1). GTDB lineage: Bacteria > Pseudomonadota > Gammaproteobacteria > Burkholderiales > Burkholderiaceae_C > Variovorax. The sequence goes on along the minus strand of NZ_CP046508.1, from coordinate 3,765,448 downwards.
CCGTCGAGCAGCACCATGAGCGCATCGATGCCGCCGGCCGAAGCGCCGAGCACGACTTTGTCCACCCGCTTGCGGGTATGGGGGCGAGGCAGCGTCGTCATGTCGCCTTGCGGTAGATGCGCTCGGCGCGGGCGTGCGGCGCGAAGCGGTCCGCGTAGCCGGAGAAGTCGATGCTTTCCTTGGACCCCAGGCCCAGGAAGCCGCGGTGCGACAGCGACTCGTGGAACAGTCCGAGCGCACGGTCCTGCAGCAGCCGGTTGAAATAGATGAGCACGTTGCGGCACGACACCAGCTGCGTTTCCGCGAACACGCTGTCGGTCGCCAGGCTGTGGTCCGCGAAGATGACGTCGGCGCAGAGCGACGGGTCGAAGCGCGCCGCGTCGTAGGCGGCGGTGTAGTAGTCGGAGAACGCGCTGCGCCCACCGGCACGCTGGTAGTTGGTGGTGTAGCCGCGAATCGCTTCCAGCGGAAAGATGCCTTGGCGCGCCTTCTCCAGCGAGGCCGGGTTGATGTCGGTCGCATAGATCTGGGTGCGATCGAGCAGGCCTTCTTCGCGCAGCAGGATGGCGAGCGAGAACACTTCTTCGCCCGTGCTGCAGCCCGCCACCCACACCTTCACCGATGGGTAGGTGTGCAGGATCGGCACCACGTGGTCGCGCAGCGCAAGAAAGTACGACGGGTCGCGGAACATCTCGCTCACCGGGATCGTCAGGAACTGCAGCAGCCGCCCGAACAGCCCCGCGTCGCGCAGCACTTTCTCCTGCAGCGCCGAGATGCTCGGCAGCCCGAGCTGGTCGAGCGCATACAGCACCCGTCGCTTCTGCGAGGCGGTGGTGTAGTTGCGGAAGTCGTAGCTGTACTTGAGGTAGATGGCCTCCATCAGGAGGCGCAGCTCGATCTCGGTGTCGCTCAGCGGCTGAAGCGGCGAGGGTGGGGAAGACGGCGGAGGTGAGGGCGGCTTGTCGGTCACAGGCGCTCCATCTTGGGCATCCATACGCGCAGGAGCGAGAACAGCCGCTCCAGGTCGACGGGCTTGGCGAGGTAATCGTTGGCGCCGGCGGCCAGGCACTGGTCGCGGTCGTCCTTCATGGCCTTGGCGGTGATGGCAATCACCGGCATCTTCTCGAAGCGCGGGTCGGCGCGCAGGCGCCGCGTGGCTTCCAGGCCGTCCATCTCCGGCATCATCACGTCCATCAGGACCAGGTCGATCTCGTGCACCTGGTCGAGTTTTTCGAGCGCCTCGCGGCCGTTGCGGCCGATCTCCACCGACGCGCCGCGCTGCTCCAGCGCACTCGTCAGGGCGAAGATGTTGCGCACGTCGTCGTCCACCAGAAGGATGGTGCGGCCCTCGAAGATGCGGTCGCGCCCACGCACCGTCTTCAGCATGCCCTGGCGCTCGGTGGAGAGCGAGGCCTCCACCTTGTGCAGGAAGAGCGTCACCTCGTCGAGCAGGCGCTCCGGCGAGCGGGCGCCCTTGATGATGATCGAGCGCGAGTAGCGCTGCAGCTCCGTCTCTTCGTCGCGGGTGAGGTTGCGCCCGGTGTAGACGATGACCGGCGGGAACGACACGATCTCTTCGGCCGCCATGGCCTTGAGCAGGTCGCTGCCCTGCATGTCGGGCAGCCGCAGGTCGGTGACCATGCAGTCGAACACGCGGGTGCGCAGCAGCTCCAGCGCCTCTTCGCCGGAGCCGACGGCGACGATCTCGATGTCGTCGTCGCCGATCAGCTTGATCACGGCTTCGCGCTGCAGCTCATCGTCTTCCACCAGCAGCACGACCTTGACCTTCTGCGTGAGCTTTTCCTCGAGCCGGCCGAACACCTTCATCAGCTCGTCGCGGGTGGCCGGCTTCAGCGCGAAGCCGATGGCGCCCATGTGCAGCGCGGCGGCCTGCGCGTTGTCGGCGGCCGAGACCACATGGATCGGGATGTGGCGCGTGTGCGGCGAATCCTTGAGTTTCTGCAGCACGTCCAGGCCGGTGCTGTCGGGCAGGCGCATGTCCAGCAGGATCGCATCGGGCACGAACTGCGTGGCCAGCTCGAAGCCGTCGGCCGCGCCGTGCGCCACCAGGCACCGGTAGCCCAGCTCGTGCGCCAGGTCGTAGAGGATGTGCGCGAACTGCGGCTCGTCCTCGATCACCAGCACGCGCCGCACCTGGTCGCGCGGGATCGCGCGGTCGTCGTCGAACTGAGGCGCCGGCACCACGGCCCGCGGCGAGGGCGCCTGCGGTGCCACGGCGACGGGCGCGGCGGCGGGGCTGCGGTTGCCGGGCGCATAGGTCGGCACGCTCCGGGGGGCGGTGGCCTGTTGCGCCGAAGCCTGCGGTGCCAGGGCCGGCAACTGCAGGATGAAGGTGCTGCCCTTGCCGGCTTCGCTCTGCACGGTGAGCGTGCCGCCCAAAAGGTGCGTGAGGTCGCGCGAGATCGACAGGCCCAGCCCCGTGCCGCCGTAGCGCCGGCTGGTGGTGCCGTCGGCCTGGCGGAAGGCCTCGAAGATCAGCTCGTGCTGCTGCGGATCGATGCCGATGCCCGAGTCCGACACCGCGAAGGCCGCGCCGCCGTCCGCCGTGGCAGAGACCACCAGCGCCACCTCGCCCTTGTCGGTGAACTTGAGGGCGTTCGACAGCAGGTTCTTCAGGATCTGCTCGACCCGCTGCCGGTCGGTGACCAGCGAGGCCGGCGCGCCGGGCTGCACCTCGAGCCGGAAGCTCAGGCTCTTTTGCATCGCGAGCGGGCTGAAGGTGCTCTCCAGGCTCTGCCCGAGCCGTGCGAGCGATACGTCCTCGGGCACCACCTCGAGCTTGCCCGCCTCGACCTTGGCGATGTCCAGGATGTCGTTGATGAGCACCAGCAGGTCGTTGCCCGACGAGTAGATCGACTCGGCGAACTTCACCTGTTCCAGCGTGAGGTTGCCCTGCGGGTTGTCGCCCAGCAGCTTGGCCAGGATCAGCGCGCTGTTGAGCGGCGTGCGCAGCTCGTGCGACATGTTCGCGAGGAACTCCGACTTGTAGCGGCTCGCGCGCTGCAGCTCGTCGGCGCGGTCTTCCAGATCGCGCTGCACGCGGCGCAGGGCGGTGTTGCGTTGGTCCAGCGCTTCGGTGCGCTCGGAGAGCTGGCTGTTGGTCTGCTCCAGCTCGGCCTGCTGGTTCTCCAGCATGGCCTGGGAGGCGCGCAGGGCGCGCGACTGCTCTTCGAGCTCTTCGTTGGCGGTGCGCAGTTCTTCCTGCTGCACCTGCAGTTCCTCGTTGAGCTGCTGGGTCTCTGCCAGCACCTCCTGCAATTGCTCGCGGTAGCGCGCCGCGGCGAGCGAGGTGCCGATGTCGTCGCACACCACCTCCAGCAGCTGGCTCGCGCGCTCGTCGGGTGCGCCGGGCAGGCCCAGTTCGACCACGCCGTTGACGATGCCGTCGCTCATCACCGGCATCAGCAGCACGGTGCTGGGCGCCATCGCGCCCAAGCCGGAGTTGACCTTGAGGTAGCTGGCGTCGATCGGGTCGATCAGCATCCGGCGCCGCTCTGCCGCGGCCTGACCCACCAGGCTCTCGGTGGGGGAGAAGACCTGCGGCGAGGCTTCAGCATCGGCCGAGAACCCATAGCTTGCAGCCCGGCGCAGCGGACCGTGGCGCTCCCGCACATACATCGCGCCGACGCTGCTGCCCAGGTGGCGCGAGAAGAACGCGAGGATCTTGCGGCCCATGTCCGGCGCGGTCAGCTCGCCGACCAGTTCGCCCACCAGCTCGGTCTGCGCGCCGCGCAGCCATGCCTCTTCCGACAGGCGCTGGGAATGCGCCGTCTGCTCCTTGAGCACGACGTCGTAGCTGTCCGACAGCCGCACCAGCTGGCGTCGGCCGAAGTAGGCGATCAGCGCGGTCAGCGTCAGCGTGAAGAACAGGAAGAGCCCGACCACCCACCAGCTGGTGCGGTTGGCGTCGTTGTTGCGCTGGAAGCGCAGGGTCTGCTCGGTGTCCATGAACGCGGTGTATTCGGCGCGCATGTCGTCGGTCAGCCGCTTGCCGCGGCCCAGGCGCACGATGGCCTGGATGTCGCCGCCGGCGCGGCGGGCGGCAATCATTTCGCGGGCGAATTCGTTCCAGGCTTCCTGCAGGCCGGCGATGCGATCGACCCGCTCCACCTGCTGCGGGTTGTCCGAGACCTGCTTTCGCAGCGCATCGGTGTCGGGTTTCAGACGCGGCAGGGCGCTTTGGTAGGGCTCCAGGAAGCTCTCTTCGCCGGTGAGCAGGAAGCCGCGCAAGCCCGTCTCCATGTCGATGCTGCGGCGCTGCAGTTCACTGGCCGAACGGGTCACGCGGTCGGTGTGTTCGACCCAGCTGATGGTCGAGAGCAGGAACAGGATGAGCCCGACGAACACCACGGCGCCGAACAGTCCCCCCAGCATCGGGAGCTTGAGATTGCGACTCAACAGACGGTCGAAGTCATGGGGATCGATGGCGGCAGGAGTTTTCATCGGCACATTTGTAAGCAAAACTTGTCAAGTTTTGCCGAAAAGGGAGGGTCATCCTGTCGGAGAAGACCCCGAGACAGGACACATTGACCATGAACGTTAACACTGTGTCTCTCGCTATACTGTAATTTCATACAGTCATTCGAGAGATGGCCCCTGCTTCCTCCCCCTCGCCAGATCCGGCTTCGGCCGCCTACGTCGTTTCCGTCAAGGCGCTCTGCGCCTTCGGTGCGAAGGCGGGCGACCTCGACCTGCGCTTCGTGCCCGCGCCCAGCGCGCTCGAAGGCATGGCCGGCCACGCGCTGGTGCAGGGGCGGCGGGGCGGTAACTACCAGAGCGAGGTGTCACTCGAAGCCCGGCACGGCGCGCTGCGGGTTCGCGGCCGCGCCGATGGCTACGCGCCCGACGAACCCCGCGTGGAGGAGATCAAGACCTTCCGCGGCGACTTCGACGCCATCCGCGGCAACCACCGCGCGCTGCACTGGGCACAGGCCCGCATCTACGGCTGGATGCTGTGCGAGCAGCACGGCCACGCGCAGATGACGGTCGCGCTCGTCTACCTCGACCTCGCCACCGGCGAGGAGACCGTGCTCGAGGAACGCCACACCTGGGACGCGCTGCGCGTGCACTTCGAATCGTTGTGCGACTGCTACGCCGCGTGGGCGCAGCAGGAAGCCGACCACCACGGCGCGCTCGACCAAACACTGGCACAGCTCGCATTCCCGCACCAGGCCTTCCGCACCGGCCAGCGCGAACTGGCCGAAGCCGTCTACCGCGCCGCCGCCGGCGGGCGCTGCCTCATGGCGCAGGCGCCGACGGGCATCGGCAAGACGCTCGCCACCCTCTTTCCGCTGCTCAAGGCGCGCGCGGCGGGGAAGCTGGACAAGGTCTTCTTCCTCACCGCCAAGACCTCCGGCCGACCGGTGGCGCTCGATGCGCTGCGGGTGCTGGGCAAAGGCTGTGCAGTGGATGGCGCGCAGCCGCGCGTGCTCGAACTCGCCGCGCGCGAAAAGGTCTGCGAGTACCCCGACCGCGCCTGCAATGGCGATTCGTGTCCGCTCGCCAAGGGCTTCTACGACCGCCTGCCCGCCGCCCGCATCGAAGCCGCACAGACCGGCTGGCTCGACCGGCAGGCGCTGCGGCAGGTCGCGCTGCAGCACACGGTGTGCCCCTATTTCCTGGCGCAGGAAATGGCCCACTGGAGCGATGTGATCGTGGGCGACTACAACTACTACTTCGACGGCAGCGCCTTCCTCTTCGCCACGATGAAGGACGCTGGGTGGCGCGTGGCGGTGCTCGTGGACGAAGCGCACAACCTGCTGGAGCGCGCACGCGGCATGTACACCGCGCAGCTCGAGGGCGGGGCGCTCGAGGAGGCGCACCGCATCGCGCCCGCACCGGTGCGCGGCCCGCTCGCACGGCTCTTTCGCGAGTGGGACACCGTGCAGCAGTCGCAGACTGACAACTACGAAACCGCCGACGAGATTCCCGAGCGTTTCGTCCGCGCGCTGCAGGCTGCCAACACGGCCATGGCCGAGTACTTCGCCGCCAAGCCCGAGGCCGCGCAGGGGCCGCTGCAACGCTTCTTCTTCGATGCGCTGCACTTCGCCCGACTCGCCGAGGTGTTCGACGACCACTCGGTGTTCGAGCGCACGCTCGGCATCACGCAGCAGGACCGCACCCTGGCCATCCGCAATCTCGTGCCCGCGCCGTTTCTGGAAGGCCGGTTCGCCGATGCGGTGTCGGTCACCTGCTTCTCGGGCACGCTCTCGCCCTTCGAGTTCTACCGCGATGCGCTCGGCCTGCCGCCGGACACCGCGCTGCTCGACGTGGCCTCGCCGTTCAACAGCCGGCAACTGCGCGTCGAGGTGGCGATGGACGTCTCCACGCGCTTTCGCGATCGCGCCGGATCGCTGGGCAACGTGGCGGGCATCATCGGTGCCCAGTTCGAGCGCATGCCCGGCAACTACCTGGCCTTCTTCAGCAGCTTCGAGTACCTGGAGAGCGCCCGCGCCGCCTTCTCGGCGCGGCACCCCGGCGTGCCCGTGTGGACGCAGACGCGCGGCATGCTCGAAGCCGACCGCCACGGCTTCATCGCGCGCTTCGAGGAGGGCGGCCGGGGCATCGGCTTCGCCGTGCTCGGCGGCGCGTTCGGCGAGGGCATCGACCTGCCGGGCAGCCGCCTCGTTGGCGCCTTCGTCGCGAGCCTGGGCCTGCCGCAGTACAACGCGCTCAACGAGATCACGCGCGAGCGCATGCAGTCGCGCTTCGGCAAGGGCTATGAGTACACGTACCTCTATCCAGGCCTGCAGAAGGTGGTGCAGGCAGCGGGTCGCGTGATTCGCACCGAGGAAGACCAGGGCGTGCTGCATCTGCTCGACGACCGTTTTGCACGAACGGAGATTCGCGAGCTGCTGCCGCGCTGGTGGCATGTGGAGGTGGGAAGGGCCGGCGTTGCGTTCCGCTAGGCGCCTCGAACACGCGGGGCAAGACGACCTGTTCGGCGGAACGCCCACGGCCGTCATCGAAGGTCTGCGCTACGAGCGCGAGTTCCTGTCGAGGGATGAAGAGGCCGGGCTGCTGCGCATCGTGCAGGCCTTGCCGCTCAAGGAGATGCGCTACAAGGAATACACCGCGCGTCGCCGCGGCATCAGCTTCGGCGGCAGCTACGACTTCGACGCGAACCGCCTCAAGCCTGGCGCTCCGCTGCCCGAGGTGCTGCATCCGCTGCGGGCTAGGGCGGCGGCGTGGCTCGGTATCGCGCCCGAGGAGCTCACCCACATGCTGATCGCCGAGTACCAGCCCGGCACGCCCCTCGGCTGGCACCGCGACGTGCCGGACTTCGAGGACATCGTGGGCGTCTCGCTGCAGGGCGATGCGGTGATGCAGTTCAGGCCCTACCGCCCGCAAGGTGCATCGACCTCCGATGCCGGCAACGTGCAGTTCCTGATCGAGCCGCGCTCGATCTATCTCTTGCGCGGCCCGGCGCGCTGGGCCTGGCAGCACGCCATCGCGCCGACCGAAGCCTTGCGCTACTCGATCACGCTGCGCACGCCGTCCCGCAAGCGCCCAGCGCAGCACACGGGCGCATCGCATGAACGGTGAGTGCGAGCCATCGAGCTTTCCGCGCGCTGCAGAAAATTCCAATTGACACCGCGAATACCTTCTTCTAATCTCCGACCCCACGACAGCACTCGCCATTGAGTGCATGTCGGGCAGCAACATCGCTGCTTCACATACCGGCTATGAAAGCCCTCGAACAACGCGCAAGCGGGGTCGAGGGCTTTTTGCTTTTTGGAGCTTGAATGACAGTGCAGGAAGAAGAAGGCTTGGGTTTTCCGGACCTCATCGTGGCGAGCGTGCAGATGGAGCCGCACGTGGGCCACACGGCCGCCAACGTGGCGCGGTCGGTGCAACTGATCGAAGAGGCGGCCGCGCAGGGCGCATCGATCGTGGTGCTGCCCGAACTGGCCAACAGCGGCTACGTGTTCGCCAGCCGCGCCGAGGCCTTCGCGCTGGCCGAGCCCGTGCCCGACGGACCGAGCACGCAGGCCTGGGCCGATGCGGCCAAGCGCTGCAACGTGCATGTGGTCGCGGGCATCGCCGAGCGCGAGGACGACCGCCTCTACAACGCGGCCGCGGTGCTCGGCCCGCGCGGCTGGCTCGGCACCTACCGCAAGCTGCACCTCTGGGGCGACGAACACCTGTTCTTCGAACCGGGCAACAAGGGGCTGCCGGTGTTCCACACCGAGCTCGGCCGGCTGGGCGTGATGATCTGCTACGACGGCTGGTTCCCCGAGGCCTATCGCCTGCTCGCGATGCAGGGCGTCGACATCGTCTGCATGCCGACCAACTGGGTGCCGATGCCGCAGCAGCCCGCGGACCGCCCGGCCATGGCCACCACGCTCGCGATGGCCAGCGCCCACAGCAACGGCATGAACATCGTCTGCGCCAACCGCACGGGCACCGAGCGGGGCCAGCCCTTCGTCGGGCAGAGCGTGATCGTCGGCGCGCAGGGCTGGCCGCTGGCAGGGCCCGCCTCGCACGATGGCGAGGAGATTCTTTTTGCCCGCATCAACCTCAAGGCATCGCGCCAGGCGCGCCACCTGAACGCGTTCAACGACGTGCTGCGCGATCGCCGCGACGACATCTACGACCCGATGCTGGGCACGGGCTGGCCGCTGCCGCGGCACTGAACCCACGGTTTCTTTTTCCGCTGTCACCCACTCAACTTTTCCATCGACCCCCAAGAGGACTCTGAACATGAAGATCGCTTCCCTCCTGCGCCTCGGCGCCATGACGGCCGCCACCTTGCTGGCAGCCCACGCCCAGGCCGCCGACCCCCTTCGCATCGGCGTGGCGGTCGGCCTGTCGGGCGCCAACAGCGTCGTGGCGCCGGCCGCGGTGCAGTCGTCGCAGCTGGCCGTCGACGAGATCAATGCCGCCGGCGGCATCCTCGGCCGCAAGGTCGAACTGGAGATCGTGGACGACGCCTCCGGCGCCGTCGGCGCGCAGAAGGCCTTCGACACGCTGGTGTTCCAGAAGAAGGTGGCGGCCATCATCGCGATGGAGAACAGCGCGGCGCGCAATGCGGCGCTGCCGGTGGTGAGCAAGGGCAAGGTGCCCTACATCTACACCTCGTTCTACGAGGGGCGCTCGTGCAACAACTGGATGTACGTGAACGGCTGGGTGCCCGAGCAGCAGGTCGCACCGGTGGTCGACTACTTCCTCAAGAGCAAGAACGCCAAGACCTTCTTCCTGGTCGGCAACGACTACGCCTTCGGCCGCGGCATGCTCGACTTCACCCGCAAGTACATCGAGCAGAAGGGCGGCAAGGTGGTGGGCGAGGAATACCTGCCGATCGACGGCAGCGACTGGACCTCGGTGATCTCCAAGCTGCGTGCCGCCAAGCCCGACGCGCTCGTCAGCGCCACCGCGGGCGGCGCGCCCAACGTCTCGCTGGCCAAGCAGCTCAAGGGCGCGGGCCTCACGCTGCCCTACGGCAACCTCGCGATCGACGAGGGCACGGCAAAGACGATGGGCGACGTGGCCGGCGGCATGTACATGTCGGCTTCGTACCTCACGGGCATCGACATTCCTGAGAACAAGAAATTTCTCGATGCGATGAAGAAGAAGTTCGGCGCCGACCTGAAGACACCCAACGAGTTGTCGGAGCCGCAGTACGAGGCGTTCTTCCTCTACAAGGCTGCCGTTGAAAAGGCCGGCTCGACCGATGCGGCCAAGGTGGTCAAGGCGCTCGGCGAGGTGTCGTTCACCGGCCCGCGCGGCGCGGTGTCGATGAACAAGAGCCGCCACACGCCGCTGTCGATGCGCCTGGGGCAGGTGCAGGCGGATGGATCGATCAAGATCCTGGAGACCTTCGCGAGCGTCGATCCCGGCGCCCAGTGCCCGAACCTGAAATAACGTCGAAGACAAAGAGACAAAGGCCGCCACATGGTGCTGTTGCTGGATTTGCTCACGACCGCCGCGATGCTCTTCATCGTCACCGCCGGGCTGATGATGATCTTCGGGGTCATGAAGATCGTCAATTTCGCCCACGGCGCGCTGCTCACGCTGGGCGGCTATGCGAGCTACGTGGTGACCCAGCTCAAGCTCGATCCGTGGCTGAGCTGGCCTCTGGCGCTGGCGGTCGGCATCGTGGCGGGCATGGCGGTGGAGTGGCTGATCGTGAAGCCGCTCTACAAGCGCCCGCTCGACGCCATCCTCGCGACCTGGGGGCTGGGCATCGTCATCGGGCAGTCGATCGTGATGGCCTTTGGCCGCGAGGTGCAGTTCGTCGACGCGCCGCTTGCGGGCACCTGGTCGATCGGCGGCGTGGACTACTCGGCCTATCGCCTGCTGCTGGTGCCCATCGCCATCGCGCTGTGCCTGCTGCTCACCGCGCTGCTGAACGGCACGCGCTTCGGCATCCGCACGCGCGCGGTGATCATGAACGAGGAACTGGCCAGCGGCCTGGGCATCCACGCGGGACGCGTGCGCTTCATCACCTTCAGCCTGGGGGCGGGGCTGGGCACGCTGGCGGGCACGATGATCACGCCGCTGTCCAGCGTCGATCCGAACATGGGGCTGCCCTGGCTGGTGAGCGCCTTCATGCTGGTCATGGTGTCGGGCCATTCGATGCCGAGCCTCTTGCTGACCTGCGTGGTGTTCGGGGCCTGCCAGGTGCTGGTGAGCACCTATGCCAATCCGGTGCTCGGCGGGTTGACCATCGCGGTGCTCGCGGCGGTCACGCTGCGCATCCGTCCGAAGGGGTTTGCCCGTGGCTGAGAACATGGCAATCGCTTCCACGGCGCCTGCTTCGCTGCGCGCCACGCTGCGCTCGGGCCGCGGGCTCTCGGTGCTGGGCGGCATCGGCCTGCTGCTGATCGTGGCCGGGCCCTGGGTGTTCGACACCTACCTGCTCAACATCCTCGTCAAGGCCTTCTTCTTCGCCATTGCCGCGATCACGGTCGATGTGCTGTGGGGCTACACGGGCTACCTGAGCTTCGGCCAGTCGGCCTTCTTCGGCATCGGCGCCTATGCGGCGGGGCTGGTGTTCACGCACAGCGGTTTCAGCATGTCGACGGCGCTGCTGGCGCTGGGCGCCGCCATCGCCGTCAGCGCGGCGGTCGGAGCGCTGGTGGGCTGGCTGTCGTTCTACCGGGGCGCTTCGCCGTTCTTCGCGACGGTCATCTCGCTGGTGTTGCCGATCGTGCTGACGCAACTGCTGCTGTCGGGCGGCCAGTGGACCGGCTCCAGCTCGGGCCTGACTGGCTACGAGAGCTTCGACCTCTCGATCGAGGCCTGGTACTGGGTGGCCGGCGGCATGCTCGTGCTGTTTGGCCTCCCGGGCTGGCTGCTGGTGCGCAGCGACGCCGGGCGGGTGTTGGCCGCCATTCGCGACAACGAGTCGCGCTGCACCTACCTGGGCATTCCGACCGCGGCGGTCAAGATCGCGCTGCTGACCGTCATGGCGATGGTCGCGGGCATCGCGGGTTTCGGCTACGGCGCGTTCAGCGGCGTGGTGGCACCCGAGCTCACCGGCTTCGCGCTGGGCACCGAGCTGATCATCTGGGTCGCGTTGGGCGGGCGGGGCACGCTCTGGGGACCGTTGATCGGCGCGGTGCTGATCAACGTGGCCACGGCTTACCTCAGCGGCAGCATGCCGTTCGCGTGGCAGCTCATCGTGGGCGTGGCCTTCGTATTGGTCATCGTGCTGCTGCCGCAGGGGTTGGTGCCGCTGCTGCTCAAGCCCTTCGGGCTGGGCCGCATCGCCGCGCGCGTTCCGGCACTCGAAGCACGGCAGGGCAAGAGCGCAGCGGCACAGACAACCGTGCCGGCCCTGTCCATGCAGCAGGTGGCGAAGCACTACGGCGCGCTCAAGGTGCTGCAGGGCATTGACTTGGAATCGCGCGCCGGCGAGCTGATCGGCCCGAACGGCGCGGGCAAGACCACGTTGATGCGCTGCATGAGCGACGGCGCCGAGCGCAGCGCCGGCACCGTGAGGCTGTGCGGCCACGATATCCGCGACCTGCCGCCCGAGGCCTGCGTGCGCTTCGGCCTCGGGCGCAAGTTCCAGAACGCCAACATCTTCGAGTCGCTCACGGTGGCGCAGTGCCTTCGCATCGCGGGCACCTTGCTCGAGAAGCCCTCGCTGGTACGGCAGGAGGCCGCGCTTCGCCTGCCGGCCTATGCGCTCGACGTGGTGCGCACCACCGGGCTCGACGCCAAGCTGTCCACCGTGGCGCGCGATCTCTCGCACGGCGAACAGCAGGCGCTCGAACTCGCGATGGTGCTGGCGCTGGAGCCGCGCATCGTGCTGCTCGACGAGCCAACCGCGGGCCTCACCAAGACCGAGCGTTCGCAGATCGGCGAAGTGCTGGCCTCGCTCGCGCACCGGCATGGCCTGTGCTGCCTGCTGGTGGAACACGATCTCGATTTCGTCGAGCAGATCGCCACCCGCATCGTGGTGCTGCATCAGGGAACCATCGTGATGCAGGGCAGCTTCGAGGAGGTGGTGAATTCGCCGCTGGTGAAGACCATCTACGCCGGCAGCGCACACGCACCGCAGGAGGCCGCATGAGCGCCGCGCCGGGCCGCCCCCAAGCAAGCTCGCTCCCGCTTGGCGGGAAGGCGCGCAGCGCCAAGGGTGCACCAATGAGCGAAGACCAGACGAAGGCATTGCGGCTGGAACGTCTGAGCAGCGGCTACGGGGCTTCCGTGGTGCTGCGCGGACTGTCGCTGGACATCGCAGCTGGCGAGGCCGTGGCGCTCCTGGGCAAGAACGGCATGGGCAAGAGCACGCTGCTCAAGACCGTGATGGGCTACCTGCCCAAGAAGGCCGGCCACGTCCACCTGAACGGGCAGGACATCACGCGGCAGCCGCCGCACCGCATCGCGCGCCAGGGCATCGCCTATGCGGCGCAGGAGCAGGCGCTGTTCGCCGACCTGAGCATCCGAGACAACCTGCGGCTCGGCCTCGCGAAGGAGTCGGTATTCGACGAGCGCTTTGCGGACATCGAGCCGCTGTTCCCGGTCTTCAAGACCCGGCTGAAGCAGGACGCTGGCACGCTCTCGGGCGGTGAGCAGAAAATGCTGCTGCTAGCCCGTGCCCTGATGATGCGACCCACGATGATCCTGCTGGACGAGATCACCGAAGGGCTGCAACCCTCGGTGATCGACCGGCTGGCCCGCGCGCTGCTGGACGAACGCGCCCGGCGCGGCACCGCGATGCTGATCGTGGAGCAGAACGTGCCGTTCGCGCTCCAGGTGGCCGACCGCTACGTGGTGCTCAAGCAGGGCGAGTTGGTGGACGAGGGAAATGCGAAGGCCCCAGGCGCCGCAGCGTCCGTTTTCGATCACCTGCGTGTCTGACTTCGGACGCGGAGGCACGGATTCTGCTGGTGCCTTCTTGAATGACGATGGAGAAAGCCGATGACCACTGAGAAACCCGCCCCCGCCGAAGACGGCTGGCGCATCGGCGTGCTGCATTCGCGCTCGGGCGCGACCGGCGTGACCGAGTCGGAACACTTCTTCGGGACCGCGCTGGCCATCGAGGAAATCAACGGCCTTGGCGGCGTGCTCGACCGCCCGCTGCTGCCGGTGGCCTACGACCCCAAGGGCGATGCCGATGAGTACCGGCGGCTCGCGACCCGGCTCTTGCTGGAGGACGAGGTCAACGTGATCTTCGGCTGCTCGCGCTCGTCCAGCCGCAAGGCCGTGCTGCCGGTGATCGAGCGCAACAACGCTCTTCTTTGGTATTGCTCGTTCTACGAGGGCTTCGAGTACTCGTCCAACGTCATCTACACCGGCGCGGTGCCCAACCAGAACAGCGTGCAGCTCGCGGCCTACCTGCTGAAGAACCGGGGCCGGCGCTTCTTCCTGATCGGCGCCGACTACATCTTTCCGCGCGAGTCGAACCGTGTGATGCGCGAGATGGTCGAGCAGCACGGCGGCGAGATCCTCGACGAGGTCTACGTGCCGCTGGAGGCCTCCGAGACGCAACTGCAGGACGTCATGCGCGACATCGCCGATGCGCAGCCCGACGTCATCTTCTGCACCATCGTCGGCCAGTCGGCCCGGCGCCTGTACCAGATCTACCGCGAGCACGGGCTCGATCCGCAGCGCATGCCCATCGCCAGCCTGTCGATGGTGGAAGAAGAAGTCCGCATGACCGGCGCCGAGGCCTGCGCGGGGCACATCACCTCGGCCACCTACTTCAGTTCGCTGAAGAACGAGCGCAACGACCGCTTCATCGCGCTGTGGCGCAAGCGCTATGGCGACCGGCCCACCAGCATGTGGTCCGAGGCGGCCTACAGCCAGGTCCACCTGTTCGCGCGGGCGCTGGAGCGCAGCGGCAGCCTGGACACGCGCAAGCTCGTCAACGCCGTGCGCTCGGTGCGCTTCGAGTCGCCCGAGGGGCCGCTGTCCATCGATGCCGAGAACAACCACACGTTCCTGACGCCCCGCATCGGCGTGTGCCGCAGCGACGGGCAGTTCGACCTGCTGTGGGAAGGGGCGGGCCCGGTCAAGCCCGACCCGTATCTGTCGACCTTCGGTTTTTCCGAGTTCTGGCTGAGTTGACGCGATGAGCAGCTTGCGTCGCCTCTACGATGACCTGCGCAGCATCTGCGTCGCGGTGGTGTACCCGCCGGGCGAAGATCGCGACATCCTTCTCGACCAGCTCAAGCGCATCGGCTGCCGGCTCAAGATCATCTGGCCCTTTCCCCCTGCGCCGCCCACCGGGTGCGACGTGATCTTTTTCCAGGTCTCGCAGGAACTGCAGGACAGCACCAGCTGGTGCGCCAGCGCGGTGGAAGCAACGCTGATCGCACTGTCCGACTACGAGAGCCCGACCACGCTGAAGCTGCTGCTCGACACCAGTGCGCACGGCGTGCTGACCCGGCCGTTCCGTTCGTCGGGCGTGCTGAGCACGCTGGTGCTGGCGCGTTCGTCGCGCGGCTACCAAGAGCGGCTGCAGAGCAAGGTCAGCAAGCTCGAAGAAACGATCAAGTCGCGCCGGCAGATCGAGAAGGCCGTTCGCATGCTGGCCGAGACGCAGTCATTGACCGAAGCCAAGGCCTACGAACACATGCGCACGCGTGCCACCACGCTGCGGGTCACGGTGGCGGAAGTGGCGTTGATGGTGGTGGAGGCGCACGAGGCGATGGAGAAGCTGGGCCTCGGACGCCTGCGCGAGGGCGGCGGCGGGAACTGAGCGGCGCCAACGCGCCGCTAGACCGTTGCCTGCGTCGGCGGCCGGGGCTGTCGGCAATGGATGGAGCCATGGGCCGTGGCCGCGTTCTTCGGTTCCTCCTACACGGGCGAAGGCTGCCCACCGACGATTCGCGTTGCATGGCTTGCCTACCTTGGGTCGAAATTTCTTTTTCTTTCGATTCACGTGGCCCACCGTCATGCTTCCACCTGCTCCCGACGATGCCCTCCTGCAATTGCAGCTTCGCCACGGCGGCGACTTAGTGCTGAAGCATCTGGTCGATGCCCGCATCGACGCGCTTCCGCGGCCCGGCGCCGGCCAGACCCTCGCGCGCTGGCGCGTGCTGGCCGAGGTGGCGGCGCATGACCTCTCCCTGGTGAAGCTGTTCGAGGGGCACACCGACGCGCTCGCCATCCTGGCCGAACTCGGCGGCGCCCCGGACACGCCGGCAGGCGCTTCCTGGGGAACGTGGTGCGCGGAGCCGCCCGATGCACGCGTCACGCTCGATGCGCAACAGAACGGCCGCGTCCGCCTGACCGGCACCAAGGCCTGGTGCTCGGGCGCAGCGACCGTGTCGCACGCTGTCGTGAGCTGCTGGAATGCGGCCAGCGAGCCGTGCCTGGCGGCCGTCGCCATGGACCAGCCCACCGTCTGGGTGACCGAGAACGGCTGGCATGCCGTCGGCATGGCCGCGAGCGCCAGCGTCGATGTCCGGTTCAACCGCGCGGTGGCCACGCAGATCGGCCGGCCCGGCGACTATGTGAGCCGCGCCGGCTTCTGGCAAGGCGGCGCGGGCATCGCGGCCTGCTGGTTCGGCGGCGTGCTCGGCATTGCGCGCATGGTCCAGCAGCGCAAGGGGCCCAAGCCGGACGCCCACCGCCTCGCACACCTAGGCGCCATCGACGTCGCACTGACCGCGGCGGCCGCGCAACTGCGTGAAGCCGCCGCCTGGATCGACCGCCATCCGCAGGACAACGCGCAGCGCATCGCCTTGCGCGCCCGCCTCGCCGTGGAGAAGGCCGCCGACGAGGTGATGCACCACGCCGGCCGCGCGGTCGGCGCGGGCCCGCTCTGCCGCGACCCGCGCTTCGCGCGCGCGATGGCGGACCTGCCGGTGTTCCTGCGCCAGAGCCATGCCGAGCGCGATCTTGCCGCCCTCGGTCAATTCGCTGTGAACGAGGAAGAGGAGCCATCGTCATGGACGCTGTAGCGCAACGACGCGCCATCCGGGGGGAGGGCACGACGGAGGCCGAGTGGAGCCGCTGGCCCGGCCTGGCACGCCTGCCCGCGATCACCCCGCAGGACCTGGTTCCGAAGAACGCCCGCGCGGTGGTCGTCGCGCCGCATCCCGACGACGAGGTGCTCTCGGTCGGCGGCCTGCTCGCGCAACTGGCCGCGTGCGGCCGACCCGTCGAGGTGATTGCGGTCACCGACGGCACCGCCAGCCACCGGGGCTCGACCGAATGGCCCGTCGAGCGGCTTGCACGCACCCGGCCGCGCGAGAGCCTGAAGGCGCTGCAGTGCCTCGGCCTCGCCATCGAACCCATTCGCCTGGGCTTGCCCGATGGCGGCCTGAAAGCGCTGCGCGCCGTGCTCGCGGCGCGGCTCGTTCCATTGCTGCGGCCCGGCGACGTGGTGTTCACCACCTGGCGCCTCGACGGCCACCCCGACCATGAAGCGACCGGCGAGGCCTGCGCGCTGGCCGCCGCGAGCACCGGCGCGCGGCTCGCGGAAGTGCCCGTGTGGGGCTGGCACTGGTCGCGCCCCGGCGACGTGCGCATGCCCTGGCAGCACGCCTTCCGGCTCCCGCTCAGCGAAGAGGCGGTGCGGCGCAAGCGCGCGGCCGTCAACGCGTTCACCAGCCAACTGCGGCGCGATGCATCCACCGGCTCCGGCCCGGTGCTTCGCGCCACCACCGTCCAGCGCGCGGCGCGCCCCTTCGAGGTGATCTTCCTGTGAGCGCCGGCAACAACGACCAGCGGCCGTACTTCGATGCGCTCTATTCGGCCAGCGAAGACCCCTATGCGCTGCGCCAGCGCTGGTACGAGGCGCGCAAGCGGGCGCTGCTGCTGGCGGCCTTGCCGCAGGCGCGCTACCGGCGGGTGTACGAGCCGGGCTGCGGCATCGGCGAGCTCACGCTGGCGCTGTCGCACCGCTGCGACCATCTGCTGGCGAGCGATTTCTCGGCGCATGCGGTGGCGCTTGCGCGAAAGCGCACCGAGGGCCGCGCCAACGTGCGCATCGCGCAGCATGTGCTGCCTGCCGACTGGCCGCGCGAGGACGGCCGCTTCGACCTCATCGTGCTGAGCGAGCTGGGCTACTTTCTCGACCGCAACGACATGCAGCGCCTGGCCAGCTGCTGCGAAGAAACGCTGGAAGCCGACGGCACCCTCGTTGCCTGCGACTGGCGCCCCGATTTCGCGCAGCGCAGTCTGTCCACGAAGGACGTCCACGGCGCGCTCGCCGCGCTCGGGCTCGCCCGGCTGGCGCTCCATGAAGAAGACGATTTCGTGATGCAGGTCTGGACCCGCGACAGCCGCTCGGTGGCCGAGCGCGAGGGCATCCGATGATCGGCGTCGTCATTCCCGCGCACAACGAGGGCGAACGCATCGGCGCGGCGCTCGAGGCGGTGCTGCATGCCGCGGCACACCCGGCGCTCTTCGGTGAAACGGTCGGCGTGGCGGTGGTGCTCGACAGTTGCAGCGATTCGACGGGCGCGGTGGTCGCGCAATATCCCGTCACCGGCATCGCGCTCGACGCCCGCAATGTCGGCATCGCACGGGCCCGCGGCGCGGATCTGTTCGTCGTCGGCGGCGCGCGCTGGCTCGCCTTCACCGACGCCGACACGCTCGTCTCGCCGGACTGGCTGGTCAAGCAACTGGCCGAGAACGCCGACGTCGTCTGCGGCTCGATCGGCGTGGAAGACTGGGGCGTGTACGGCCTGGAAGGCAGCGCGGTGCAGGCGCATTTCGCGACGCACTACGTCGATGCCGACGGCCACCGGCACATCCATGGTGCCAACCTGGGCGTGTCGACCGAGGCCTACTGCCGCGTGGGCGGCTTCCAGCCGCTCGCGTGCAGCGAAGACGTGGCACTGGTCGAGGCTTTGCAGGCGGCAGGCGCCCGTATCGCATGGAGCGCAGGGCCGCGGGTGATGACCAGTGCACGCACCGATGCGCGCGCCCGCGGCGGCTTCGGCGACACCATCCTCGCGATGGTCGCGTCGCTCGCGACGCCGCCCGAACCGGGCCTCAGCCCGCTTTAGCCGCCACCGACACGCCCCACATCCGCGGCTTGCCTTCCCACACCGCAAAGCCGCTGATGCGCTTTCGCGTGGCCCATGCGTCGAGGCCGTTGAACAGCATCACCATCGGCACCTGCTGGAGCATCAGCGCGTGGATCTGGTCGAACAGGGCCTGGCGCTTCTTCGGGTCGGATTCGGCGAAGCTGTCGTCGATCAGCTTGAGCGCCTGCGGGTCTTCCCACACCTTGCGCGCCTGCTTGTCCTTTGGGCCCGAGAACTGTTCGTAGCTCAGCGCCGGATCCAGGCGCGACGAATAGCTGAACGAGCTCATCTGGTAGTTGCCGCTGTTGTAGCGGTCCAACTGCGTGGCCCATTCGAGCACCTCGATCTGCGCGTTGATGCCCACCGACTGCATCATGGCCTGCGCCAGCACCGCCACCGTGTAGCTGGGCACATGGGCGCGCTTGTTGGTCTGGATGGTGATCTTCTCGCCCTTGTAGCCGGCTTCGCGGAGCAGCTTGGCCGCCTGCGCCGGGTCGTAGTGCCAGCCTTTCTTCTGCGCCGCGCTGTAGAAGGCCGAGCCCTTGTGGATGGCCGAGTTGTTGACCGAGCCCAGCCCTTCGGAGGCGGCCGCCACGATCTGCTCGATGTCCAGCGAGGCCGCAATGGCCTGGCGCAGCTTCTGGTTCTTCAGCAGCGGGTCGCGCGTCTGGATCAGCAGCACGTTCTTGATGGCCTCGGGCGGGGCCTGCACCGCGAGGTTGCGGTCGTTCTTGAGTTCCTGCGCATCGCTCGAGGTGATCTGGCCCGCGTCGATGGCGCCGGACTTCAACCCGGCCGCCGCAGTGGCCGCATCGGGCACGACGAGGAACTTCACCGTGTCGACCAGCGGCGTCTTCAGGCCGGTGTAGCCGTCCGACTTGGTGGCGCCGGCCGGCGAGGTGTAGCCCTTGAAGGCGGTCACCGTGACGTATTCGCCGCGCTTCCATTCGCCGAACTTGAAGGGGCCGGTGCCCACGGGCTTGTCCCAGCTGCCGTCGGCCTTGACCGAGCTCTTGTGCAGGATGGCCGTCATGCCGCAGTCGGTGCGCGCGAGCGTGTCGAGGAACACGGCCGAGGGCTTGTTGATCTTCATCACGAAGGTGCCGTCGTCGGGCGTGGTGGTCTCGACCACCTTCAGGCCGTTGCGGCCGTCGTACTCGCTGGTGCAGCGCCAGTCGGTCTTCGGGTCCATGTAGCGCTTCCAGTTCCACGCGACGTCGGCCGAGGTCATCGGCGCATCGTTGTGGAACTTCACGCCCTTGCGCAGCTTGAAGGTGTAGGTGAGGCCGTCCTTCGACACCTCGACCGACTGCGCCAGAAGCGGACCCACGCTGCCGTCCATGCGGTAGCCGACCAGCCCCTCGACGATGTTCAGCACCACGCCGTCGGTGGTGTTGTCGCGGTTCACGCCCGGGTTGGTGGAGCGGATGTCGGCGGGCTGGGCCACCGTGATGGTGGTCTGGGCGAACGCCGGGCCGCATGCGAGAGATGCAAGGCCGGCACCGGCAAGGGCTGCGAGTCGGAAGCGGGAACTGGGCATGAAGTACTCCTGCAGACAGAAACGAAAAGAAGGGGACGTGATCAGGCGAGAGCGGTCTCGGCGCCAAAGCGCCAGCGCAGCCGCACGCCGCCGGCCTCGGTCGGCTCCAGCGCCGGAATGGCCGAAAGCAGCTTGCGCGTGTAGTCCTGCCGGGGCGCATCGAACACGGTGTCGCGCGAGCCTTGTTCGACGATGCGGCCGTCCTGCATCACGATCACGCGGTCGGCCACCTGCTCGACCACGCCGAGGTCGTGGCTGATGAAGAGGCACGAGAAGCCGTGGCGCTTCTGCAGTTCGGCGAAGAGCTCGAGCACCTGCGCACGCACGGTCACGTCGAGCGCCGACACCGGCTCGTCGGCGATCACGAAGGCAGGCCGGCGCACGAGTGCGCGCGCGATCGCCACGCGCTGCCGCTGGCCGCCCGAGAGTTCGTGCGCATAGCGCGGCGAATAGGCGGTGCCAAGCCCGACTTCATCGAGCACCTCGGCCACGCGCCTGGCCTTGTCGGCGGACGACATGCCCTTGACCAGCCGCAGCCCTTCGCCGACCAGCTGGCCGATGGTCATGCGCGGATCGAGCGAAGCGTACGGGTCCTGGAACACCATCTGGCATTGCAGCCGGTAGTCGAACCAGCCGGGGTCCGAGCGCGCGATGGAGCGGCCGCGGAACAGGATCTCGCCGCCGCTCGGCTTCAGGAGCCCGGCGATGGTGCGGCCCAGCGTGGTCTTGCCCGAGCCCGAACCGCCGACGACCGCGACCACTTCGCGCGGGCGCACCACGAGGTCGATGCCATGCAGTGCGCGCTTGGGCACCGCCTTGGCGAAGAGGCGACGGTGGCCGGGGTAGTCGACCACGAGGTTGCGCACTTCGACGACCGGCGCTTCATCGACCACCTCACGCGCGGGCAGCCGGCGCGGCATCGCCTGCAGCAGCTCGCGGGTGTATTCGTGCTTCGGGTGTTCGAGCAGGTCTTCGGTGTGGCCGGTTTCCTTCACTTCGCCGTGCCGCATCACGACCATGCGCTGCGTGAAGCGCGCGACCATCGGCAGGTCGTGGCTGATCATCAGCACAGCCGTTTGATGTTCGCGCGTGAGGCCGACCATCAGCTCCAGCACGTCGCGCTGCACCACGGCATCGAGCGCGGTGGTGGGCTCGTCGGCGATCAGCAATGCGGGTTCCAGCAGCATCACCGAGGCCAGCATCATCCGCTGGCGCATGCCGCCCGAGAACTCGTGCGGCCAGGCGCCGAGCGCGCCCTTGGGGTCTCGGATGCCGACGCGCGCCAGCATGTCGAGGATGCGCGCCTGTCGCGCGGTGGCCGAAAGGTCGCGGCGGTGCAGGGCGAGCGCTTCGCCGAGCTGCTCGCCAATCGTCATCGACGGGTTGAGCGAGGTCATCGGTTCCTGGAACACCATGCCCACGCGCGCGCCGCGCAGCTCGCGCAGTCGTGCCGGCTTGGCGAGCGCCAGGTCTTCGCCCTCGAAAAGAATGCGGCCAGCGGTGCGCACCAGCGGCGGCGGCGTGAGGCCCATGAGGGCGCGAGCGGCCTGCGTCTTGCCGCTGCCCGATTCGCCCACGATGCCGACCATCTCGCCCGATGCGATGTCGAAGGACACGTTGCGCACGATCTCGCGGCCGCCGAGGCCGATGGCGAGCGTCAGGCCTTCGACGCTGACCAAGGGGGTGTTCGTTGGGTTCATTGCACGCCCTTCATGCGCGGATCGAGCCAGTCGCGCACCGCGTCGCCCAGCAGATTGATGCCCAGCAGCGTCAGCGCGATGCACAGGCCCGGAAGAATGGAGAGGTAGCTGGCCTGCGCCATGAACGGACGGGCCGAGGCAAGCATGTTGCCCCACGTCGGCGCCGGCGGCGGCACGCCCAGCCCGAGGAACGACAGCGCGCTCTCAGCCAATATGACCCAGCCGAACATCGAGGTGGCCAGCACCGTGAGCGGCGCGGTGCAGTTGGGCAGCACGTGGCGCACCATCGTGTAGAGCTCGGAGTTGCCGAGCACGCGCGACGACTCGATGAATTCCTTCTCGCGCAGCGACAGCACCGTGCCGCGCACGATCCGTGTCACCGACGGCGTGTAGGCCAGGCCCAGCGCGAGCACGATGCCGTACTGGTTCGCGCCCACCACCGCGAGCAGGCCCAGCGCCAGCAAGAGGCCCGGGAACGCCAGCAGCGCGTTGTTGAAGGCCATCACGATGCGGTCGGTCCAGCCGCGCAAAAAGCCGGTCAGCACGCCGACGATGCTGCCCACCACGATGGAGAAGGTCACCGTGAGCACGGCGATCCACACGCTGGTGGCAGCGCCGGCCATGAGGCGCGAGAGCTCGTCGCGGCCGAACTCGTCGGTGCCCAGCAGGTAGCGCCCGCCGGGCAGCTTCAGGCGCGAGCCGAAGTTGATGCGCAGCGGATCGTGCGGCGTCCACACGAGGCTGACGAGCGCCGCGGCCACGATCAGGCCGACGATGACGATGCCGATCACGGCGTTGAGGGGGATGCGTTTCTTGCGGGTCATCTTCGTGCTCATTCGACGGCGACGCGAGGGTCGAAGAGGGGATAGCAGAGGTCGATCACGAGGTTCACAACCACGTAGATCACGGCCACGAACAGCAGGCAGCCCTGGATCACCGGGTAGTCGCGCGCGAAGATCGCATCGACCAGCAGCCGGCCGAGCCCGGGAATGGTGAACACCGTCTCCACCACCGCGATGCCCCCGAGCAGGTTGCCCAGCACCAGGCCGATCAGCGTCCAGGTCGGGCCGAAGGCGTTCTTGAAGGCATGGCGCATCAGCACCGCCCGCTCCGACAAACCCTTGGCGCGCGCATGCGTGATGTAGTCCAGCCGCAGCACTTCGAGCGTGCTGGCGCGCGCCATGCGCATGAGCACGCCGATCTCGTGCAGGAACAGCGTGAGGATCGGCAGCACCAGGTAGAGCAGGCCGTTCTTCCAGTCCTCGGCGATGCCCACGTAGCCCACCACCGGCAGCCAGCCGAGCTTCAGGCCGAACAACAGCAGCAGCAACAGGCCGAGCCAGAAAGTCGGAATGGACACCAGCAGCGTCGCCGAGCCGACCAGCAGCAGGTCGGGCGCGCGGTTCTGCTTCCACGCGGCGATCATGCCGGCGGGCACCGCCACCATGGCGGCCAGCGCCACCGCCACCAGCACGATGCGGCCGCTGATGAGGAAGCGGTCGGCCACGAGCGAGAGCACGTCCTGCCCGCTGTTGATCGAGGTGCCCAGGTCGCCCTGCAGCACATGGCCGAACCAGATGCCGAACTGCGCCGGCAGCGAGCGGTCCAGCCCGAGGCGGGCGCGCAGGTCCGCGAGACTCGCGGGCGTGGCCAGGTCGCCGAGCAGCAACTGCGCGGGGTCGCCGGGAATGAGCCGTATCAGGACGAACACCGACACCGCCACGATGAGCAGTGTGGGAATCGCCATCGCGATGCGTGCCGCTGCAAAACGGAACATGGGCCTTCTTTCTTCTCTGGTGAGTGGAGGTGAGCGTCAGGCCGGCGACGGCGCGGCGCGCAGGTCGTGCAGGGCCTTCGCGAAGAAGTCTTGCACATGCCCCACGCAGGCGAGGCCGTTGTGCGGCACGTTGTCCAGCAGGTCGAACGCAACCTTCACGCCAGCCGCCTCGAAGGAGCGGCGCAGGGTTTCGAGGCGCTCGGGCCGGGTGCGGCCGGCGTCGTTGGCGCCGGGCATGAAGAACTTGCCGCCGGGCTTGTGCGTGATCTCCCAGGTCTCGATGTCGGCCTTGCCCGCGATCATGTGCACCGGCAGGCGGCGCAGCGCCTCGAGGTTCATCGGCTTGCCGAAGCGGGTTTCGAAATCCTTCGTGCCGACCCACCAGCCCTGCTCGGGGTCGATGAGCGTGACCGAGCCCGGCGCGCCGATCGACACGGCCCACAGGTGCTCGGGGTGCAGCATCGCGAAGCGGTTGACGAACTGGCCGCCACCCGAATAGCCGAAGAGCGCGAAGCGGCTGAAGTCGCAGCCGAACTTCTCGCCCACCTCGGCCACCATGTCCAGCAGGATCTGGTCGTAGCGGATGTCGGCTTCGACGAGGTGCTTGAAGCCGTCGCGGTTGCCGTCGCCGCGCACGCCCGCCGGGAACAGCGGGCACAGCACGATGCAGTCGTTCCACTTGGCAAAGCCGCTGAAGGCCTCGCGGTAGTTGACGAAGGCGCGGCCGGTGCCGTGCACCACCACCACCAGCTGCATCGGCCGCGCACCGGGCTGGCCGATGTGCTCGGGCACATAGGTGCAGTACGAAAAGCGCGGGTCGCTGCGCGACGCATAGATGGTGCTCGGGCCCAGGTCGTAGATGGCGCGGGCGCGCTGTTCGGCCAGGGCGGCGGGGGCTTCGGTGGTGGCGGTCATGAAAGTAAATCTGCGAATGAAAGAAGAAGAGGGCGGCCGGACTTACAGCGTGTATTCCTGGAAGTTGCGCGCCTCGTAAGGCTTGCGCGCCACCCACATCACGCGGTTGGCCGCGTCCATGAGCGTGGTGGCCACGGTGGCCGAGATGCTGCTGAAGTCCGCCGGCTTGGGGGTGCGCAGCACGCCGTCGGGCTTGCCGAACTCGTCGGCCAACGCGGCCTTCACGTGGGACCAGTCGATGCGGCCCTCGATGCGGCCGAGCGCGTTTTCCACGCGGTGCTGGCGGTAGATGCTGTCGGGCCGCTGCGGGAGGCCCGGGTCGCGCAGCTTGATCACGGCGGATGGCGACATCCAGTGGTTGGCATGCACGAGCAGGTCGTTCTCGGGCAGCGTCCAGAAGATCTCGCCGGGCGAGGTTTCCAGGCTGATGCCCGAGCCGTCGTTGCCGGTGGCCTGCGCGAGGATCATGTTGTTGGCGCAGTAGCGCTTCGACGCCCAGATGGTCTTCATCGCCTGGGCGAGATTGGCAGCTTCGAGCACCCGGCGGCGCAGCAGCACCAGCGGCACGCCTGCGCCCTTGCGGAAGTCCTCGTCGCAGGTCAGCGAATTGCCGGTGAGCGATACGCCGTTCGTGTTGAAGCCGTGGCGGGCGAGTGCGCCGGCCTCGGTGAAGGTGAGCATGTCGGGGCCGTTCTGGCTGCGGATGCGCAGCACGATGCCGGTGTCCACGCATTCCTGGCGCCAGTCCCAGTTGTGGGCGTGCATGAGGCGGCCGGTGGCCGAGCGCGCGGGCAGCACGACGAGACCGGTGCAGTCGCCGTCTTCGCTCGATGGCGGTTCGGCGGGCGGGGTGGCGGCCTGGGCCTGCTTCATGTCGGCGTAGCCGAACAGCATCTCGGTGCGGCAATTGATCATCACCACGTCTTCGAGCGACACGCCCGCGCCCTCGGCGATGCCGCGCATCTCCTCGAGGTAGCTCGCGTCGTAGGCCTCGATGACCGGCAGCATCGACTGCGCGAGCTGGCGGATGGTGGCGTCGTCCAGCCCGCGGCGGCCCAGTTGGGCGCGGTAGAGCGCGACGCCCCCGGCCACGCGCTCGGGCACGGCGCGGCCGTGCTGCACACCGCGCGCGTGCGGCGTGCCGGAAACATCGACGAGGGGGAAATATTCAGGAATGGTCATGGCGTTGCAGGTTTGTCATCGGCCTGCCGCGGGAAGGCGGTAGTGCAGTGGCGCAGTGGTGATGGCCGCATTGTTTTGCAGGTACAGGAAAAAATAAATTTAAAAATCATTTAGAGTTAATAAAGGATTTATTTACCTTCCGGCCATGAGTTCCATCCGCTTTCTCCGCACCTTCGTCGCTGCCGCACGTGGCGGCTCCTTTGCCGCCGCGGCCGACCAGGTGGCACTCACGCAGGCGGCCGTGGGCCAGCAGATGCGCGCGCTCGAAGCGGAAATGAAGAAGCCGCTGTTCGACAAGACCGGCCGCACCATGGTGCTGAGCCCCGCCGGCCACCTGCTGCTGCCACGCGCCGAGGAACTGCTCGCGCAGTACGAGTCGATGCGCCGCGACCTGCAGGACCAGCGCCAGATCGCCGGCACCATCAAGCTCGGCTCGCTCATTTCGGCCATGGGCTTGCTGTCGAGCACGCTGGCGGTGCTCAAGTCGCTGCACCCGAACCTGGAGGTCGAGCTGCGGGTGCGCGAGCAGTCGCAGCTGATGCAGGACGTGATCAGCGGCGAGCTCGATGCGGCCGTGGTCGTCGAGCGCCAATGGCCCGAGGTGCCGGGCCTCCTGTGGACGCGGTGCTACGACGAGTCGCTCACCGTCATCGCCAATTCGGGCATCGCCTCGCCCGAGACGCCGATCGCGAGCCTGTTCGCGAACCATCCCTTCATCCGCTTCGACCGGCGCACGCCGACCGGGGCGCGCATCGACAAGATGCTGCGGCGGCTGCAGTACGTGCCGAAGGAATTTCTTGAGCTCAACTCGCTGCTCGCCATTGCGGAGCTGGTGCGCAAGAACGTGGGCTTCACGATGGCGCCGCTGTTGAAGAACTTCGACTGGGAGAGCGACCCCGCGCTGTGCGTGCTGCAACTGCCGGGGCGGCCCGTGGCGCGCCGGCTGGGCATGCTGGAGAACGGCAGGCGCAGCCACATCACCCGCGTGGTCCGCGAGGAAATGCTGGCGCACCTGCGGCGCATGAAGGCGGGTGGCTGACCAGGCCAGCGACGACGACAGACAACGCTGACGCGCATCGCGTCCGTCTTCTTACCCACGGCACGGGCTGCGCGCCCAGCATGAAAGCTTCTTCTTATCAACCTGAAGGAGCGATGACCATGCCAAGAGGCGACAAGTCGTCCTACACGGACAAGCAGAAACGCAAGGCCGAGCACATCGAGGAAGGCTACGAACACCGCGGTGTCGGCAAGGCCGAAGCAGAAAGGCGCGCGTGGGCCACGGTGAATGCCGAAACCGGCGGCGGCAAGAAGAGCGGATCGGGTCGCGGCAAGGCCGAGAACCATGCGCCGTCGCGCAAGGGCGGCCACAAGGGTGGGGCAGCTGCAGCATCCCGCACAGCAGCGGAGCGCTCGGCGTCCGCGAAGAAGGGCGCCGCCACGCGCAAGCGCCATGCCGCCGAGAAGCGCTCGTAAGGAGATGGCGATGCACATCATCCTGGGCGCAACCGGCCACGTTGGCTCGTCGCTTGCGCAAGCCCTGCTGGCGCGCAACGAGCCGGTCACCGTGGTCACGCGCGACGCGCGCCACGCCGAGTCGCTGAAGACGAAGGGCGCCCATGTGGCCGAGGTCGACGTGTTCGACACGGCCGCGCTGCACCGCGTGATCGCGGGTGGGCAACGGCTCTTCGCGCTCAATCCGCCGGCGCCGCCGTCGAGCGACACGGTCGCCGAAGAGCGCAAGAGCATGCGCGCCATCGTGGCGGCGCTCGAGGGCTGCAAGCTGGAGAAGATCGTCTGCGAATCGGCCTACGGCGCGCAGCCTGGCGACGGCATCGGCGACCTCGGCGTGCTGTACGAGATGGAGCAGGCGCTGCGGGCATCCGGCGTAGCACCGGTCAGCGCCATCCGCGCGGCTTACTACATGAGCAACTGGGACGCCTCGCTGGAAACCGCGCAGAAGGAAGGCAAGGTCCACAGCATGTACCCGCCCGATTTCAAGCTGCCGATGGTGGCGCCGCATGACCTCGGGGAGTTCGCCGCACGGCTGATGCTGGGCGCGGTCGAGGCTTCGGGAACGCACCATGTCGAAGGGCCGGCGCGCTATTCGCCGGGCGATGTTGCGCGGGCGTTTTCTCAGGCGCTGGGGCGGCCTGTGGAGGTGGCGGTGACGCCGCCCGAGCAGTGGGAGCAGGCGTTCCGGGCGCTGGGGTTTTCGGAGGCTGCGGCGAAGTCGTATGCCGCCATGACCCGCATCACGCTGGAGCACAAGGAGGAGCCCGAAAAGCCGGAGCGCGGGGCGACTTCGCTGGACGAATACATCACGGCGCTGGTCAGGAAGAACACAGGCTGAGTACGCCAGGCGGTATTCACCGATCCGTCATTCGCCGTCACTAGCATCCCGCGGTCCGTCACATACGAACCGCCGCCGATGTCCTCGCTCCCGCCTGCTTCTTTCTTTTCTTCTTCTTTCGCAGCGCCGGTTTTCCGGATCCTGGTTGCCAGCGCCGTCCTGGCGCTGGCTGCGTGCGGTGGTGGCAGCGACGGTGGCTCCGGCTTCTTCCTGCCACCCGTCGCTTCGACCCCTCCGCCAGCGCCGGCCCCGGCGCCCGCGCCTCCGGCACCACCGGCCGAACGGACCGTCGAAAGCGTTGGTCTCATCGGCGAGCAGTTGCTCGCCAACGACCTGAAGGTCGACGGTTTCGTCGTGGGCGGCTTGTCTGGCGTCGACTACGACCCGGTCACCGGAACCTGGTATTTCCTGAGCGACGACCGCACCGCATCGCGCTTTCATACGGCCGAACTGGCCTACGACGCGACGAGCTTCTCGTCGATCCAGATCCGCTCGTCCGTCACGCTGAAGGACGCGGGTGGCAAGCCCTATCCGAGCAGCGACCCGGCGCCCGGCGGCACCGTGGCCGACCCCGAATCCTTTCGCGTCGACCCGCAGGACGGTGCCTTGTGGTGGGGCAGCGAGGGCGACCGCACCAAGAGCCTGAACCCCTTCGTCGCGAAGATGGGCAAGGACGGGCAGGCGGCCACGATCCTGCCGTCCATTCCCATGTTCAAGATGTTCCCGGCCGAGGAAAAAGGCTCGCGCAACAACGCGACCTTCGAAGCCCTGAGCTTCGCCGCGGACGGCAAGAGCCTGTGGGTAGGCATGGAGGCGCCGATCTACGAAGACGGCCCGTTGCCGACCATCGCCAGCGGCGCGGTCTCGCGCTTCACCCAGTACGACCGCGCCGGCAACCTGCTGCGCCAGGTCGCGTACCCGATCGATGCCTTGCCCGCGGCACCGGCCGCCGGCAAGTCGGCGGACAACGGCGTCTCGGAGATGCTGGCAATCAACGACCACCAGTTCCTCGTGATCGAACGCTCGGGCGTGCAGGGTGCCGACGGCGTCTACGTCAACTACATCCGGCTCTACCAGATCGACACCGCCGGTGCCACCGACGTCCGCGCCATCGCGAGCCTGGCCGGCGCCGACTACATGCCCGTGCAGAAGCGCCTGGTGCTCAACCTCAACACGCTGGGCCTGAAGAAGCTCGACAACATCGAGGGAATGACCTGGGGCCCGAAGCTCGCCAACGGGCACGACACGCTGGTGCTGGTGTCGGACAACAACTTCAATGCCGCGAGCCAGATCACGCAGGTGCTGGCGTTCGAGGTGGTGGGGAAGTAGGGCTGGGCTAGCGCGCAGGGCCTGTGCAGTTCAGCATCCACTGTCCGAGGAAACGGTCGGTCAGCTTGCCGTAGCGCCGCATCTCGGA
Organism: Variovorax sp. RKNM96; assembly: GCF_017161115.1. Taxonomy (GTDB): domain Bacteria; phylum Pseudomonadota; class Gammaproteobacteria; order Burkholderiales; family Burkholderiaceae_C; genus Variovorax. Next base: position 3,736,106 of record NZ_CP046508.1, on the reverse strand, counting down.
CATCGGAATTCCTTTGGGCCATGACGGGCCGGTAGATTGCCGTAGGCAATGAGAACCGAGGAACGGTTGTTGGGAGCAGTCATGCGAAAGATGCTGGATGCCGATCTCTGTCGGCGGACTCTTGATGCATGGTGCATCGTCACATACGCTCCAACCATGATCAGACAACAAGACGCTGAGGCGTTGTACCAAGCCTACGAACGTGCCCTCGGCGCGCTGGAGGAGGCTGAAGCATTGCTGTGGAACATACCCGAGGGGCCTGCGCGGGACAAGCTGCTGCATGCGCACAGTGACGTCACCGTGGACATGCTTTCCAGGCTGCGTGCCCCACTGGTTCTTCAGTTTCCCGAACTCGACACGGGCACTCCGAATGGGGCCCCCAGCACATTTCTGGAACCGGATGAGCAGGACGCAGTGAGTCGGCTGACTGCAGCGCAGACGCGCGAGATCGATGAGTTCCTTCTTGCGGCTTGCGCGCCGTCGTGGAAAAAGGTTGCGAGCGTGGTCGGCATGGCGTCGACGCGCGGGTCCAATCAGTTTGCAGACATTCCATATGGGTACCTCGTGCAGAGAGTGAAAGTATTGGTCGAAGCGGGACAACTGGAGTCGCAAGGCAACCTCGACCACATGCGCCACAGCGAGATCAGGTTGCCCGGCAACTGAACTGAAGGGCGATGCAGCCTCTCTAGTCCGGATCGGTCATTGAGCTGTCCGATAGACGAAAAAACAGCCTTCTATCGGCGGAAACCAGACATTCCGCCACTATCTTTGGCGTCTGCAAGACAACTTGCATTTGTCCGCTGCGGCGGCCTCCGCACGCGAAGCCGTCGTGTTGCGCGAGGTTGCCCGGAACGAGCGGCCTATGCCTGCCAACGTCGCCCAAGTGCTGGCCAGTCCACACCTGTTCCAGTCGTTTGCCGCAGCGGATTCGCATCGATACGATCCCGCGCCTTGCCCCTCAAAGGAATGCGCGGATGCCGCCAACGATTGCTTCTCCCACGACGCCCATAACGTCGAAAAACACAGACTGGCAGCAGCGCAGCCGACGCCATGTCTGGCATCCATGCACGCAGAGCATCCGGCTCGCAGCAGTGCCGCCGCTGCCGATCGCGCGGGGCGAGGGCGTCTGGCTCTACGACCACGACGGCCGCCGCTATCTCGATGCGACGAGCTCGTGGTGGGTCAATCTCTTCGGCCATGCGCATCCGGCCATCAACGCCGCGCTGAAGGACCAGCTCGACACGCTTTCGCACGTGATGCTCGCCGGCTGCACGCACGCGCCGGCCGTGGAGCTGGCCGAGCGGCTGGCCGCGCTCACGCGCCATGCGCTGGGCCATTGCTTCTATGCCTCCGATGGCGCCTCTGCCGTGGAGATCGCGTTGAAGATGAGCTTTCATGCGTGGCGCAATGCGGGCCGAAGCGGCAAGCAGAACTTTGTCGCGCTGCGGCACGGCTACCACGGCGAGACGCTGGGAGCGCTGCATGTGACCGACGTTCCTGTGTTCCGCGATGCCTACGCGCCGCTGCTCGCGAACGCGCATCTCGTCGCATCGCCCGATGCACGAACCGCACGGCATGGCGAGGACGCAGTTGCCGTGGCGCGGCGTGCAGCCGCCGAACTCGAAGCGCTCTTGGCCGACCGGCACGCGTCCATCGCCGCCGTGATCGTCGAGCCGCTCGTGCAATGCGCCACCGGCATGGCGATGCACGACCCCGAATACCTGCGCCTTGTGCGCACACTGTGCGACCGCTACGAGGTGCACCTCATCGCCGACGAAATAGCAGTGGGCTGCGGCCGCTCCGGCACTTTCTTCGCATGCGAGCAGGCCGGCATCTGGCCCGATTTCCTGTGTCTCTCCAAAGGCATCAGCGGCGGCTACCTGCCGCTCGCCTTGGTGATGACGCGCGATGCGATCTACGAAGGCTTCGTGGACGACGACGTGGCGCGCAGCTTCCTGCATTCGCATTCGTACACCGGCAACGCGCTGGCCTGCCGCGCGGCGCTCGCGACGCTTGACCTGTTCGAGCGCGAAGACGCATTGCGGCGCAACCGCGGTCGTGCCGAACGATTGGTCGGCCGGCTGCGCGAAGGGCTCCACGGCAAGCCTGTCGATCACCTGCGCCAGCGCGGAATGATCACGGCCTTCGACGTGCGCGAGCCCGGTGCGCGGTTCGCGGAGCGCTTTCACTTGGCAGCGCGTGCGAACGGACTGCTGATGCGACCCATCGGTTCGACCGTCTACCTCATGCCGCCCTATGCGATCAGCGACGACGAGATCGACCGGCTGGTCGATGGCACGCTGGCCACGCTTCAGGCGGTGTCCGCTCCCGGCCATGCAGCAGAAGGAGTCCGCGATGCTGCGCTTGCTTGAACGCCTGCAGGACGAGATCACCGCGCTCGATGCTGAGGCGCTGCGACGCCGGCGGCAGATCGCCGAAACCGCCTGCGCACCCGAGCAATCGCTGACGCTAGCCGGTGCGGCCGCGCCGCGCACCATGCTCGGCTTCAGCAGCAACGACTACCTCGGCCTTGCCGCGCATCCGGCGCTGGCCGCCGCGCTGGCCGAAGGCGCGGCGCGCTACGGCACGGGCAGCGGCGGGTCGCACCTGATCCTCGGCCATTCGCGCGCGCACGCCGCGCTCGAAGAACGGCTGGCCGACTGGATGGCGCCGTTCATCCCCGAGGCACGCAGCCTCTTCTTCTGCACGGGCTACATGGCCAACCTCGCGGTGCTGTCGGCGCTCGGGGGCGCGGAGGCGGTGATCTTTTCGGAGTCGCTCAATCACGCTTCGCTGATCGATGGCGCGCGGCTGGCCAAGGCGCGGGTCGAGCGCTATGCGCATTGCGACGTGGCCGCGCTCGATGCGCAGCTCGCAGCCTGCGATGCGCCGGTCAAGCTGATCGTGAGCGATGCGGTCTTCAGCATGGACGGCAACATCGCACCCGTCGCCGAACTGCTCGCACTGGCAGAGCGCCACGATGCCTGGCTGGTGCTGGACGATGCCCACGGCTTCGGCGTGCTGGGTGCGACAGGCCGGGGCGTGCTGCAGGAGATGGCACTGCGCTCGGAGCGGCTGGTGCTCATCGGCACGCTGGGCAAGGCTGCGGGCGTGTCGGGCGCGTTCGTGGCGGCGCACCGCACCGTCATCGATTACCTCGTGCAACGGGCGCGGCCGTACATCTTCACCACGGCCGCGCCGCCGGCCATTGCGCATGCGTTGCTCGCGAGCCTCGCGTTGATCGAAGGGGAGGAGGGTGACGAGCGCCGTGCGCAATTGAAGGCGCGTATCGCCCAGTTGCGCCGGGGCGTGGGCGCAATCCTTCCAGCGGATGGCAGCGCCTGGCTACTCGATTCACCCACCGCGATCCAGCCGCTGATCCTCGGTGACAACGCGCGCGCGATGCGCACGATGGCGCAGCTCGATGCGAAGGGCCTGCGCGTCGGTGCGATCCGTCCGCCGACCGTGCCTGCCGGCACCGCGCGCCTGCGAATCGCGCTGTCGGCCAGCCACAGCGAGGCCGACGTCGCCCGTCTGGTCGATGCGCTCGGCAAGGCGCTGGCGCAGCCATGGAAGGAGGCCGCATGACGCAGCGCCGCTGGTTTGTCACGGGCACTGACACGAGCGTCGGCAAGACGTTGGTGAGCGGCGCAATGCTGAGCCTGTTGGCCGCATCGGGCCTGCGCGCGGTCGGCATGAAGCCGGTGGCCGCGGGCCTGGAGCGGGTGAATGGTGAGTGGCAGAACGAAGACGTCGAGCAACTCCGCGCGGCCGGCAATGTCGATGCGCCGCTGGCCTTGCGCTGCCCCTACCTGCTGCGCGCACCGATGTCGCCGCACCTCGCGGCGCGGGAAGAGGGCGTGCGCATCGAACTGCCGCCGCTGCTGTCGGCCTTTACCGCCCTGTCGCAGCGCGCCGATGCGGTGGTCGTCGAAGGCGTGGGCGGGTTCTGCGTGCCGTTCGGCGACGACCTCGACAGCGCCGACCTTGCGGTGGTGCTCGATCTGCCGGTGATCCTCGTGGTCGGCCTGCGGCTCGGCTGCCTGAACCACGCGCTGCTGACCGCCGAGGCCGTCCGGGCACGCGGTCTCGTGCTCGCGGGCTGGGTCGCGAGCGTCATCGAGCCGCAGATGCTGTCGCCCGAGGCCAACCTGCAGACCTTGCGCGACCGACTCGGCGCGCCGTTGCTCGGCGTGGTGCCGCGCCTGGCCGAGCCCGATGCGGCCAGCGCCGCGCGGCACCTCGACCTGCGCGCACTGCGCGCGACCGCGGCCCATGCCGCGCGGCGCTCGGCCGCGCTGGCGTTGGCCTGAACCGTTCGGTCGATCAAGCCAGGTGCTTGTCGCGGTTCGCGCGCTGGCGCTCCAGCATCCAGCCCGGGTACTCGGCCGGCAGCGCGCTCGCCTTGTCGAGCGTGGCCAGCTCGTCGGCTGACAGCTTGATGGCGGTGGCCGCGATGTTGTCGTCCAGCTGTTCGACGCGCTTGGCGCCGATGATCACGCTGGTCACCACCGGCTGGTGCAGCAGCCACGCGAGCGCGATCTGCGCGACCGACACCTTGCGGGCCTCGGCCAGCACGCGCATCGCATCGATGCAGTCGTAGGCGCGTTCCCGGTTCACCGGCGGGAAGTCGAAGGTGGCGCGGCGGGTGCCTTTCTCGGCTTCGGTGTGGCGGTCGAACTTGCCGCTCAGGAGGCCGCCGGCCAGCGGGCTCCAGACCATCAGGCCGACGTTCTCGCTGCGCAGCATCGGCACCAGCTCGCGCTCCAGGTCGCGCCCGGCGATGGTGTAGTAGGCCTGCAGCGACTCGAAGCGCGCGAGCCGGTCGCGCTCGGCGATGCCCAGCGCCTTGGCGATCTGCCAAGCCGCCCAGTTCGACACGCCCACATAGCGCACATGGCCCTGCTGCACGAGGTTGTCGAGGGCATGCACGGTTTCCTCGATGGGCGTGAGCGGGTCGAAGCCGTGGATCTGGTACAGGTCGATGTGGTCGAGCTGCAGGCGCTTGAGGCTCGCCTTGACCCCATCCATGATGTGAAAGCGCGAGGCGCCGCTGGAGTTGGGACCCTTGCTGCCGGTTTCGCCGAGCACCTTGGTGGCCACCACCACGCTGTCGCGCGGGATCTTGAGGTTCTTGAGCGCCTGGCCGGTGATGACTTCCGACTGACCTTCGGAGTACACGTCGGCGGTGTCGATGAAGTTGATGCCGGCGTCGATCGACCGGCCGATCAGGCCCTCGGCCTCGGCCTGCTGGAGGTCGCCGATCTGGCCCCAGATGCCCGAGGAGCCGCCGAAGGTCATCGTGCCGAGGCAGAGTTCGGAAACCAGGAGGCCGGTGCGGCCGAATTTGCGGTACTGCATGGAAAGGTCCTTTGCGTTGGGAGAGGTGTGCGGGGAGGTGTTGGCAAAAAGTATCCGCCCGCGGCCCCCGGCGCGGCGAGCGCGTTCCTGCAAAGTCTTTGCCTATTTCTCCAGACCTTGTTCCGCGGGCGTGCAGTTTCATGGGAGCGGCGCTAAGCTGCAAACCACCCGATCCTCCACGGTGCGCGCCACCGTGTCCCCAACCGCGACAAGGCCCTCTACATGTCCGACGAAACACCCGAAATCGCTGCAGCCATTGCCCAGCCGATGCCGCTGGAGCCCGAACTCGACGAAGCCAGGAAGGAACTGGTGGCGCTCATCAACCGCATCACCGGCGGGCGCGACGGCACGGTGGAAACGCCGGTGGCCGGCCTGCAGGTGTATTGCATCAGCAAGCCCGACCGCCCCAAGCACGCCTTCGCCACCCCGGCGCTCGGGCTGATCGCGCAGGGCTCCAAGCGGATCATCATGGGCGACGACATCTACGTGTACGACCCGATGCACTACCTCGTGACCTCGGTCGACCTGCCGGTGTGCGGCCAGGTGCGCCTGACGAGCGACAACGAGCCCTACCTGGGTTTGCGCCTGGAGCTTGCGCTCGACGAGATCGGCGAACTCATCGGCGACGAGAAGCTGCCCGCCAAGGCCAACGCGCCGGCTTCCCGCGGCATGTACGTCAACCGCATCGCGATGCCGGTGCTGGAGCCGGTGCTGCGGCTGCTGCGGCTGGTCGAGACGCCGGAGGACGTGCCGATCATGGCGCCGCTCATCAAGCGCGAGATCATGTACCGCCTGCTGGTGAACGGCGAAGGTGCGCGCCTGCGCCAGATCGCCCTGCAGGACAGCCACACCCAGCGCATCGCCAAGGCCATCAGCGCGCTGCGCATCAACTATGCGCAGTCGCTGCGGGTGGAAGACATGGCGCGCGCGGTGCACATGAGCGTGTCGTCGTTCCACCATCACTTCAAGGCCGTGACCGCGATGAGCCCGCTGCAGTACCAGAAGCAGCTGCGCCTGCAGGAGGCGCGCCGCCAGATGCTGGTGACCGGCATCGACGTGGCGAGCGCGGCGCACAGCGTGGGCTATGAAAGCCCGTCGCAGTTTGCGCGCGAATACGGCCGCATGTTCGGTGCGCCGCCGCTGCGCGACAAGCAGCGCTGGCTCTCCGAGGCGGGCAACGATGCGATGGCGGCGGCGTCGATGGAAGCGGCCTGAGCCGCATGGCTGAATCCAAGGTCGCGATCTATGGCGCCATCGGCGCCAATGTCGCGATCGCGGTCACCAAGTTCGTCGTCGCGGGCATCACCGGCAGTTCGGCGATGCTGTCGGAGGGCATCCACTCGGCGGTCGACACCTTCAACGGCGTGCTCCTGCTCGTGGGCCTGAAGCTCAGCAAGCGGCCCGCAACGCCGGAGCATCCGTTCGGCCACGGCAAGGAGCTCTATTTCTGGAGCCTGATCGTCGGGGTGCTGATCTTCGGGCTGGGCGGCGGCGTGTCGTTCTACGAAGGCATCCAGCACATCCGCGCGCCCGAGCCGATGCGCGATCCGACGTGGAACTACGTCGTGCTCGCGGCGGCCTTCGTGTTCGAAGGCGCGAGCTTCCTCATCGCCTTGAAGCAGTTCCGCGCGCAGGCCGGGGGCACGCCGTTCTGGCAGGCGCTGGACCGCAGCAAGGACCCGACCACCTACACCGTGCTGGCCGAGGATTCCGCCGCGCTGGTGGGCCTGCTGGTGGCGGCGCTCGGCATCTACCTCGGCCACGCGCTGGACATGCCGGTGCTCGACGGCGTGGCCTCGGTGGTCATCGGCGTGCTGCTGGCGGGCGTGGCCGTGCTGCTCATCGCGCAGGCGCGGGGCCTCCTGATCGGCGAAGGCATCCGGCCAGAGACGGCGCGCGCCATCCGCGCCATCGCGATGGAGCAGCCCAGCGTCGAAGACGTGGGCCATGTGCTGTCGATGTACATCGGCGCCGACGAGGCACTGGTGATCGTCGATGTGAACTTCAAGGACGACATTTCCACGGGCGAGGCGGGCGATGCCATCGCGGCCATCGAGACGCAGGTGCGCGCGCGTTTCCCGACGATCAAGCGCATCTTCATCGAGGCGACCGAGGCACCGCAGGCGGGCGCGGCGCCGGCAAAGGACGGCGCCGCCTTGTAGCACTTACTGCAATTTCTTGCGTCGTCACGACCATGCAGGTTTCAAATTTTTTCGTTATTGTTTTGCTCGCTGCAGCACCCCGGCGCAGAGGCGCCGGGAAAACCAAACAACACGGAGAGATGCATGCTTTGGGAAAAAAAGCTGGCGCAGTGGAGCGCCGCCGTTCGTGACCGCGCGAACCTGCCGGCGCGACTGACGCTGTGGGACGGCCAGTCCTACGACTTCGGCAATTTCAGCGGGCCCTCGGTCACGCTGCACGTCAAGTCGCCCGCCGCGCTGTCGCTGATGCTGCAGCCCACGCTCGACAACCTGGGCGAGGCCTACGTCAAGAGCAAGATCGACATCGAGGGCAAGCTCAGCGACGTGATCGACATCGCCTACGGCCTCGCGAAGACATCGATCGACAAGCAGGGCGGGGCGCTGCAGAACATGGCGCGCTATTTCACGCACACCAAGTCGTCGGACAAGAAATCGATCCAGTACCACTACGACGTTTCCAACGAGTTCTACCAGCAGTGGCTGGACCCGAACATGGTCTATTCATGCGCCTACTTCGAAAACGGCGACGAAGACCTCGCCACCGCGCAGTTGAAGAAGATCGACCACATCCTCACCAAGATCGACCTCAAGCCGGGCCAGACCCTGCTGGACATCGGCTGCGGCTGGGGCGCGCTGGTGATCCGCGCCGCGCAGAAGTTCGGCGCGCGCTGCGTGGGCGTCACGCTCTCGCAGAACCAGTTCGACCTGGCTACCGAACGCGTGAAGGCCGCGGGCCTGCAAGACCGCATCGAGATCCGCCTGCAGGACTACCGCGACGTGACCGGCCAGTTCGACCGCATCACCAGCGTGGGCATGTTCGAGCACGTGGGCCGCAAGAACCTGCCCGCGTACTTCAAGCGCGTGCGCGAACTGCTGGCCGACGACGGCGTGGTGATGAACCACGGCATCACTTCGTCCGACCCCGAGGGCGGTGGCGTCTCGTACGGCGGCGGCGACTTCATCGACCGCTACGTGTTCCCCAACGGCGAGCTGCCGCACATCAGCCTCGCGCTGCAGGCCATGCAGCAGGGCGGGCTCGAGGCCTTCGACATCGAGAACCTGCGCCGCCACTATGCGCAGACGCTGCGCTACTGGAGCGACAGCTACGAGGCCAACAGCGAGAAGCTGCATGCGATGGTCGACGAGGAGAAATTCCGCATCTGGCGCGTGTACCTCGCGGGCTGCGCGTATGCCTTCGAGAACGACGACGTGGCGATCTACCAGATCGTGGGGCGCAAGGCGGGGCGCGCGGCGAAGACGCTGCCGTGGTCGCGCCGCTACATCTACGACGGCACCTCGGCGCTGAACGCGGGCTGAGTTGACGCTCTACGCGGGGTCGCGGAATCCGGCCTCGATGTTGTTGCCGTCCGGATCGAGCACGTACGCGCCGTAATAGTGGGCCTCTTCGGGGCCGCGCGGGCCGGGCTTGCCGTTGTCGGACCCGCCGGCTTGCAGGGCCGCCTTGTGGAAGGCATCGACCTCCGCCTTGCTGCGCGCCGAGAACGCCATGTGGATCGGACTGTTCGAGACCCTGTGCCCGGGCTTCCAGAACTTCGGTTCCTCGGTGCCGATCCAGACGAACGGTATCCGCTCGTCGGTGCTGCGGATGACGAGGAACGAGGTGTCGCTGTTGTCGATGACTTTGAGGCCTACCGAAGCGGCGACCGCCTCGTAGAAGCGCCGCGATGCGTGCAGGTCGCGCACGCGAAAGCCGATGTGGTCGAACATGGTTCTCTCCTTTGCAGGGCCGCATGTTCGTCACGCAACTGCAATGTGGGTGCGGCCAAGGTCGCATCGCGCTGAAAGAACGCGACTACGGTGCGTGCGCGCGTCCTTTCGAATCCGCGGCATGGCGCGAAGGCGATATGGAAAGCCTGCCCGATCGCTTGAACAAGACAACGCGGGAGCCCGAGCGCAAGCACGAATTCGCGCAGCCCGATAGCATCGGCGGCTCGCGGCCTCACTCCACCTCGAACCACCTCGGCGCCCACCGGACACTTCGTCCGCAGGCAGCGCGCCGGCCGCGAAGAATCCCATGAGCGCCAGTACCAAAACAACAAACCGTCCCCTGGTCATCGCGTCGATCATGGCCTCCATGGCCATGGTCGCCATCGAAGCCACCATCGTCTCGACCGTCATGCCGCAGATCGCCTCCGAACTCGGGGGGCTGCATCTCTACAGCTGGGTCTTCGCCTCGTTCCTGCTCGCGCAGACCGCGATGACCGTGGTGTTCGGCAAGCTCTCCGACCTGTATGGACGCAAGCCCATCATGTTCGTGGGCATCGCGATCTTCGTCGTCGGCTCGGTGCTGGCGGGCTTCTCGTGGTCGATGCCGGCCATGATCTGCTTCCGGCTCATCCAGGGCATCGGCGCGGGCGCGATCCAGCCGGTGTCGCTCACCATCGTGGGCGATCTCTATCCGGTGCGCGAACGCGGCAAGGTGCAGGGCTACCTCGCGAGCGTGTGGGCCGTCTCGGCGGTGGTGGGGCCGATGATCGGCGCGCTGATCGTGCAGAAGCTGTCGTGGGCCTGGATCTTCTGGGTCAACGTGCCCATCGGCCTGGCCGCGGCAGCGGGCTTCTGGTTCTTCCTGCACGAGGCGCCGACGGTGCGCCGCTCATCCATCGACATGGTGGGCGCGGTGCTGTTCACCGTCGGCATCGCGTCGCTGATGATCGCGCTGACCGAGTTCGGCGTCGGCAACTCGGGCGTCGCGCTCGCATGGGCCGGGCTTTTCGTGGTCACGCTCGCGCTCTTCATCGCGCAGGAGCGCCGCGCGGCCGACCCGATGGTGTCGCTCAAGCTCTGGGGCGCGCGGATGATCGCGACCGTCAACGGTGCGGCAATGCTGGCGGGCATGGTGCTGATCGGCATCACGACCTTCCTGCCGATGTACGTTCAGGTGGTGCTGGAGCGCTCGTCGGTCACGGCCGGCCTCACGCTCACGATGGTGATGCTGGGCTGGCCCATCGGCGCGACGCTGACCTCGCGCACCTTTCACCGCATCGGGCTCTGGCGCATGGTGGTCGTCGGCGCCGCGCTGATTCCGGTGGGCACGTCGACCTTCGCATTGCTCGGGGCCGGCAGCTCGCCGGTGCTGCCGGCCATCGGCTCGTTCATCATCGGCCTGGGCATGGGCGTGATGAGCCTGAGCTCGCTGATCCTGATCCAGGAGGGCGTGGAGCTCTCGCAGCGCGGCATCGCCACGGCCTCGAACGTGTTCTCGCGCAACCTGGGGAGTGCATTGGGCGCGGCGTTCTTTGGTGCCGTCTTCAACTTCGGGCTGACGCGCGGCGACGGCAGCATGATGTTCACCGACGACGAGCTGCGCCTGCTGCTGCAGGGCGTGCACGGTTCCGTCGCGGGGGATGCGGGCATTCGTCTCGCGCTGGGCAGTTCGCTGCACCTCACGTTCCTGATGATGCTGGTCGTGAGCCTTGGCGTGGTGGCGCTGGCGTTGTGGCTGCCCAAGGAAGGGTTGGGGACGCAGGCGGTCAAGGACAACAAGGCTGTGCAGAAGTAGCCTGGCCGTTCGGGGTGGATGGGCTCAGCCCGTCAACGCTTTCTTCATGTGCACGAGGTAGAAGCCGGCTGCGTAGTCGTCGATGCGGCCGTACTCCTCGTAGCCCTGCTTCAGATAGAAGGGCCGGGCCTGCCACTCGAAGGTGTCCAGCTTCGCGTGTTTCGCACCCAGGGCCATCGCCTGTCGCTCGCCTTCCGCGAGCAGGCGACGGCCGAGGCCCGCGCCGCGTGCGTCTTCCTCGACGAAGAGCACATCCACGTTGAACCAGTAGAGAAAGACGAAGCCGCGAAGCCCGCCGAGCAGGCGGCCGCTGTCGTCCTTGGCATTCAGGCGGATGTATTTTTGCTCGGGGTACTCGCCGACAACGCCGTAGTTGAAATGCCGCAGCTTGCGGCCGAGTTCGCCGGAACGGAGTTCTTCGTCGGTGGGAGGAACGATGTGGATGGTGTTCATCGGAGGTCGGCCGGGAATGCGGCGAGGTTCTTGGGGGGCGCGATTTGCAACACTCGTGCTCCACCAAGACAGGATGCTCGAACATGAATCTGGTCTCCCTTTCCGAATGCACGCCGGACGATCTCCGCGCCATCTGGCGCCTTGCGGGCGCGCCTGATGTGAAGCGGGGTGGCCACGTCGCCTGGTCTTTCGAAGGCAATGGCATCCGCACGCGCACGACCTTTCTGCGCGCATTCCGCGATCTCGGCCTGTCTTTCATCGAGCTTCCGAATCTGTTGAAGACGGCGGAGCGGGCCTGCGACCTGGCGGGCTACCTGGACCCGTTCTATGACATCTATGTCGTGCGTGACTCCAACGATGCGCGGCTTCAGGAGTTCGCAGCGGCCTCCAGGCGACCTGTTGTGAATGCGATGTCCGCAGAAGGGCATCCTTGCGAAGTGCTGACGGACGCCTATTTCATCGACACGAAGCTCATGCCCATCGAACGCGCCAGGGTCTGTCTCTGGGGGCCGATGACCAATGTGTTTCGCTCATGGCATGAGCTCTCGTGGGTACTCGGTTTTTCGCTCCAGCATGTCTGCGACGCACCTTTTCAAGAGGCGGACATCGTCATCACCGACAGTTGGCCCAGCGGCAGCGAAGCGACTTGCAGGCCACTGACGGAAGATGATCTGGCCGCCATGGGCCATCCCGTGCTGCTGCCGACGCCGCCGTTTTCAGTGGGCCGCGAACTCGCATTCGATCCGGTGCATCACGTGCGCTTTGCCGGCCATGGACAGAAGATGCTTCTCTTGCCGGTCCAGAAGGCGATCCTGCGACATCTGCTGGGCGACTGAGTTCGGCGTTTGACGTTTTCGAGCGGGAGGTTTGGGGCATCTGTCGGGGAAAAATGTCCTGTTTAATGGACGTTTTTACTAATTTTCCATAAAATGTGGCGTATGAAGGACAAAATCAGGCTGCCCATCGAACTAGGCCAAGCCATCCAGCGTGCGCGAAAAGAGGGCCGCCTGAAGGCGACCGACATTGCCGCGCGCTCGGGCCGCGCGCGCAACGTTCTCTATCGACTGGAGCGAGGGGAGGACATCACCCTCGCCTCGCTGTTCGACATCCTGCGCGCCATGGATCTCACGATCGGCCTGGAGCGCCTGGGCATGCCAACGCTGGAGGAAGTCACGGAACGCTTCGGACAGGAGGACGACGATGCTTCCTGAAAAGATCAAGCAGCTCGACGTCGAGATCGCCGGCGCGCCGGCCGGCCAGTTGCTCAAGCACTCGGTCTACGAATTCCGGTATCTCGACAGCGGTGTGGAGCAGCACTCGGTCGCGTTGCTGATGCCACCGACCCGGCCGACCTACCAGGACGGCGACCTCTTCGCCGTGATGGACCAGAACCTCCCCGAGGGCGACCTGTACCTGCGTCTGCGGGCGATGTTCCCCAAGCAGCAGCTCACCCAGATGCATCTGCTCGCAGTGGTGGGATCCAACGGCATCGGGCGTCTGGGCTTCCGGCTGGCGGGAGCAGAGGCGCTTGCGGCGCCCCGGATCATCGATCGCAAGACCTTGCTCGGCACCCGCTACACGCCCGAGGTATTCGACGAACTGGTGCGCGCGTACCTGAGCACGGGCGCCGGCATTGCCGGCATGCAGCCGAAGATCATGGTGCCGGACAGGGTCAGCGTTCCGGTGCCCACGATCATCGTGAAGGCCGGCGCAGCTTCCTATCCGGGCCTGTCGGCCAACGAGTTCATGTGCCTGACGGCCGCCGGCCACGCCGGCATCGAGACGCCCACATTCGACCTCTCGGACGATGGGCAACTGTTGCTGGTCGACCGGTTCGACATCGCGGCGGACGGGTCCCGGATCGGCTTCGAGGACATCGCGGCGCTGATGAACCTTCGGGTACGCGACATTCAGTCCGACCGGAAGTACCAAGGCAGCTACCAGCGCATCGCTGAGTTGATGCAATACCTCCAACTGCCCAGCGAAAACCTCGCGCGCTTCTTCGAGCAGGTGGCGTTCAGCATCATGGTGCGCAACGGCGACGGCCACCTCAAGAACTACGGGCTGCTCTACACCTCGACCGCCGATTGCCGTCTTGCGCCGATGTTCGACGTGGTGACGACCGCGCTCTACCGGTACACGCGCTACGAAGGCGGTCCCGAACTCGAGGACCGCACGCTGGCGCTCAAGCTCTTCGCGGGCAAGGGCCACACGAAGGCCTACCCGACGACCGAGGAGTTGCTGTTGTTCGGCAGCAAGGTCTGCGGGGTCGCCAAGCCGGAACTCGTTCTCGCGCGAATCGCGGAGGGGATGCGGAAGACGCTTCGCCTGGGGGCCAGTGACCCGCGAATCCCGAAGGACCTGCTGGAGAAGATGCGGGACATCTGGACCGATGGGATGACCTACGCCACCGCGGCGAGGTAGATCCCCCGATACATCGAATCCCGCCAGCTAGGAATGGCAGACAAATCCATCCTTCAGCAGCGTGATCTCGAACTGCAGATTGCCCGCACGCGCATCCCTCGCCTTGGCCAGCGTGCCGTCAGAGCGCCATTGGCGCAGGGCCGCCGCCAGATAGTCGCGCGAGGCCGCATCGCCATCGGCAAGCCGGATCGTGGCATCGGATGGCAGGCGCACGTCGCTCGCCAGCGGCTTGTAGAAGCGCCACTCCTCGTTCTGCATGAGCCGCGCGAGCACCTTGCCGTCCTCGGCCAGCGCTGCACATTCGCCGGCCATGAAGGCCGATGCCGCATGCACCGACGACGGGTAGCTGCGGGGCTGCGCACCGTAGCGCTGCGACACTGCACCTGCATAGCCCGAGCCTTCGCCGACGCAGACCGAGGCGCCGCGCAGCGCAGCTTCGTCCTGCACCTTGCCGCGGCGCAATGCGACCACGAGGCCGTGGCCGGTGTCGTAGCTGCCGGGTGCAGCGGCGATGTCCTGTGCGGTTGAAGAAGCAGGCACCCCGGCGACCAGCAGGTCGATGCGGCCTTCGCGCAGCGCGGCTTCTTGCGCGGCCGCATCGAGGCCGACCAGTTCCAGCGGCACGCCGAGCGACTGCGCCACCTGTCGCGCCAACGTCGCGTCGAAGCCATCGGGCTCGGGCGGTGTCGGTGCCTCGGGCGGGGCAGGGCGCGGATAGCGCCGCACACCGACGACCAGCTTGCCGCGCTCGATGGCACGGGCGAGCACAGGTCCCTTCGGCAGACTCGACAGCGAGGGCGTCGCAAAGGCCCATGTGCCGCCGATGCCCGCAAGCGCCACGGCCGCGGCAAGCGCCGCGCCCGCAAGAACCAGCCTGCGCTCAGTCATCGAGGCTCAGCCCCTTGCGCCAGCGCAGCAGCCGGCGCTCCAGCAAGGCGAGCAGGTAGTTGAGCAGCAACCCGAGCACGGCCAGCAGCAGGATGCCGGCGTACATCGTCGGGATCTGGAAGGTCTCCTGCGAGTTGAGCGTGAGAAAGCCCAGGCCCGAATGCGCACCGATCATCTCGGCCGCCACGAGCGCGGTGATGCTGTACGCACCCGCCAGCCGCACGCCCGTGAAGATCGAAGGCAGCGAAGCCGGCAGCACCACCTTGAAGAAGATGAAGCGCTGCGAGGCGCCCATCGACAGCGCCGAGTTGACGAGCAGGCGGTCGACCTGCTTCACGCCGCTCACTGTGCTGAGCAGCACCGGCCAGAAGGACGCCCAGAAGATGATCGCCACCTTCGAGAGTTCGCCGATGCCCAGGAACAGGATGAACACCGGGAACAGCGCGAAGGCCGAGGTCTGGCGAAAGAGCTGCAGCACCGGATCGACGATGGCCGCGAGGCGCTTCGAACTGCCGATCAAGAGGCCCAGCACCACGCCGAAGAAGCTTGCGAGCAGCAGGCCCCACAGCGAGCGCTGCAGGCTCGCGGCCAGGTGCTTCCAGAGCTGGCCGGTGTCCACGAGCTGGGCGATGCTCGCGACCACGGCGGAAGGCGGGCTCAGGTAAGCATCGCTCACGATGCCCAGGCGCGGCAGCGCCTCCCACAGCGCGAGGAAGATCACGATGCCGATGCCGCGCTCGGCCACACGCCCGAAGCCGCGCGCGAACTTGAAGAAGCGCCCCTTGGGGCGGACGACGGGCGCGTCGAGCACTGCGCTCATGACACCACGCCTTCAAGCGACCGGGGCCGCAGGCCGATCTGCACTTCGTCCTTCAGCACCTCCCACGCGCGCTGGCGCAGCGCGGCGAATTCGGTCGAGTGGCGAATCTCCGCCGACCGCGGACGCGCGAGCGGAATGTCGATGATGTCCTTGATGCGCCCGGGCCGCTGCGTCATCACCGCCACCCGGTCCGACAGATACACCGCCTCTTCGAGGCTGTGAGTGATGAAGACGATCGTCTTGCGGTACTGCTCCCAGATGCGCAGCAGCTCGCCCTGCAGGATCTCGCGCGTCTGCGCGTCGAGCGCGGCAAAGGGCTCGTCCATCAGCAGCACATCGGGCTTGTAGGCGAGCGAGCGCGCGATGGCCACGCGCTGCTTCATGCCGCCCGAGATCTCGTGCGGATAGCGGTTGGCAAAGCCGTGCAGGCCGACCAGCTCGAGGTATTCGTGCGCGGTGCGGCGGCGCTCGGCCTTGCCGATGCCGCGAATCTCGAGGCCCACCGCGATGTTGTCGAGCACCGAGAGCCACGGAAAGAGCGCATAGCCCTGGAACACCACGCCCTGGTTGCGGTTGATGCCCGCGAGCGGCTGGCCGTTGATGGCGATGCGCCCGCCGGTGCGCTCGGTGAGCCCGGCCAGGATGCCGAGGAAGGTCGACTTGCCACAGCCCGAGGGGCCGAGCACCGAGAGGAATTCACCGTCGCGCACGTCGAGGTCGAAGCCTTCGAGCACCCGCACGCGCTCGCTCGCGCCGCGCGCCGCGTAGTCCATCCGCACGTCGCGGGCCGAGATCTTGATGCTCATGGCTTTGGCAAGGTGAGTGGGGTCAAGACTTCGCGGGCTGCGCGAAGGGATTGAATTCGTTGGTGTACACGTCCTTCACCGCCACCTTGCCGGCGGCGAGCTTGCCCTCGGACTGCAGGATGTCGATGTAGTACTGGATCGGCGGCTCGGTCACCACCAGGTCGTCGACGTAGGCGTAGCGGTCGACGTTCTTCAGGTCCATGTTGATGCGCTTGGCCACGAGCTTGCGCGCCTCCTCGGTGTTGGCGTTGACCCAGTTGCCGGCCTTGGCCAGCGCCGCGACCACATCGCGCACCGCCTCGGGGTGCTGGCGGATGAACTGGCCGTGCGCGCTGTAGGGCGCCATGCCGCCGAGGCCGCCATCGAGGTCGAAGTCGCTCCACAGGCGTACCAGCGACTCGGCGTTGTCGGCGCGGCCCGAGAAGGGCGCATGGATGATCGCGAGATCGGTGTTGCCCGTCACCAGCGTCTGCTCGGCCTGCTCGTCGGGGATGACGACGAAGTTGATCTTGTTCACGTCCACGTCGTGCTGGCGCAGGTATTTCTTGGTCACGAACTCGGCGCAGGCGCCGAAGCTGTTGAAGCCGATGGTCTTGCCTTCGAGGTCCTTCGGATTGCGGATGCCCGAGTCCTTGCGAACGAAGTACTTCATGTGCGGCGCTTCCTGCAGCGTCTTGCCGCCCGCGGCGACCACCTTGAGGTCGGCGCCCGAGGCGATGGCCGAGATCACCAGCGGCACCATGCGGCTGCCGAAGTCGATCTCGCCCGTGCCCACGAGCGGGATGATCTGCGGCGCGGCGATCTTGCCGACGTATTCGGGGCGGGTGTTGGTGCCCTCGAAGTAGCCCAGTTCGTCGGCCAGGTAGATGAGGTCGAACGACGGATTGTTGGGGTACTTGAAGGCGACCTTCTCGCCGGTCTTCTTCACCACGGCCGGGCCGCCGGCCGCTGCGGTCTTGCCGCCGTCTTCGCGCGAGCAACCCGCGAGCGCCAGGCCCCCGATGGCGGTCAGCGAGGCGAGGGTCTTGAGCGCCACGCGGCGCGAAGGAATGGAAGAGGGCGTCTCGGTGGGCATGACGGCGCGCTCCGGCACGGGAGCGGTGGGGCTGGTTGGGAAGCGACGATCCTAGAAAGCCCTGTCCGCGTCACCAACGAAGAAAACCGCGCATGCATATGCGCAAACACGCGGGCATCATGTCGCTCCCTTCCCACTTTTCCTCCGCATCCCATGACCTACCTTGCCGCCCCCGAGCGCTACGACGCCATTCCCTACCGCCGCGTCGGGCGCAGCGGGCTCGTGCTGCCCGCCATCTCGCTCGGCCTGTGGCACAACTTCGGCGACAGCACGCCGATCGACGTGCAGCGCAAGCTGCTGCGCACGGCCTTCGACCTGGGCATCAATCACTTCGACCTGGCCAACAACTACGGCCCGCCGTACGGCAGCGCCGAGACCAATTTCGGCCGCCTGCTGCGCGAGGACTTCAAGGCCTACCGCGACGAACTCATCATCTCCAGCAAGGCCGGCTGGGACATGTGGCCCGGCCCGTACGGCCAGGGCGGAGGCTCCCGCAAATACGTGCTCGCGAGCCTCGACCAGAGCCTGCAGCGCCTGGGCCTCGACTATGTCGACATCTTCTATTCGCACCGGTTCGATCCGCACACGCCACTGGAAGAAACTGCTTCCGCGCTGGCGCAGGCCGTGCAGCAGGGCAAGGCGCTCTACATCGGCATCTCGTCCTATTCCGCCGGCAAGACGCGCGAGATCGCCGCGCTGCTGCGCGAATGGAAGGTGCCGCTGCTCATCCACCAACCGGCCTACAACCTGTTCAACCGCTGGATCGAGAAAGACCTGCTCGATGCCACCGGCGAACTCGGCGCGGGCGTGATCGCCTTCACGCCGCTCGCGCAAGGGCTGCTCACCGACAAGTACCTCAAGGGCATTCCGGCCGATGCGCGCATCAACCGGCCCGGCGGCGGCTCGCTCAAGCAGGAGCACCTGTCCCATGACAACGTGGAACGCGCACGCGCGCTCAACGAGATCGCCAAGCGCCGCGGCCAGAGCCTCGCGCAGCTCGCGTTGACGTGGACACTGCGCGATCCGCGCGTGAGTTCCGCGCTCATCGGTGCGAGCCGGACCGAGCAGATCGTCGACAACGTCGCGGCGCTGCGCCATGCGCCGCTGAGCGCCGAAGAGCTCGCGGAGATCGACAAGTACGCGGTGGAAGGCGGCGTGAATCTCTGGGAAAAGCCGTCGACCGATTTCGCGTGATGCCTGCGGTCGCGCTGGGGTCGGCTACTCCAGCGTGAACCCGATCTTCACCGTCACCTGCCAGTGTGCGACCTTGCCGTCCACCACATGGCCGCGCGTTTCGGTGACGGTGAACCACTGGATGTTGCGCACCGTCTCGTGGGCCTTGGCGATCGCGGTCTGTACCGCATCCTCGATGCCGATGGGCGACGAGCCGGTCAGCTCGAGGGACTTGTAGACGTGGTTCGACATGTCTCTGCTCCTTGTGAATGAGTGTGTGGAGCCATCGTAGTCACGGCGCGCGGTGGCGGGTGGAATTTTCTGCATCAGGTAACTCGCAATCCTTCTTTGAGAACGCGAGGTGGCTGCGCAGAATCCCGGCAGCGTTCACCCGGAAGTTCCCCATGCCACAGCGCAGTCCCTATGTTTCCCCGGCGGCACAAGCCCGCCTTGTTGTCGCGCTGACCATCGCAGCGTGGCGCATCGCGCCGTCTTCGCCGCACGAGGTGGCGCGGCGCGCGCCGCATGGCTATGTGCCGATTCGCGCCATGCGGCGCTTCCATGCGGCTGCTGCGCTGGCCTTGCTGCCGCATTCGTGGTGAGCGGCCGGCCCCTGAACAATATGCAGATATCGATAGAGGAAATCAGCGCAAGCGGTGCGCACGATGCCCAAGAGAATTCGCAGCAATTCTTTCAAAGGCGTCATTGCTGCACACCGTGTCCTATTCGCTGTCTCTGCTCGACAAGAGTCTGATCCCCGAGGGCGCCGATGCCGCCCAAGCGTTCCAGCACACGATCGCGCTCGCTCAAAGCGCCGAGCGCCTGGGCTACCGCCGCTACTGGCTCGCGGAACATCACGGCAATCGCGGCTACGCCGGCTCGGCGCCCGAAGTGCTGGCCTCGCACCTGCTTGCAAAGACCTCGCGCATCCGCGTCGGCACCGGCGGCGTCATGCTTCAGCACTACAGCCCGTTCAAGGTCGCGGAGACCTTCCGGGTACTCGCGTCGCTCGCGCCGGGCCGTGTGGACCTGGGCGTCGGCAAGGCGCCCGGCGGTCTGCCGCTGACCAGCAAGGCACTGCAGTGGCTGCACGATCCGGAAAAGAAGAAGGAAGACTTCGCGGTTCGCCTCGCGGAGCTCGATGCGTTCCTGCACGACGGCGTCGCTGCGGACCATGCACTGGCCGGCGCGGTTGCCACGCCGAACCCTCCGCAGTTGCCGCAACGCGTGCTGCTCGGCGGCACGCCCGAGAGCGCGACGCTCGCGGCGCGCCTCGGCTGGGAGTTCGTCTACGCCGGGCACTTCAACGGCGACCCGGTGAACATCGGGCAATCCATCGAGGCCTACCGTTCGGCCACCGGCCGCGCGCCTCTGCTCGCGCTCTTCGCCTTCGCGGCCGAGACGCATGAGAAGGCGGCCGAGCTCGTCGGCGCGCTGCGCAGCTTCAAGGTGCACCTGCCCAGCGGCCAGAGTGTGAACCTCGGGAGCCTCGAAGCCGCGGCCGAGTTCGCGCGGCAGGCCGGCGTGGCCGACTACCGCACCGAGGAGCGGCGCCCGCACGTGATCGCAGGCACCGCCGACGAGGTGCGCGACGAACTCGATGCACTGAGCGAGCGCTACGGCATCGAGGAGTTCGTCATCGACATCCCCGTGGCGGGTTTCGCCGAGCGCGCCACCGCTGTCGAACTGCTGGCCCAGGCGCGCGAGCCCGCGCTGGCCTGAGCCCTTTCGCCTTTCTCTTTCCACCTCAAGAAAAACACATCGCGATGAGCAACATCAAGTTCGGCGTCATGCTGCAAGGTGCCGGCAGCCACATGAATTCCTGGAAGCACCCGGGCGGCCCGGCCGATGCCAGCGTCAACCTCGATTTCTTCGTGCGCACCGCGAAGAAGGCCGAAGACAACGGCATCGCGTTCGCCTTCGTGGCGGACGGGCTCTACATCAACGAGAAGTCGATCCCGCATTTCTTGAATCGCTTCGAGCCGATCTCGATCCTCTCGGCGCTCGCGACCGTCACCTCGAAGATCGGCCTCGCGGGCACCGTCTCCAGCTCGTACAGCGATCCGTTCACGGTGGCGCGCCAGTTCGCTTCGCTCGACCTGATCAGCGGCGGGCGCGCGGGCTGGAACGTGGTGACCACGCCGCTCGAAGGCAGCGCGAAGAACTACAGCCGCAACCACCCCGAGCATGCGCTGCGCTACGAGATCGCTGACGAGTACCTGGCCGTGACGCAGGGCCTGTGGGACAGCTGGGATGAAGACGCCTTCGTGCGCAACCGCGAGACCGGCCAGTTCTTCGACCGCGAGAAGCTGCACACGCTGGACCACAAGGGGCGCTTCTTCCAGGTGGCGGGGCCGCTCAACATCCAGCGTTCGCCGCAGGGGCAGCCGGTGATTTTCCAGGCCGGCTCGTCGGATGCGGGCGTGGGCCTCGCGGGCAAGTATGCGGATGCGGTGTTCACCCATTCGCCGTCGATCGAGGAGACGCGCGCCTTCCTGAAGCAGGTGAAGGCCAGCGCGGTGGCGCAGGGCCGGCAGGCCGACGACGTGAAGATCTTCCCTGGCATCGGCCCGGTCGTCGCGGCCACCGAGGAAGAGGCCGAGGCCAAGTACAGGGCGATTCGCGAGCTGCTGACCATCGAGGAAGCCCTGGCCTACCTGGGCCGCTTCTTCGATCACCACGACTTCAGCCAGTACCCGCTGGACGAGGCTTTCCCGGAACTCGGCGAGATCGGCCGGAACAGCTTCCGCTCGACCACCGACCGCATCAAGGCCAAGGCGAAGGCCGGCGGCCAGACGCTGCGCGAGGTGGCCCTCGAAGTCGCCACGCCGCGCACGCAGTTCGTGGGCACGGGCGAGCGCATTGCCGACGAGATCATCCGCTGGGTGGACGAGGGCGCGGCCGATGGCTTCATCCTCGGCTTTCCGGTGCTGGGGCAGGGGCTGGACGACTTCATCGAGTTCGTGATTCCCGTGCTGGAGGCGCGTGGCCGCTACCAGCGCGATCTGCCCGGCCAGACGCTGCGCGATCACCTCGGGCTGCCGCGCAAGGCGAGCCGCTATGCGGCGGCAGGCGACGCCGACATCAAGCGAAAGGCCGCGTGATGAGCGAACAGTTCGTCTACACCACGCCGGTCGATCCGCGCGCCCAGCCGCTGGTCGAGGGCCTGACCTTCGAGTACGACAGCCGCTACGGCGACGTGCTGCGCGAACCCGGCACACCGCGCGAGATGGACCGCTATCCACCCGAGGCGTTCGCACCGCCGCACGGCAACTTCGTGCTGCTGCTGCGCGACGGCATCGCCATCGGCGGCGGGGCCTTCATGCGGCATGACGAGCGCACCGCCGAACTCAAGCGCGTGTGGACGCGCACCGACCTGCGCCGGCAGGGCCTTGCGAGCAAGGTGCTGCTGGAGCTGGAGGCGCAGGTGCGCCGCCAGGGCTATGAACGCATCTACCTCACGACGGGCTTTCGCCAGCCCGAGGCCGTGGGCCTGTATCGCGGCCATGGCTACACCGCATTGTTCGAAGAAGCCGCGGACCCCGAAGTGCCGCGCAAGCTGCCGTTCGAGAAGCACCTGGTGGTGCAGTGTCACCATGGCCAGCACGCCGCGGCGTTGAGCGAGGCGGTGCAGCGATGAACACCACCACCATCCTGGACGTCGGCCCCGAGCCACGCAACCCGGCACCGGTTCGTCCTGCGGCCCGGCCCGAGTCTTCAGCGCCACAGCAGGCCGCACCCGCGAAGGGCGACTACTCGCACTTCCGCGTGGTGCCCGCGAAGTACCCGGCGCGCACGGTCGGCACGGTGTTCGCCGTGCTGCTCATCGGCATCGTGCTGCATTCGGTGCTGACCAATCCGCGCTGGGGCTGGGGCGTTTTCGCCGAATGGTTCTTCTCGGAGCCGGTGCTCGCAGGGCTCGGCCGCACATTGCTCCTGACGGCGCTGGGTGCGGTGTTCGGCTTCGTGCTGGGCACCGGGCTGGCGCTGGCACGCGTCTCGCGCTCGCCGCTGCTGGCGCGGCTGTCGTGGGTGTTCACCTGGCTCTTCCGCTCGGTGCCGATCATCGTGCTGCTGTTGATCATCAACAACCTCGGCTACCTCTACGAGACGGTGGCACTGGGCATCCCGGGCACGGACATCACCTTCTTCTCGTACCCGACCACGCAACTGATCAGCCCGTTCATTGCCGCGCTGCTGGGCCTCACGCTGAACCAGGCGGCCTTTGCCTCGGAGATCGTGCGCGGCGGCATCCTGTCGGTGGAGCAGGGGCAGCTCGAAGCGGCGGCGGCGCTGGGCCTTTCGCGCAAGCGCCAGGCCTTTCGCATCGTGCTGCCGCAGGCGATGCGGACCATCTTGCCGACGGCGTTCAACGACATCATCGGTCTCGCCAAGGGCACGTCGAACCTCTACATCCTCGCGCTGCCCGAGCTGTTCTACACGATCCAGATCATCTACCGGCGCAACCTGGAAGTGATTCCGCTGCTGATGGTGGCGACCGTCTGGTACCTGGTGATCCTCACGGTGCTGTCGGTGGCGCAGCACTACATCGAGCGGCATTTCTCGCGCGGTGCGCTGCGCAATCCGCCGCGCTCGCGGCTGGCCGGGCTGGCGCGCGGGCTGTGGCGGTCGAAGGCGCCGGTGGCGGTGGAGCCGGTGGTGTCCGCGCCGCCCGCACCGGTGCTGGTACCGCGCTGGACCGATCCGCTCACGCTGGGCGGCGAGGTCACGATCCATGGTGTCTCGAAGAGCTTCGGCGCACTCAAGGTGCTCGACGACGTGACGCTCACCGTGCCGCAGGGCAGCGTGACGGTGATCCTTGGCCAGTCGGGCTCGGGCAAGTCGACGCTGCTGCGCGCGATCAACCACCTGGAGCGCGTGGACGACGGCTTCATCGCGATCGACGGCGAACTCATCGGCTACCGGCGCGATGAGGACACGCTGTACGAGCTGCACGAGAAGGACATCCTCAAGCGCCGCGTCGACGTCGGCATGGTGTTCCAGAACTTCAACCTGTTTCCGCACCTCACGGTGCTCGAGAACATCGTCGAGGCGCCCGTGTCGGTACGCGGCCTGGCACGTGCCGAGGCCGAGGCACTGGCTTCGGAGCTCTTGGTGCGCGTGGGCCTCGGCGACAAGACGCATGCGTATCCCCGTCAGCTCTCCGGCGGCCAACAGCAGCGCGTGGCCATTGCCCGTGCGCTCGCGCTCAAGCCCAAGGTGCTGTTGTTCGACGAGCCCACCTCGGCGCTCGACCCCGAGCTGGTGGGCGAGGTGCTGGCGGTCATCAATGAGCTCGCGCGGTCGGGCACCACGCTGGTCATCGTGACGCACGAGATCGGCTTTGCCCGCGAGGTGGCCGACACCATCGTCTTCATGGAGCAGGGCCGCATTCTCGAAACCGGCACGCCCGACAAGGTGTTCAACGCGCCTTCGCATCCGCGCACGGCCGAGTTCCTGGCCAAGGTTCTCTGACTGCTTTTTTCCCCTCTCTGACTGAAATCCTTCCCATGATCCATCGCAAGAACATCCTCTCCGCGCTCCTGGGCGTCGCCATGCTGATGCCCCTGGCCGCATCGGCTCAGCGAGCTGCCGCCGCCGACGACCTGAGCCCGGAACAGGCCGGCCGCCCGCGTTCGCAGAAGGTGGAAGAGGCCGTCAGGCTCGCCAAGGATTTCAAGTTCCTGAAGGAGGGCGTGCTGGTCGTGGGTACCACCACGGGACGGCTGCCGCTGGCGGCGTACGCCACCGACACGAAGACGCCCGTGGGCAATGCACCCGACATCGCACAGCTCGTGGCCGACAGCCTGGGCCGCAAGCTCGAGCTGGTCTCCACCGTCTGGGCCGACTGGCCGCTGGGCCTGCAGTCGGGCAAGTTCGACGTGGTGGTGTCCAACGTGACCGTGACCGAGGAGCGCAAGGAGAAGTTCGATTTCTCCACCTACCGCAACGACCAGTTGGGCATCTACGTGAAGTCCGACAGCAAGCTCGGCGCGATCAAGGAGCCGAAGGACATCGCAGGGCTCAAGCTCATCGTGTCGGCCAGCACGAACCAGGAGCAGATCCTGCTGCGCTGGAACAAGCAGAACATCGCGGCCGGGCTGAAGCCCGTGGAGATCCAGTACTACGACGACGATGTGGTGCAGCGCCTCGCGCTCCAGTCGGGCCGCGCCGATGCTTACGTCGGCCCCAACGCCCTGGCTGCCTACGAGGCACGCGACGGCAAGACGCGGCTCGCCGGCCTGGTCTCAGGTGGCTGGCCGCTGAATGCCGAGATCGCAGTCACCTCCCGCAAGGGCTCGGGCATTGCCGAGGCCATCACGGTGGCGCTGAACGCGCAGATCAAGAACGGCAACTACGCGAAGGCCCTGTCGCGCTGGAACCTGAGCTCCGAAGCCATCGAGGTGGCGCGCACCAATCCGCCGGGCCTGCCGAAGAACTGAGGCCGAAGCCACCATGTCTTTCAAGACCCAAGTGGGCGCGCTGGTCGCCTTCGGCCTGATGGCCGCAACGACGGTGCACGCCGCCGACAAGTTCGACTTCAGCCCCGAGCAGAAAGGCCGACTGCACACGGCCAAGGACGCCGAAGCGGTCAACGCCATTCCACCGGGCTTCAAGTTCGTGAAGGAGGGTGTGCTGACCATCGCGATCGCACCGTTCGCGCCGCCCATCTCCACCTATGCCACCGACGCGAAAACCGTCGTCGGCTTCGATCCCGACTTCGCACTCCTCATTGCCGAGTCGCTGGGCCTGAAGCTCGAGCTGCAGCCCGTCGCGTGGGCCGATTGGCCGCTGGGCCTGGCCTCGGGCAAGTACGACGCGGTGATCTCCAACGTGGGCGTGACCGAGCAGCGCAAGGAGAAGTTCGATTTCTCCACCTACCGGCTCGGCCTGCACGGCTTCTATGTGCGTACGGACAGCGCCATCAAATCGATCAAGGAGCCGAAGGATGTGGCGGGCCTGAAGCTCACGACCGGCGCCGGCACGAACCAGGAGCGCATCCTGCTCGAATGGGACCGCCAGAACGTGGCCGCGGGCCTGAAGCCGGTCGCGATCCAGTACTTCGACGACGATGTGACCCGTTGGCTGGCGGTGACGACCAAGCGCGTCGATGCCAACTTCAACCCCAACGCGCCGCAGGCCTACGAGGCGGCGAAGAACGGGCAGCTGCGGCTGGTCGGCACGGTGAATGCGGGCTGGCCGCTGAAGTCGGACGTGGCGATCGCCACGCGCAAGGGCAGCGGGCTGGCGACGGCGCTGAGCGTCGCGGCCAACAGCCTGATCCGCAGCGGCACCTACGGCAAGGCGCTCGCGCGCTGGAGCCTCACGGAAGAGGCGCTGCCGAAGTCCGAGATCAATCCACCCGGCCTGCCCAAGTTCTGAAAGCGGCGACACCGTGGCCATCCATCACATCGGCTTTCTCACGCCCGGCAACTACGCCGAGGCGAATCCGCTGGCCGGCCTCGAGGCGGCGCTGAAGCTCTTCGAATTCGGCGAGCGACGCGGCTTCGACAGCGCCTGGGTGCGGCAGCGGCACCTGGAGCGCGGCGTGTCATCGGCCACGACCATCCTCGCGGCCGCGACGCAGCGCACGCGCCGCATCGAGCTGGGCGCCGCGGTGATCCAGATGGGCTATGAGAACCCGTTCCGCCTCGCCGAAGACCTGGCCACCGTCGACGTGCTCTCGCGCGGCCGGCTGCAGGTGGGCCTGAGCGCGGGTGTGCCGCCGCATGGTGCGCTGCTGGGCAGCCGCTTCTACGACGTGGCGCCCAACACCATCGACTTCACGCACAAGCGCGTGGCGCGCCTCAGGGCCAACCTGGAAGACGTGCTGCTCGGTGACGAAGACACCTTCGTCGAGTCGGCCGGCGGGCGCGTGCGTCCGCGTGTGCAGCCTTATGCGCCGGGGCTGATCGACCGGCTCTGGTACGGCGGCGGCTCGCTGCGTTCGGCCGAATGGGCGGGGCGCAACGGATTCAACCTGCTCCTGGGCAACGTGCTGTCGGGCGAGCACACGGACGATTTCCTGCAGGCGCAGTCGGCCCTCATCGAACGCTATCGCGCCAGCGAGGCCGGGCCGCGTGCGGGCAGGGTGGCGCTGGGCCGCGTGATCGTGCCGCTGGACGGTGCCGATGCGGCCACGCGAAAGCGCTATCGCGAGTTCGCGGCGGGCCGCGTCGAGCGCACGCTCACGCCGCAGGGCGAGCGGCGCACGCTCTTCGCGACGGACCTCGTGGGCACGTCCGACGAAATCCTGGAGCGGCTTCGCAAGGATCCGGTGCTGCCGCAGGTGAGCGAACTGCGTGTGGAGCTGCCCTACAACTTTGCGAGCGAAGAGTACGAGCAGATCCTGGACGACCTCGCACGCCGCATCGCACCGAAGCTGGGATGGCATGCGCCCGCCGAGCCCAAGCCCGTGCGCGAAGCCGCGCTGCTGGCAGATTGATGCGGCTTCCCTTAATTGTGTTGGGTGTATTCGCTGAATTGGTTATGGACTTATCGCAAACGCTTCGTTGGTGATCGGCGCGCGCTTGCCTAGAGTCCAGTCTCGTTTTTCATGATCATTCACAAGGAGTCCCGCATGTCGATTCTCAGCAGATGGTGGCGAGCCGCGTCCTTCGCCACGCTGACCTTCCTGGCCACCTCGCCCGTTGCGTTCGCGCAGGCATCGGCCGACGGCAGCGGCCCGCTCGTGTCGACCGAGTGGCTCGAGAAGAACCTCAAGAACCCGAAGCTGCGCGTGATCGAGGTCAGCGTGAACCCCGGCCTCTACGAGCGCGGCCACATCCCCGGCGCCGTCAACTTCTCGTGGCACAACGACCTGAACGACCGCGTGCGGCGCGACATCGTGAGCCAGGCCGATTTCGAGAAGCTGCTGTCCGCCGCCGGCGTGGACAAGGACACCACCATCGTCCTGTACGGCGACAACAACAACTGGTTCGCGGCATGGGGCGCCTGGGTGTTCGACCAGTACGGCCTGTCGAACGTGAAGTTGCTCGACGGCGGCCGCAAGAAATGGGAAGCCGAGAACCGGGGCCTGGACAACCGCGCGCCCGAGTACGCCGCCACCCGCTTCAAGGTGACGCAACCCAATCCGCAGATTCGCGCGCGGCTGGCCGACGTGCTGGCCGTGGCCGAAGGCAAGAGCGACACGAAGCTGGTCGACATCCGCTCGGCCGACGAGTACAGCGGCAAGATCTTCGCGCCCGCCGGCGCCGCCGAGCTGGCGGTGCGCGCGGGCCACATCCCCGGCGCGGCCAACGTGCCGTGGGGCCGAGCGGTCAATGAAGACGGCACCTTCAAGTCGGCCGCCGAGCTGAAGGCGCTCTATGCGGGCGTGGGCATCGACGGCAGCAAGCCGGCCATCACCTACTGCCGCATCGGCGAGCGTTCGAGCCACACCTGGTTCGCGCTCAACAGGATCCTTGGCTACAAGAACGTGCGCAACTACGACGGCTCGTGGACCGAATACGGCAACGCCGTCGGTGTGCCGGTCAACAACCCGAGCGGCACGGTCTGGGCTTCCAAGTGACAGGTTTCCAAACAGGTTGACGAATGAGTTCGAGGTGAGTCGGAGTCAGGTTGTCTTTACCGCCAACTTGATGGACGACTTTTGAGCGGGCCCTCGGGCTCGCTTTTTTTATGGATGACCCGGAACGGACATGGCCACTTCATCGCCTTCACTCTCTCGCACCGGCCTTGTAGCCGCAACCGCGACGCTGTTGCTGATCGCCGCCGGTGTGCACCTGCTCGGCGAGCGCAGCGGCGGCCGGGCGCTCGCGTTCGCACTCGGGCTGGGCGCAGTGCTTGGCGTGGTGCTGCAGCGGTCGCGCTTCTGCTTCTACTGCCATGCGCGCGACTACTTCGAGGGCGGCGACGCGCGCGGGTTGCTCGCCATCGTCGCTGCGCTCGCGGTCGGCACGGTGGGCATGCACGTCGTCATGACGGGCTGGCTGCCGGTGCCGCAGCCGGGCCGCCTGCCGCCCGATGCGCACAT
Source organism: Variovorax sp. RKNM96 (assembly GCF_017161115.1). Classification (GTDB taxonomy): domain Bacteria; phylum Pseudomonadota; class Gammaproteobacteria; order Burkholderiales; family Burkholderiaceae_C; genus Variovorax. The sequence goes on along the minus strand of NZ_CP046508.1, from coordinate 3,707,385 downwards.
CGGCCCGGTGAGTTGGGCGCTGGTGCTCGCGGGCCTGGCCTTCGGCGCGGGCATGGTGATGTCTGGCTCGTGCATCAGCGCGCATTGGTACCGGCTGGGCGAAGGCTCGCCGACCGCGCCGTTCGCGCTGCTGGGAGCGGCGGGCGGTTTCCTGCTGGGCTTCAACAGCTGGAACTGGCTCTACAGCGCGACCATCGCCACCGCGCCGGTGGTGTGGCTGCCGCATCACCTGGGCTATGCGGGGTCGGCCGTGTTGCAGCTCGCACTGCTCGGCGTGTTGAGCGCCGCGCTCTGGCGACGGCTGCCCACGACCGAAGCGCCGGCAACAACGCCCCGCAACTTTGCCGCGGCGCTGCGCGGCCTGCTGCAGGGACGTTGGGCGTATGGATGGGGTGGCCTCGCGGTCGGCGCGATCGCGGTGATCGTGGTGCTGCGGCTGCGCCCGCTGGGCGTGACGGCCGCACTCGGCAGCGCCGCGCGCGACCTCGGCAACGCGCAGGGCATGTTGCCGCAGCGGCTCGACGGGCTCGACGGCTTCGGCGGCTGCGTCACAGCCGTGGTCGAGAGCCTCTGGCAGACGCCCAATGCATTGCTGGTCGGCGGCATCGTGGCCGGTGCGCTGGCCGCAGCGCTTGCGAGCGGGCAGTTCAAGCCCGCATGGCCGAAGCCGGGCCAGATCGTGCGCGGCCTTGGCGGCGGCGTGCTGCTCGGATGGGGCGCGATGACCGGCCTCGGCTGCACGGTCGGCAACCTGCTTTCCGGCACCATGGCCGGTGCGCTGTCGGGCTGGGTGTTCGGTGCGAGCGTGCTGTTTGCGGTGTGGGCGGGGCTGCGCGTGCTCAATCGCGGTCGATGAAGACGCCTGCGCACAGCGCGATGCCGACCACGTAGAGCAACCAGGTCCACGGGACCGCGTAGGGATAGAACATCAGCGCCACGCCGATCCATTTGCTTCGCTTGCGGCCCGAACGCTTGCCGTACCTGTACGCCGCGATGCCCGCGAGGCCGAACAGGACGGCACCGAAGATGTAGGCCGGGCTCGGCAGCGTGATGCCGAGCGACTGCAATGCTTGCAAGTTGTCCATGGGGCGCTATTAACGCACGCCAGTATTACGTTCACTGTGCCCGCAGGGGACCGAAGAAACCGGTGATGTTGAGGATCCTGCTGCCGTCCTCCGAGAATTCGACGTAGTCGAAGCCGTCCATCTCCAGGCCATAGGCCGTGCCGTCGACTTCGAGCGGCACTGGCGACTTCAGCAGCCATGCGAAACGGCCGACCGCGTGGTGCACGTCCAGCTGGCTGGCCGGCACGATGAACGCACCGGGGTAGCGGGCCCGGAAGTCGAGGATGACCGCCGCCAGTTCCTCCGGACCGGTGGCGGTCGGCGTGATGGGGTCGGTGTAGGTGCTGGCGGGTGTCCAGCACAGCGCCAGCGCCTCGCGGATGTCCCGTTCGCTGGCCTGGGCCCAGGCGGAGGAGTAGTTTTGAACGGTGGCGGAATGGGTCACTGGGTTTCCTTGTCTTGCTTCATCGCGAGCAGGGCCGTCCTTCGGCCGCGCCCACGGAAGGAAGCTTGACAGGGGTGTCCTGACAACGTGGTGTCAGCAGCAGTTGTTCCCGGAGGATGCGCCGTATCTCCAGGATGGCCAGCGGGTTCTCCTGCACGCTGTGTGCCGACCGAAGCACCAGCTCGGACGCGGCGCCATCCAGGTGCGCGCTCTCGTAGGGCACGATGCCGTCGCTCGACAGCGCCTGCGCGACACCGGGCGTGTCGTTGCCGATGATCGAGTGGAAGTGCACGCGCGGGTTCATCGGGAGGCCCGAGGACATCTGCACGAAGGCATCGCGGTCGCTCAGGTTGTCGATGCTGTTGGGAATGCGCAACGGCCCGATGTCCTGCTTGCCGGGCGCGATGCGCATCAGATCGCGCGAAATGTCGTTCAGCTGCCCCAGCATTGCCACCGGCAGCGTGATGAGGTTGGCCACCCAGCGCGCCACGCGGTTGTTGGCGAACGGCGTGCCGCGGTGCGGCGAGGCGATGAAGATCGCATCGCTCACCTGCGGCAGCGGCTCGAAGCGCAGGTAGGGCGCGAGCCGCTGCTCGATGCGCTGCTGCTGCGCGCCCTGCATGGGGTAGCTCGTGAGGAGCGCGTCCCACAGCTTGTCGCCCGACGAGGACACCAAGAGGCGCGACAGCACGCCGCCCATGCTGTGTCCGATCAGCGTGATGTTGCGCGAGGCCTCGGCCTGGCCGCCCGGATCGAAGTGCGCCAGCGTCTCGGTGATGGCCTGGCGGATCGCGAAGTTGTTGATCGGCAGCGGCGCGTTCGTCGGGTAGTAGACCTGCCAGATCTGGTAGCTGCGGCGCAGGGTTTCGTCGCCCAGCACCTCGTTGGCCACGTTGATCCACGCCTCGGGGCTGCTCGCGAGGCCGTGCAGCATGATGACCGTGCGCCGGTTCGGGTCGTAGGGCTGCATCAGGTAGATGCGTGGCCGGGTGAGCCCGTCGGCGCTGCCGAACAGGCTGCGCAGGGCCTGGCGTGCGAAGTCGGAGCGGGCGAGCCAGAGGCCGTAGCCGGAGGTGAAGTTGGCGGCAAGCGGAATGTCCTGTTCGGCAAGCCGCGTGGTCGACGTGCGGTAGGGGTCGAACACCACGATGCGCGCGGTGTGCGTGGCGAGCACCGCGCGCAGGTCCGCGCCTTCGAAGCGCAGGAGCGCGGTAAGGCCGGGGAAGGGCATCTCGCTGTAGGGCGGCGTGTCGTCCTCGGTCTTGTTGTCCGCAGAGAGGGGCGAAGGAGGCGAGGGCGCCGGCTGGTTGGTCTCCACCACCAGCTCGGCGCCGAATCCATCGCGCCGGTAGGTATTGCGCAGGCCCGAGAAGGTGAGCGAGGCGGCGGGAATCAGCGCCTGCGGCACCGGATCGTCGGGACGCAGTTCGAGCGCGGACAGGTCGGTGTCGATGCGCCAGGCGCCCACCTGCGGCACGCGCGGCAGCGCATCGTCGCCTGCGAGGCCGCTCTGGCGGTAGCGGCTGAAGAGGCCGGTGATGGCTTGCTGCACCGCGTAGTTGTAGTAGTCGCGCACCTGCGTCTGGCGGTCTTCGAAGGCCCGGTCGCGCGGCTTGCGCGTGGTGAAGAACAGGTAGGCGTAGGCATGGCGCGCGGTCTCCAGGTAGGCCTCGATGGTCTCGGGCGCAGAGGGGCCGGCATTCGCGCCACCGGCCTTGCCGGCCTTGAGCGCCACCTGCAGCCAGACTTCCGAGAGGGCGGAGAGCCGCTGCTCGTCGCTGAGTCCGGTGGAGTCGGCCAGCGCCTGGCGGCAGGCCTGTCCGTCCGCGGTGCACTGGTCGGCGTCCGAGCCGATCACGCGCAGCACCTCTTGCGCCGAGGTGCTCAGCTTGCCGGTGATGAGCACGTCGCCGCGGCGCTGCGCCAGGTATTCGGAGGGCGAGATCGAGCCGACCGTGACGCCGGCACAGCCGGTCAGCAGCAGGGCGGCGCACAACAGCAATGAAGAAAAGCAAAAGCGCGAGCGCATCACGGCTTGCTCCCCGCGTCGGCGCCCGGCAGCCCGCGCCGGATGGCTTGCGAGAAGCTGTCCGTGCCGGGGTTCTTGTCGAAGGCGATCGCGCGTTCGGTGATGCGTCCGGCCGCGCGCAGTTGCGCCATGTCGTGACTCGGTGTCAGGCCACCCACGTCGTGGAGGTAGTCGGGCAGGTAGCCCGACGCCAGCAGCCGCCAATCCATCGGCAGCCCCGGCACCACATGCCTGGCGAGCGCGTAGACGATGGTCGTGCAGTTGGCGGTGATCGTGTTGTAGAAGCTCGGCGCACGCACCAGCGCCGCGCCTTCATTCAGATAGCCGAGGAACAGCGAGCGCATCTCGGCCTGGGGCAGGCGCACGCGGTACATGTAGACGTCTTCGCCGCGCACGTTGGTGCGCACCCGCAGGATGTCGTGCTCGTCGGCCGCGACGAGGCTCATCTCGAACTCCTTGAAGAAGCCGCCGACGGACGAGAAGCTCTCGCCGCTTTCCTTGCGGATCTCGATGGAGAAGGTGACGAACTGGCCGTCGTCGAAGCCGAAGGACACGAGCGTGTGGGCGATGGCCGGGCCGGTCCAGTAGGAGAGCGACACGTCGACCGAGCGAAGGCGGTCGAGGTCGTAGCGGCGGGTTTCCCAGCGCGGGGTGTAGTCGGTGTCGGTGCGCCAGTCGAAGTTGCGCACGTTCTCCATCGTGACCATGTTTCCGTCGACGCGTGCGACGAGTTGCCGCGCCACGTCGTCGGCCCAGACGCGATCCTGCGAAGGCAGGATGGTGCCCCACCACGCGAGCACCATGGCGAAGCCCACGGCATAGGAGAGCAGGGCGCGTGCGGCCTTGCCGCGCCACAGCAGCGCGATCGCCGCGAGGCCGAAGCCGGCCCAGAGCACCACGGCCCCGATCTTGATGGCAGGCGTTGCCGGTAGCTGGTACCACAGGGCCGCACAGGCCCATGCGGCCGTGAGCAGCACGGCGAGCGAGGCCAGGAGGCGGCCGGAAAAACGCAGGAGGGTTCGAATCATGGAAGAAGGCTTGCAACGAATTCATTACGCGAGAGGCGCAATGCAACGCCGAAGCTTACGACGTGGCGGCGGCTTGGTCTCCACCGGTAACGGGTAAGCGCGCTGTCAGAAAGCACACACAGAGTGAGCCGGCGCGCCCCCGGTGTGCCGCTCGTCCGCAGGCGAATGTGCGGAACAAGAAGACCAACAGGAGACCTCCCTCATGAAGAAGATGCGCAAACACGCGCCGGCCCTGGCTGTTGCCGCGGCCGTTTCGGTGCTGATCGCCGGATGCGGCGGCAGCAGCAGCGGCCTCGTTGCCCGTACCGATTCCACGGGCGTCACGAAGCCCGCCGTGCCGATCACGAGCGTGAACACGCTGCAAGGCTCGACCAAGGATGTGTCGGTGGAATTCCACGAAGGCACCAACATGGCGGCCGCGCCGTCGCCCGACGGCAAGCGCATCGCGTTCACCGCGATGGGCGCGCTCTGGATGCTTCCGCTGCGCGGCGGCATCGCCACGCGCATCACGGGCTGGGACATGGAGCCGACGGCGCCGGTGTGGTCGCCCGATGGCAGCCTCGTCGCGTTCCAGAACTACGATGCGGAAGGCAACTACCACCTGTGGGTCGTCAACCCCGACGGGTCGGGCCTGCGGCGCATCACGACCGGCCCCTATGACGACCGCGAACCGGCATGGACGCCGGACGGCAAGGGCCTGGTCTTCGCATCGGACCGCAGCAACGACGGCAACTACAAGATCTGGCGCGTATCGCTGGATTCGGTCTATACGATGCTCACCTCGGGCCCTGGCGCGGAGAGCAACCCGGCGCTCTCGCCCGACGGCAAGCAGCTGGCTTTCGTGGATACGGCCCGCGTCTTCACCCGACCCGTGGGCGGCACCGAGGCGCCGAAGCTTGTCGGCGCTGGCACCATGCCCGCGTGGGCGCCCGACGGTTCGGGCCTGGTGTTCCAGACCGACCGCAAGACACTGAGCGTGCGCGGCAAGGACGTGGCGCAGAACGAAGACTTCTTCCCGTTCCCGGTCCGGCATCTTGCGGACGGCCGCTTCCTGTACACGGCGGACGGGCAGATCAAGATCCGCAACGCCGCCGGCGAGGCGCCTGCCAACGTGCCGTTCAGCGCGACGCTGACAGTGCGCCGGCCCGCCATCGACAAGCAGAAGGACCGCGGCTTCAACGCCATGGGTCCGCAGCCGGTGCGCGGCATCAGCGGACCGGTGATTTCGCCCGACGGCCAGAGCGTGGCCTTCGTGGCGCTGAACGACGTGTGGGTGATGAAGATCGGCCAGGCGCCCGTGCGCCTGACCAACGACAAGGCGCGCGACGGCAGCCCGCAGTTCACGCCCGACGGGCGCGCCGTCTACTTCTCGACCGAGAAGGGCAACGGCGGCGCACTGGCCATCGACCAGGTCGAGATCGGCTCGAAGCGGCGCACGCGCCTTGCGGCGATCCAGGCCAAGTCGATGGTCACGCCGAAGATGTCGCCGACCGGAGACCGCATCGCCTACACCACCGGTTCGGGCCAGCTCGAGGTGTGGGACATCGCCTCGCGCACCCCGCAGGTGGTGATCGCGCAGGTGAGCTCGCAGGTCAGCACGCCCTCGTGGCTGCCGGACGGCAAGCGGGTGGTGCTGGTGGACAACGAGCGCATCAACAACCGCTTTCGCGAGGGCTACAACAAGCTGCGCGTGATCGACATCGCGGCCAGGACCGGCACCTTTCACGCCGTGGCCAAGGAACCGATGCAGATCTCCGACCGCGAGGAGGGCGCCGCGGTCGTCTCGCCGGACGGCACCAAGGTCGCCTTCATCATGGATTCGGTGCTGTGCGTGATGCAGCTGAACCCCGACGGCTCGCTCTTCGGCGCGCCGATCAGGCTCGCGGCAGAGGCGGCGGACATGCCTTCGTGGGCGGGCGACTCGCGCACCATCCTCTACAAGGCGACCGACAAGCTCAAGACCATCGCGGCCGACGGCTCGGGCGCCAGGGAAATTCCGCTCGATCTCTCGTGGACGCAGGCCGTGTCGACCGGAACCACCATCGTGCGCGCGGGCCGGCTGTGGGACGGCAACAGCGAGACCCTGCGCACCGATGTCGACATCGTGATCAACGGCAACCGCATCACGGCGATTCGCCCGCACGATCCGGCGGCTGCGCGGCGTGCCCGCAAGTACATCGACGCCTCGGCGCTCACCGTGATGCCGGGGCTGTGGGACCCGCACTTCCATCCACTCACGCTGTACCAGGGCGGACAGTACGGGCAGGTGGCCGCTTCGATGCTGGCGTATGGCATCACCTCGACGCAGTCGGTCGCGGGGCCGCTGCACCAGAGCATCGAGATGCGCGAGGCGCTGGAGGCGGGCAACCTCGTGGGCCCGCGCCTGTTCGTCTCGCCGCCGCTGTGGGAGGGCAACCGGCTCTTCTACAGCTTTGCGCGGACCCTGCGCACGCCCGAGGTGGCCGACCTGGAGATCGCGAAGGCCAAGGCCATGGGCGTCGACTACCTGAAGTCGTACGTGCGTGCGCCGATCCCGATCATGGCGAAGATCGCGCAGGCCGGGCTCGACATGGGCGTGCCCACCGGCACGCACATGCTGGCGCCGGGCGCGGCGGCCGGCATCGGCGGCACCACGCACCTGTCGGCGACGCAGCGCATGGGCTATGGCTGGTCGAAGTCGGTCGGCGGCTTCACTTACCAGGACGCGTACGACCTGCATGCGAAGGCCGATTTCCGTCTGGTCGACACGCTGTTCTCCTCGCTCGCGCTGGTGGGGGAAGACCCGTTGATGACCAGCGACGACCGCTTCAAGCTGCTGATCCCGCCGAACTTCCTCACGGGCCTGCGTGACACCAAGGCGCCGACGCCGGCCGTGCTGCAGCTCGCCCGCAAGGACGCCGAGCAATCGGCCAAGGTGCAGCGCGCGGGTGGGCTCCTGGCCATCGGCACCGACACGCCGCTGGTCGCGCCCGGCATCGCGCTGCAGACCAACCTGCGCGCGGCGGGCATGGCCGCGACCAACCACCAGGCACTGCAGGACGTGACCATCAACGCCGCGCGGATGAGCCGCGTCGAGCAGGACCTGGGCACGGTGGAGGTCGGCAAGCTGGCCGACCTGGTGATCGTGCGCGGCAATCCGCTGCAGGACCTGAAGGCCGCGGCCGCCGTCGAGTACGTGGTGAAAAACGGCGTGAGCATGTCGCTCGGCGAGATCCTCGCGCCGTTCCGCACGCCGGCGGCCTTGCACGAGCGCAGGAAGGCGGTGGTCGCCTATGAGAAGCTGTGCCGTGCCGACCCGCACAACTGCGCGGACATGAACCACGCGGACTGAGCGCGTCCGCTTCGCTGGTGGCCTACAGCTGGTAGGTCACCAGCTTGAAATCCGGATCTTCGGGGAACGACTTCACGCTGAAGCCCAGCCGGCGCACCAGCTTCAGCATGTCGGGGTTGTTCGCGAGCACGAGCCCGTCGACTTCCGCCAGGCCCCGGTCGCGCGCCACGTCGATGATGCTTTCGAGCAGCCGCGAGCCGATGCCCTTGCCGCTGAACTCGTCGGCCACCACCAGCGAGAACTCGCAGCTGGTCTGGTCGGGGTTGGTGACATAGCGCGACACGCCCACGATGCGCTCGCTGTCGAGGATGGTGCCGTCGGGCGCGTTGCTGCGCTCCATCACCACGGCCACCAGCGCCATCTCGCGGTCGTAGTCGATGAGCGTGAAGCGCGAGAGCATCGAGGGCGGCAGCTCGTGGAAGCGCGAGACGAAGCGGAACCACCGGCTCTCGGGCGAGAGGCCCTGCACCAGCGCCTGCAGCATCTGCGCGTCGTTCGGATGCACCGGCCGCACGGTATAGATGTCGCCGCCCGTTCCGGGCAGCGGCCATTCGCGCCGGTAGCGCGCGGGGTACGGCATGATGGCCAGGTGCTGGTAGCCGCTGCCCACGTGGCCCGCCACTGCCTGCGGGCTGCTGTCGACCACGATGCGCGCATCGACCGACACCGCGCCATGCTCGTCCACGATGATGGGGTTGATGTCCATCTCGCGCAGCTCGGGCAGCTCGCACACCATTTCCGAGACGCGCAGCAGCACGTCTTCGAGCGCCTCCATGTTCACCGGGTTCGCGCCGCGCCATTCGCCCAGCGTCTCGGCCACGCGCGAGCGCTCGATGAGGCGGTGCGCGAGGAACTGGTTGAGCGGCGGCAGCTCCATCGCGCGGTCGTTCATGAGCTCGATCATGGTGCCGCCCGCGCCGAAGACGATGACCGGGCCGAAGGGCTCGTCGGTCACGAGGCCGACATAGATCTCGCGGCCGCGCCGCGCCTTCACCATCTTCTGCACGGTCACGCCGTTGATGCGCGCCTCGGGCGCGAGGCGGGCGACGCGCTCCATCATCTCGACATAGGTGTCGCGCGCGCTGGTGCCGTTGAGCACGTTGAGCGCCACGCCTTCCACATCGGACTTGTGGCTGATGTCGGGCGAGTCGATCTTCAGCGCCACCGGAAAGCCCAGCTGCGTGGCGATCATCATGGCTTCGTTGGCGCTGCGCGCGAGCAGCGTGCGGGTGATCGGGATGTGGAAGCACGACAGGAGCGACTTCGACTCCATTTCCGTGAGCACCTTGCGGCGCTCGGCCAGCACGCTTTCGATGATGAGGCGGGCGCCTTCGATGTCGGGCTTGGCCAGGGCTGAGAGGGGCGGCGGCGTCTGCTGCAGCAACTGCTGGTTCTGATAGAAGGCCGCGATGTTGCCGAACGCGCCCACGGCTGCCTCCGGCGTGCGGAAGCTCGGAATGGTGGCCTCGGCGAGCACGGCGCGCGCATTGCCGACGGACGAGTCGCCCATCCAGCAGGCCAGCAGCGGCTTGTTCATCGGACGGGGGATGTCGGCGAGGGCGCGGGCGGTGGCCGCGGCATCGACGCCGGCCTTGGGGGAAAAGATAGCCAGCACGCCATCGACCTGGCTGTCGGCCGAGGCGGTGTCGATGGCGGCGCGGTAGTGCGCGGGCGTGGCGTCTTCGGAAAGGTCGATCAGGTCCGTGAGCGTTGCGAGCGGCGGCAGCGTGGGCTGCAGCAGCTTCTGCGCGGGTGCGGAGAGCTTGCCGAGGTCCAGGCCGATCTCGTTGATCCAGTCGGCCGCCAGCACACCGGGGCCGCCGCCGTTGGTGACCACGGCGAGCCGCTTGCCTACGGGGCGGTAGCGGGAGGCCAGGCACTTGGCGGCGGAGAACAGCTCGACAAAGGAGCGCACCCGCACGGCGCCCGCGCGGCGCAGCGCGGCATCGAACACGTCGTCGCTGCCCACGATGGCCGCGCTGTGCGTCTGCGCCGCCGCGTTGCCGGCAGGCTTGCGTCCGGCCTTGAGCACCACCACCGGCTTGGCATGCGAGGCCGAACGCAGGGCGCTCATGAAGCGGCGCGCGTCCGAGATGCCTTCGAGGTACACGATGATGCTGTGCGTGGCCTGGTCGTTGGCGAGGAAGTCGAGCACCTGGGGGATGTCCACCGAGGTGTGCGGGCCCAACGACACCACGCTGGAAAACCCCACGCCGTTCTGCCGCGCCCAATCGAGCATCGAGGCGGTGAGCGCGCCCGATTGCGACACCAGCGCGAGCGGCCCGGCCTTGGCCAGCGGCCCCGCGACGCTGGCGTTCAGATGCAGCAGCGGCCGCTGGAAGCCCAGCGAATTCGGCCCGAGCAGGTGCACGCCTTCGCGGCGCGCGATCTTGCGCCACTGAGCCGCTTGCTCCGACGCGATGCCGTTGGAGATGACCACCGCTGCCTTGCAGCCGATGCGCCCGGCGATCTCCAGGGCAGCCGCCACGTCCTGCGGCGCGAGCGCGATGAGGGCGAGGTCGGCATGCGTCTGAGAAAGTTCCTCGAGCGTACCCTTTGTGCGCACGTCCAGAAAGCGCAGCGTGCCGTCGAAGCGGTCGGCGCGGAAGGCTTCGCGCAGTACGCGGCCCGATGCGGTCTGGCCGCCGGAGTCGCTGGCGTTGCCGACGAAGGCCACGGCGGAGGCGGGTGCGAAGAGCGGGGTCAGGAAGTGCTTGTCCATGCGCCAAGTTTGCACCTATAGGCGGGGCCTGTCGCCAGTGCCCGTACGGCTCCTGTACACTCCGGCCTCCATGTCGTGCCTCCCACTCCACACCGCATCCGCCGCCGCCCGCATGGGCCGGATGATGCCGCCTGCACTCCCGCAGGCAATGGGTGCACGAATGATTACCTCCATTACCACCGCGGCCACCTGAGCACGCGCAGGTGGCCGTTCCGGCAGCCACCTGGTGAATCGCTCTTCTCCCCGAACGAATGAAACCCAGCTCTGGCAGCTGGGTTTTTTGTTTGTTTGTCGTCCGGAGAAGTCCCATGTACCGCGATCCAGTCCAGTCCCTCCAGCCCCTTCACGGTGTTCCCGTGGCCATGCGCCCACTGCGCGTGGGCATGATCGGCATCGGCACCGTGGGCTCGGGCACCTTTCGTGTGCTGGCCCGCAACCAGGCCGAGATTGCCGGCCGGGCAGGGCGGGGCATCGAGGTGGTGATGGTGGCCGCGCGCAACCTGCCGCGGGCCGCCGGCATCGTGGGCGATGGCATCCCGCTGACCGATGACCCGATGCAGGTCGCCACGCACCCCGACATCGACGTGCTGGTCGAAGTGGCCGGCGGCACCGGCCCGGCACGCGACTGGGTGCTGGCCGCCATCGCGCATGGCAAGCATGTGGTCACGGCCAACAAGGCGCTGCTGGCGGAGCACGGCGCCGAGATCTTCGCTGCCGCCCGGCAGCACGGCGTGGCGGTGGCCTACGAAGGCGCGGTGGCGGTCAGCATCCCCATCATCAAGGCGCTGCGCGAAGGGCTGACGGCCAATCGCATCGAATGGGTGGCGGGCATCATCAACGGCACCACCAATTTCATCCTGAGCAAGATGCGCGACGAGGGCCTGGACTTTGCCGCCGCGCTCGCAGAGGCGCAGGCCCTGGGCTATGCCGAGGCCGATCCGGCCTTCGACATCGAGGGCATCGACGCCGCGCACAAGCTGACCCTGCTCGCCGCCAATGCGTTCGGCGCGCCGGTGCGCTTTGCTGATGTGCAGGTGGAGGGCATCACCGCGCTGCAAGGTGTGGACGTGGCCTGCGCCGAACAGCTGGGCTATCGCATCAAGCTCCTGGGCATCGCGCGCCGCCGGGAAGAGGGCGTCGAGTTGCGCGTGCAGCCCGCACTCGTGCCCGCGGCGCACCTGATGGCGCATGTGAACGGATCGATGAATGCGGTCATGGTCAAGGGCGATGCGTCGGGCGTGACGATGTACTACGGCGCGGGTGCCGGCTCGGAGCAGACGGCGTCGGCCGTGATTGCCGACTTGGTCGATGTGGCCCGGCTCGATGGCACCCATGCCGCGCAGCGCGTGCCGCACCTGGGCTTTCATGCGCATGCCATGAGCGAACTGCCGGCGTTGCCGCGTGCTGCAGTGCGCACCTCGCACTACCTGCGGGTGCCTGTGCATGCGGCGGGTCGGATCGAAGCGGTTGCGGCCTTGCTGGCGGGGCAACAGGTGCCGGTGCAGCAGGTGGTGCTGGCGGTGGAGCGGCCGGAGACGGGGCCGCAGGTGCTGGTGCTGACGGGGCCGGCGACGCAAAGCGTGATCGACCTAGCCGTGCATGCGCTGCAGGCTCACCCGGCTGTGAATGGCGCTGTGACGACGCTTCGCGTGGAAGAACTCGCGAGCTGACATCGCAAGCACGGAGGAATGACTTTAGTCACTGTGTGCCTTGCGGAAAAGAGGCTAGCTTCACCGTCGCCCCAGAGGTCGGGCGACGCGTGATCGCCAATGAAAGGGCCGCCAATGCCGCAGTCTCCGGATGCAGGAGAACGCCAAGGATCGCAACCGGATCCCTCCGGCGACGGGCTCGTCCTGTCGATGGATGCGGCACGGCTGCAGACGCTGCCGCAAGGCAACATGTCTTCGGCGCTCAAGGGCATTCTTCTTTTTCTGGGGCTGATGATGCTGGGGATCGCGGCGTGGTTCTGCCGGATGCTCGCCGAGGCATGGCGGCAAGGCACCGCCGATACGGCCTTCGTGCTCATCATGTCGGTATCGGTCTTCGTGTTCGCGCTGATTGCCGTTGCCGCACTGGTGCAGGCGGTTGCCGCGCCTTATGCATTTCCCACGCTCTTCAACCGGGTGACTGGCAAAGTCGTTCAACTCAGGGGCAGGGCTCGGATCGAGACCGATTGGTCGCAGCTGGTTCCGCAGGTGGAAGTCGCTATGTCGGGCGGTGCACAGTTCTGTCATCTTCGCCTGGCTGCTCCCGCGCAAGCCGACGCCGGGAAGACGATCGTCGTCAGCAATGCCAACAACAGCCCCGCCGATTGCCTCGCGCACTACGAGTTTCTGTGCCGGTACATGGCGGGGGACTGGTGCGCGTTGCCGGAGGTGGAATGCCTGGAAGGCGCCAGAAGGCCCCTGCTGCGGGAGTTCGGCGACAACCTGTGGACGCAGATGACGAACTATCGGCCGTGGAATGAAAGATCCGCGCAGGGAAAGGCGCTGTCCTCGGCCGCGTTGCTGTCGATCGCACTGCTCTGGTGGCCGATGCTGCTGCTGACGCTGATCGGGTCCCGTCTCGGGAGCTTGCCCCGGTTTTCCGCAGCCGATCTGGGTACCCGCCTGGCGCTGCCGGAAGGCTCCGCGCAGGAGCCCTTGGTGCGCATCCGCCTCGCGCCGGCGTTGGGGGCCGCGGAACAGGCGGTCTATGTCGCGATTGCGGCGATATCGACTGCGGCGTGGTGCTGGCCCAGTGCCGGTGTGCTGGCAAGAATCGCGACCATGTTCCGCGCGCTGTGAGCGACGTCAGGCCGGCAATGGCCTGGCGCCGCCCTGCTGGAATGGCAGCGCGGCATCCACGTCCAGCCAGCGAAGCTCGTCAGGCCCGAACGGCTGGGAGCGCAACATTCCGTCCATCCGGACCCGGACGGCCGCCGAACTGGACGAGGTCACTGTTCCCAATTTCCCCTTGAACTCGACCCGTGCACCTCGTTTGGCGGGCACGTTGTACCTGGCTCTGATGTGTGCGTAGTTCATAGATTTGAAACAATAGTATTACTTCTAGTTTCAAGAAGCAAGGCTGCAAAAGCGCCTGGCCTGTTCTGAACGAATGGGCCGGCACATCCGTTGTCAGGCTCGGCCGGCCACCAACCATCGCGCAGGAAAAACGACAAATCCATCACGGGTGGCCGTGCCGCCTGGTACAGCAGGTCTGCAACGTTTCCAGGAAAGCGGGTGCGCGAGAGGGCGCAACCCGGTCCTCGGGTCTGACGCGTCGAGAGCCTTGCTCCGCGGTTTCTTTCGCCTCAGGTCCGGGCTCAGAGCGCGCTGTACAGCGCCTGTGAACGAGCCGCCTCGTGTGGCAGAGGACGGGATGCCTGCGCACTTACAGCACGGATGCCCGCGTTTGACACCCATCCGCCCAGGTTGGCGTACCCGTCGTCCTTCAGCCAGAAGTAGAAGGTGGTGCCTCGAGGAACCGCAATCGGATGCGCTATCGAATCGGACCTCAGGGTCTTGACTTTGCTGATGTCGATCACGATCGCGGGCTTGCCTTCGGCGATGCCGCGCGCCATCGCGAAGGCATGCGCTGCTCTCACGCGACGCCGGGGCCCGAGCAGCCAGACCGTTGTCGCGCTCCCGCACATCGCAGCTTCGATCTCCTGTTCGGCGATGGTCGATGCGGCGTTGGCGGCTTCGGAAATCTCGATGCTTCTCAGCTTGAACAACGCCTCGGCGCGGCGCAGCACCACGGCAGCGCGCGAGGCGTCTTCAGCGTCGAAGACAAAGAGGATGTCTTTCATCAGGAACGCGCATCGACGTACGCCCAGGCCTGCATCCCGGACGCGAGCGTCACGCGCTCACGCCGGTAGTCCTTGACCTCGTAGACATCGGCCTGGGCCAGTTCGGCGGCCGTGATGGCGAAAACCGCACCTTCCACGCCGTCTTCGGCACGACCGGTGGCCGCGACGATCGGGTGATGCGTCTTGCCGCTGGTGGCGACCACGGCGGCATCTTCGATCTTCAGCTGGTCGAGGCGATAGCCGGGCAGTCGGTCGAGCTGGCCGTCGAGCTTGCGCCCGAAGGTGGCGAGCTGCACCGACTGGAGCTGCAGCGTGCCGTAGGAAAAAAGCTGCTCCGTGGCGTCGTGCCCCACGTCGTCCGCGATGAGCAGGTCTTCGTAGAACGCGCCGAACGGCAGCGTGGGATGGGCGATCTGGATCTCCAGCACCCAGAGCCCGGTGGCGGGGCAGAGCCCGAAATCGCCCAGGTTCCCGGCCCGGTAGATCGCATGCGGAAAGTCGCAGACCCGGTGCCCCTTGATGTCGAGGTTGAGGCGCCAGCCCATGGCCTCTGCGCGTTCCGCCGCGTGTGCATAGAGCGCCTGGCCGCTGAGGCCATCGGCGCGCCATCGCTCGCTGACCTCGTGCCAGAGCGTACGCGCGGCTTCGGCGCAGGCCTGCATCGGGGCGTCGTCGCCGACGACGAAGGTGTCGCCGGCATCGCCTTCGTGGCCCTCCCACACGGGGCCGATGTCGACGAAGAAGATGTCCTGCTCACCGAGCACGCGGTCGGGGTCGGAGGTTTGCCTGAAGGTCTTGAGCGTGTCCTCGCCGAAACGGATGATGACCGGGTGCCAGTTGCGCTCCATCTCCAGCTTCTGCAGCGTGGCGATGGCGAGGTTGGTTGCCTGCGCATGCGTCATGCCGGGGCGGATGCCCGAGGCGATCTGCCGGACGGCCAGTTGCGAGAGCGAGCGGGCGCGCTGCATCGCGGCCAGGGAGAACTTCGCGCCGGTCGCTTCTGTGCGGCTGGCTTCAGGTGTTGTCATGGGTGATGCCGAGGGGTGTTTCGAGATATTCTAGAAAATATAGCGAATCGATGACATCGAGTTGATGTACATGAATATTCACTCTTGATGGAGCGGGATTGGCACACGCTATGTCACGTCGTATATTGCGATCATGCAAAATCCGCCTTTCAGACGCCTGGCCTCCGCCAACACGGCCCCTGCGACACTCGACGGACCCGCGCTGCAGCACGCCGCGAGCTGTTGCGAACCACCGGAAGGCGACGACGAAACGCCGAACGGCCGTATCCGTCTCCTGGACCTGGACACGAACTTCTACTGCTCGGTGATCGGCACCTGCCTGACCACCGCCGAGCTGCGCAAGCTCATCGCACGCTTCGCGGACGTGCAGGGCGCGAGCGACCTGCACATCCACCATGAAGCGGTGCGGATGGCCACACAGAACCCCATCGTCACCAAGGCGTTGCAGAAAGCGCTGGACCACCGGCATGCCGCCGCCATCCAGCGCCTGTCGACCCTGCATGACGTCCAGGCGCTCACCGCGCACTGGGAAGAAGCGCTGCACCAGGGCGAGATTCCGGGTTCGTACTGGGCGGTGCTCATGCACCGCAGGGCCACGGCCGAATTGCGCAACCGGGCCTTTGGGGACATCCACATGCTGTCGCACCTGGTGGGCGCTGCAAACCGTGCCGATATCCGCCGCCTCGCGGCCCTGGAGCGCGACAACCTCGAGTTGCGCGACCGGCTGGACCGCCACCAGCTTCGCTCGCAGGAGCTGATCGAGGAGCGCGACAAAAGCATCCTGCATCTGAAGCAGGAGTTGATCGATGCCTCCAGGGCCCGCGCGATGGCTTCCGCCTCCACGGCGGGCGACGTTTCAACGCGCGCCCGCCTCGAGGAAACCGAAAAGGCGGCGGTCCTGATCGCGGTGCAGACCGAACGGCGGGAACGCGCCGAGCAAGCCTCTGCGTTCGCGGCCACCGAAGTGGCCCGGCTCACCGAGGAGCTCGAACACCTGCGCGCGCACGCGGTGGCGCTGGGCCGCGAACTCGGCGCGGCCGAGACGCAGCTGAAAATGCATGCGGGCGAGGGCGTGTCCAACGCCCAGCTCGACCAGCAGTTGCAAGGGCGGCGCGTTCTCTACGTCGGCGGCCGGCCCAGTTCCGCACCGGCGATCCGCGACCTGGTGCAGCGGCACGGCGGTGAATTTCGGCGGCATGGCGGCGCGCTCGAGGACCGAAGCGGCCTGCTGGCGGCCGCAGTCTCGTGGGCGGAGGTGGTGGTTTTCCCGGTCGACTGCATCGACCATGAATCGGTCGACAACCTCAAGCGCCTGTGCACGCGCCAGCAGGTGCGCTACCTGCCGCTGCGCAGTGCCGGCATTGCGTCGTTTGCCGCGGCGTTCTCGAATCCTCCGGTCGAAGATGCGGGCGAGGCAGACACCTCCAGCAGCCCGATCTGCCCCCGGCACGGATGAGCGCGCTCGATAGACTCGAGCGTTCACCCTCCAGGAGTCTTCTTCATGAAAATCAGCGCCCGCAATGTCCTGTCCGGCAAGGTCATCTCCATCGTCCGCGGCCCGGTGACGACCGAGGTCACGCTGGAAATCGCACCCGGCGTGCAGGTCGTATCGACCATCACCAGCAGCTCCGCGCAATCGCTCAACCTCACCGAGGGCGGCTCGGCCTATGCGGTGATCAAGGCTTCGAGCGTGATGGTCGGCACCGACTGATCTCCACACCCGGCGCGGCCGGCCAGCCGGCGCGCCGATGTTCTTCAGGGTGTGGTTTATGACATCGCCTGAACTGCCATGCCTTAGAGGATGTAGCAGTTGTTCAGGATGATCGTGCGGCCTGTCGTGCTGCCCACGAAGGCGATGAAGGCATCGACCGCGGCGTTGGTCGAGCCGGGCCGGCCGCGGATCGCCGTCGCATCCTGCAGCAGGCGGTCATGCGGCGGGTTGCCGTTCACCGTGGCGGGCGTGTATTCGAAGTACGTGCCGGTGAGCGGCGAGCGAATGGAGCCGGTGGTGCCATCGCACAGCTGCGATTTGGCGACGAACCCCATGTTGGGATAGGTCGTGGCACTGGTGCTCGCGTTGACCGCCGTGTAGGTGGTTCCGATGGTGGCGTACTGGGTGAACTTGGCGTCGTACGCGCCGCCTGGATAGGCGATGCCGTTGACCCGGCTCAGCACCTGCTTGGCCGCGGTGCCGTACGGTGCGGTCACGGTGTTGGCGATCGCAACCTGGCCGTTCGCATAGGCGTAGCTCGCGGGATTGGGGAAACCGGCCGAGCCGCTGGTGCCCACGTTCGGTCCGAACTTGGACCACAGGATCAGCTTGCCTTCGGCATAGCGGAACGGCACCTGCACCACGCTCGGGTAGCTCGAACGCAGGGCGGCGGGCGTGGTGTCGTCCGCTGCAAAGAACAAGTCATAGGGCGTGGTGCCGCCGGGCGCCGACAGCGCGGTACTGATCGCCGTCTGGAAATCGCCCGTCGCGCCGTAAGTCACGGTGAAGCTGCTGCCCGCGTAGGGCGAACTCGACAACCCAAAGGCGTTGACGAGCTGAACCATTGCTCCCTGGAAATTCGCCGCCACGGCAACGTTGATCGACTGCGCCCAAGTGGCCGACGAACCGAGCATCAGCACGGATGCCGAAACGCTCAGGCTGATTTTCTTGATCGAAAGCTTTCTCACGGTATCTCCTCGATGAATTGGATGAATGACTGGGTGTGAGTCTTTCGCGCTATATAGGTTTGTATATAGATTGCATAGCATGCGGGTAATGCATCGGCATTGAATTGCAGGGTAGTGCGATTCAAAATTCATCCAGACAGTGCGAAAAAAATCACGGTCGCTATACTCTCAGAAATATAGCGAGACAGGTGAACGAATGAAGAAGACCTCGATGAAATCAAGAAGTCGTCATCCCCAATTGAATTCCAAAGTATGCGTAACCATTTCCGCGCTGCTTTATTCGTCGATGGGAATGGCGGCGCCGCAAGGTGGCGTGGTGACCAGCGGCGGAGCCACCATCGGGCAAGCGGGCAGCGTGACTCGCATCGACCAGAGCACGCAGCGCGCGACCATCAATTGGCAAGGCTTCGGCATCGGCGCTGGCGAGACCGTCAACTTCGTCCAGCCCAACGCGTCGGCGATCACGCTCAACCGCGTCGTCGGCAACGAACGCAGCGTGATCGACGGCGTGCTGAACGCCAACGGCAAGGTCTTTCTCATCAATTCGAATGGCGTGCTCTTCAACAAGGGCAGCAGCGTGAACACGGCCGGCCTTGTGGCCAGCGCGCTGGACATCAGCGACGCGGACTTCAACGCTGGGCGCTATGTCTTCAATGCCAATGGCAGCCGAGGCTCGGTCATCAACATGGGCACGCTCACCGCAGGCAATGGCGGCTACGTCGCGCTGCTGGGCCCCGGGGTGTCGAACCAGGGCGTGATCGTCGCCACCAAGGGCACCGTGGCGCTGAACAGCGGCGAGAAGATCAGCCTCAACTTCAACGGCGATTCGCTGGTGAGCGTCAGCATTGACCAGGGCACGCTGAATGCGTTGGTCGAGAACAAGGGCGCTATCTACGCCGACGGCGGCAAGGTGATCCTCACCGCGAAGGCGGCTGATGACCTGCTGGGCAGCCAGGTGAACAACACCGGCATCGTGCAGGCACGCACGGTGGACGACCTGAAAGGCAGCATCGTCGTGCGCGCGGACGGCGGCACGGCCAATGTGGGCGGAACGCTGGATGCCTCGGCGCCAGTGAGCGGCGACGGCGGAACCGTCGAGACCTCGGGCCGCAGCGTCAGGGTGTCAGACGACGCCAGCATCACCGCAAAGGCCGTGAGCGGCAGCACCGGCACCTGGACGCTGGCTTCCGACGGCTTCACTGTCGGCGCGAGCGCGAGCATCAGCGGGGCGCAGCTCGGTGCGCAATTGGGCAACAACAACGTGGTGATCGCATCGGCGAGCGGCCACGGTGCCGATGGGCACATCCACATCAACCAGGCCGTGAACTGGTCGGCCAATACAGCGCTCACGCTGACTGCGACCAACAACATCCTCATCAATGCGCCGATCACTGCGACTGGATTGGGCGCAGGGCTGAATCTGAACTTCGGGGGCGACTACAGCATCGGCACGGCGCAAGGCGCATCGGTCGCGCTGAGCGGCACCAACGCGAGCCTGGCGATGAACGGGCAGGCCTACACGCTGATCCACAGCATGAGCGACCTGGAGGCCATCGATGGCGCGAGTGGCATCGCGGCCGGGCGCTATGCGCTCGCGGGCAACCTCGATGCATCGGGCAAGACCTACGGCAACACGGTGGTGTCCACGCTTTCGGGCACGCTGGCGGGGCTCGGGCACACGATCAGCAATCTGACGATTCTGGAGCCGATACACAACGACGCCATGCAGACGCCGACTGGCCTGGTCGGCACGGCCCAGATCGGCAGTGTGATCCGCGACATTGGCTTGCTCGATGTCAACGTCAGCGGCTACGGCCGGGTCGGTGGACTGGTCGGGGAGAACATCGGTGGCAGCATCAGCCACGCCTACGTGACGGGGACGGTGCAGGGCTTCACCAACGTGGGCGGCCTGGTGGGCTACAACGGGAGCAAGTTCGACATCCCGACCGGCGAGTTCTTCGTTGGCGACGGCATCATCTCGGACTCTTATTCCACTGCCACGGTGATGGGAACCTCCCGCTACGCAGGGGCCTTTCAATTTGTCGGCGGGCTGCTGGGGAGGAACTTCGGTGCCACCTACACGGTTCTTCGTTCGAGCGCGACCGGCAACGTCACGGCCTTGAGTGATCCCAACTCCGGCCAGACCAATCAGAACATCGGCGGACTGGTCGGCGGCAACGTCAACGGCACCATTGCCGACTCCTACGCCACGGGCAAGGTGACGGTATCGGACAACTCGAGTTCTGTCGGCGGCCTGGTCGGTATTTCCAACGGCTCCACCGCCGTTGTGACCAGCAGCTACGCCACAGGCAACGTCACGGGTGGAGATTCCAACGTCGGCGGCCTGGCCGGGCAAAACGCGGGAGGGGGCCGCATCGTCGATTCCTACGCCACCGGCAACGTGACCGGCGGCACGAGAACCACATCCCAGAACTTCGGCGGCCTGGTCGGCTGGAACAATGACAGCACCATTTCGGGATCGCATGCGAGCGGCACCGTCACGGTTGTCGGCCTTTCCGCCGGTGGCCTGGTCGGCAACAACGGTGGCAACAATGGGAGCATCACCAACTCCTATGCGACCGGCGATGTGAATGGCGGGCCTGTCAGTGCCGGCGTGGGTGGCCTGGTCGGCTCGAACAGCGGCACCATCTCCAGTTCGCATGCCTCCGGCAATGTCTCGGGATCGATCTCGGGCGGCCTGGTCGGGGGAAATGGAGGCACCATCAAGGACTCCTATGCGACAGGCAACGTGTTCGGCTCCTATGCGGCCGGCGGCCTGGTCGGGCAGATGGATCGCGGCACGATCCTCAACTCGCGGTCCAGCGGCAACGTGACGGGCAGCACCGACTTCGACTTCACCGGCGGTCTGGTGGGTCGCATGCAGGGCGGCGATATCGACAACTCGCACGCAACAGGAACGGTCACCGGCGGCAGTGGCACCGCGGAGCTGGTCGGGAACAACACAGGCACAGGAACGATCACCAACAGCACCTACCGCGACGCTGCGGCCGAAGCCGCAGCCCAGGCCGCAGCGGAAGCGGCCGCCCGCGCGGCGGCGGCAGCAGCAGCGGCGGCACAAGCAGCCGCAGAGGCTGCCGCAAGAGCGGCCGCACAGGCAACGGCCCAAGCCGCAGCCGCAGCCGAAGCCCAGGCCGCCGCCGTCGCCGCAGCGCAAGCCGCCGCCGAGGCTGCTGCACTGCAGGCGCGCGCGGAGTCCGGCGCTCGCATCGCAGCAGCCGCAACCGCGGACGCC
Source organism: Variovorax sp. RKNM96 (assembly GCF_017161115.1). Classification (GTDB taxonomy): domain Bacteria; phylum Pseudomonadota; class Gammaproteobacteria; order Burkholderiales; family Burkholderiaceae_C; genus Variovorax. Next base: position 3,686,016 of record NZ_CP046508.1, on the reverse strand, counting down.
CAGCGCCAAACGGAACGCCCCGCCGCCCAGCTGACGGCGGGCCTCACGCAACGGGCCGCATTGCTGGCAGACAACATCGTCTTCGCCGACAAGCGCAACTTCTCCGCCAACATCCAGCGCATCGAGATCGACGGCAAGGTCTTCGAGCTGGAAGACGAAGAGAACAAGGCCGCACCCGCCGCGCAGCCATCGACGCCGCGGTGAGGTCGATGTCCCCACGCGGGACGCCTTCGCCGACGCCGCCTTCCATTCCTTTTCTTCGTTCCGTTGCGACATGAACCCAGTCCGTCCCGCCTCGTCTGCACGCCGAGTGCATCCAGCGCTTGCCGTTTTCTCCGTGCTCTGCACATTCGCAGCCGCGAGCCATGCCCAGGTTCAGCCGGTGCCCAACTACGGCATCGGCGATGCGCTCAGGGAAGCGCAGCCTCCGCGTCCGCCGGCCCCGAGCCAGCCGCCTGCGCCGGTGATCGTCGAGCAGCCCGAGCGGCCGATGAACCTGCCCGCCGGTGAAACGCTGACGGTCCGCGAATTCAGGGTCGAAGGTGCCGAAGAGATTCCGCCCGCCGAGCTGCAGGCCGTGCTCGATCCGTACCGCGGCCGCGCGTTGTCGATGGCCGAGATCGAGCAGGCCGCCGGCCGGATCACCGCGCTGTACCGCACCCGCGGCTACCTCGTGGCGCGCGCCTATGTGCCGCGGCAGGATGCGAGCGGCGGCACGCTGACGATCCGGGTGCTGATCGGCATCTACGGAAAGCTCGCGCTCAAGAACCGCTCGCTGGTGCGCGACGGCACGGTGAGCGATGTGTTCGCCACGCTGCAGGCGGGCCAGGCGGTCTCGCGTGCCGGCCTGGAGCGCGCGATGCTGCTGGTCGGCGACATGCCCGGCGCCGCCTTGCCGCGCCTGACCATCTCGCCGGGCGAGGTACAGGGCACATCGGACTTCGATGTCGAGGTGGGCGAAAGCAAGCGCCTGGCCGGCTATGTGCTGGGCGACAACACGGGCTCGCGCTACACCGGCAGGAATCGCTTGAGCGCAGGGCTGGACATCAACTCGCCCTTTGGCATCGCCGACAAGCTGAGCCTCGCCCTGATGGGCACGGAAGGCGGAGGCCTCGACAACGGCAGGCTGGCCTACAGCTTTCCATTGACCGCCAGCGGCCTGCGCCTGGAGCTTGCCGCCGCGCGCACCACCTACCACCTGGGCGGCGACTACAGCGACCTCGAGGCCAAGGGCAGGGCGCGCACCGTGGAGGCCACCCTGAGCTACCCCGTGCTCCGCAGCCGGGAGCAGAACCTGTCGCTGAGTCTGAACCTCGCATCCAGGCGGCTGCGCGACGAGGTCGGCGCGGCTGACAGCGTCGACGACAAGACCGCCAAGGTCGCCACCTTCGGCGTGCTGCATGAACGCTGGGGCGACCTGATGGGCAGGCCGGGCTACACGAGCGTGAGCGCCGGGCTCAGCTACGGCCAGCTGGACATCGCCAGCCCCGCGCAGCAGGCAATCAACAGGGCCGGCGCGAACACGGCGGGCGACTTCGCGCACCTGAACCTGCGGCTCGCCGCGAACATGGAAGTGGCGAAGGGCTGGACCGCAAGCGCCGCCTTGAGCATGCAGAAGGCGCTGCGCAACAAGAACCTCGACGGCAGCGAGCAGATGAGCATCTCAGGCCCCAACGGCGTGAGGGCCTACCGCGAATGGGTGAGCGGCGACAACGGCTACCTGCTCAATGCGGAGCTGCGCTATGCGCTGCCCGCGCCGGAAGGGCTCACGCATTCGGTGGGCGTGTTCACCGACCTCGGACGCGCCTGGCTGCAGAACGCCGCCTACACCGCCACGCGCAATGGCGTGCGCCTGTCGGACGTGGGCGTGGGCTACCAGGCGCGCTACGGGGCGCTGTTCGGGCGCGTGCAGGTCGCGCGTGCCATCGGATCGCGGCCGGAGGAGATCGCGCGCGACGGCAGGACCCGCGTGCTGGTGCAGGCCGGCGTGATCTTCTGAAGAACCGAGAGGAAAACCCAATGAACACGAACTGGCTCACCGGCGCCATCGACTACAGCGTCATCGGCCTCCTGGTGGTGCTGAGCGTGGTCGTCGTGGCCATCGGCATCGAACGCGCCTGGCTCTACGGTCGCATCGACACGCACGCCATCCGCGACATCAAGTCGCTCGAGCTGACGCTCACGCGCAAGCTCTTCGTCATCGCCTCGGTCGCGAGCAACGCGCCGTACCTGGGCCTCCTGGGCACCGTGTTCGGCATCATGCTGACCTTCTACAACATGGGGCAGGACGCCTCCATCGACACCGGCAAGATCATGGTCGGCCTCGCGCTCGCGCTCAAGGCCACCGCCGTCGGGCTGGCAGTCGCGCTCGTGTCCGTGGTGCTCTACAACACGCTGCTGCGCAAGGTGCAGGTGTTGATCCTCGAATGGGAGATCGCGCATGACCGAAAAGCCGATTGACAGCATGAACATGCTCCCGTTCGTCGACATCATGCTGGTGCTGCTCACCATCGTGCTGACGACCTCGAGCTTCATCGCGAGCGGACGCATTCCGGTGAACCTGCCGCAGGCGAGCGCAAGCCCGTCCGACACCTCGCAGACGCAGACCATCGTCATCGATGCGGCAGGCGCCATCCATTTCGGCGGGGAAACCGTGAACGCCGACGTGCTGAAGACAAGGCTCGCCACGATGGACAGGCAGACCGCCTTCCTGCTGCGCGCCGACCGAACGGTGCAGCTGCAGCGCTTCATCGACGTGGCCGATGTGCTCAAGCAACTGGGCTTCGCCAGGGTGGCCGTGCAGACCGAGGTGGGCACGAAGTGACTGCCGTCGGCGCCTTGCCCGAGCGGCGATTGCGCCTTGTGTTCGCGATCGGGCTCGGCATTTCGGTGCTGCTGCATGCCGTGCTGGTGCTGCCGTGGCTCATGAACGACTGGGCTGCCGCGCGGCCGCTCCAGCATGAGCAGCTGCGGGTCGATCTGTTGGGGATGGTGAGCAACCGCCAGAGCGAACAGCAGCTGGCAGGGCGCCCCACGGAACCCAGCGCGGCCGAGCCGCCTCGGGAGCAGCGCGCAGCACCTGAAACACCATCGCCAAAGCCCGCGGCGGTCAGGAAAGAGACGCGCGAGCGGCCCGTGGTGGCTCGCCAGACCGCGCCAAGCCCGGTGCAGGTGGCGCCAATAGCCGAAGCGCCCGCGCCGATCCAGCCCGATCCCCCGGCACAGGTGGCCGTCGCGACACCCCCGGCCAACGGCGCCGAGGAAGAGCGCATGCAGCAAACCGTCCGCGCGCGCAACACCGACGCCGATGCCTTGCGCAAGTACCTCGCGAGCCTGAAGCGCGCGATCCAGAGCAAGTTGGTCTATCCGACCGAAGCGCGCGAAGCAGGCTACGTCGGCGCGCCGACGATCCGCTTCACTCTCACCGAAAGCGGCAGCATCCTGTCGGGCTCGCTCGCGGTGCAGAAAAGCAGCGGATACCCCGTGCTCGACGAGAGCGCGATGCGCGCCGCGCTCGCCGGCGCACCTTTCGAGAAACCACCGCGGCAGATGGATGTCACGCTTGCCGTTGCATTTGTTCAAGACCGGGAGCGACCATGAACGCCGAAGCCATTGGAACCATCGCAGCCATCCCGGATACCGAGCCGCTGAAGATCCTCGGCGTCGTTCCCCGGCCCCGCATTTTCACCATCGAAGACCTCGTGAAGCTCGGCCGGCATGAGCTGGGGCCCACCCAGGTCCTGTGCTTCTCGGGCCGGCCGGTGGCGCAGGTGGACAGCTACGCGGGAGCCCGGCTCATCGATGTGCTCGACCACTGCGGGCTGCCGGAAAGGCCGCGCCCGGAGCTCAAGCGCTGCATCGTCCGCGTGCGCGGAGACGACGGCTACGAAGCCGTCTTCAGCTGGAACGAGCTCTACAACAGCACGATCGGCGAGAAGGTGCTGGTGCTGTACGAGAAGAACGCGGGGCCACTGGAGGCGCACCTGGGCACGCTGTGCCTGATCTCCGCCAACGATGCGCGGCTGGGCCCGCGCCATCTGCGGGGCATGTCGCAGGTGACGGTGCAGATGCTCTAGTGCGCTGTTGTCAGGCGTCGTTCGCCTGCGCCATCAGCCATTGCCTGAACACCTGCAGCGACTGCATCTGCGCCGACTCTTCCGGGTACACGAGGTAATAGCCCTTGGCATAGCGCCACTTGCGGCGCGACAGCCGACGCAGCCGCCCCGAGGCCACCGACTCGTCGCTCATGTACGGCGGCAGCAGCGCCACGCCCATGCCTGCCAGCGAGGCGTTCAAGGCCATCGACATGATGTCGTAGCGCGGCCCCTCGCGGCCGGCTTCGGCCACGATGCCTTCGCGCGCGAACCACTCGTCCCAGGCGCCGGGCAGCGTCTGGTGATGGATCAGCGCCGAGCGCGGCGTGTTCGCATCGACCGTCTTGCCGTGCGCGGCGATCCACGCGGGCGCCGCGTAAGGCGACAAGTCCAGCGGCAGCACGAACTCGCTGTGCAGGCCCGGGCGCTTGCCGTCGCCGAATTCCAGTGACGCATCGACCGGCGTGGCCGCGAAATCCACCGGCCCCACGCGGGTGCCCAGGTTCAGCGTGATCTCGCCGTGGTCGCGCGTGAACCCCGGCAGGCGCGGAATCAGCCAGTAGCTGCCGACCGAGGCGCCGCACGACAGCGACAGTTCTCCACCGCGCCCCTTGAGCGCCATCACATTGGCCGTGGCGCGCTCCAGCCGCTGCAGCAGCGGTGCGACTTCGCCGAGGTAGTAGCGACCCGCGTCCGTCAGCGCCAGGGCTTCGCGCCGTCGCGTGAAGAGCTTCACGCCGAGCCGGTCTTCCAGCGTCTGCACCTGCCGGCTCACCGCGCCCTGCGTGAGGCGCAGCTCCTGCGCGGCCGCGGTGAAGGAGCGCAGCCGGGCGCTCGCCTCCAGGCACATCAAGGACATCGTCGAAGGGGCGCGAACGTGCTGGTTCATGAGAAAAGAACAAGTCTGGTGCATGCGCCCTCTGGTGATAACCCTAGGCGCACCGCCACCGTGCATGAGGAAAGCTCATGCTAATCCCAGAAAACGTGGCTTGTCCAATGGGGCATGCGAACTGATCATCGGCGCACCGATCCTTCACTGCCGGAGTTCTCTGCCATGCGTCCACGTGCCTTGCTGTGTGCTCTCTTCGTCGCCGCGATGGCGGTGGTCTCGCTGCCGGCTCTCGCGGCCTATCCCGACAAGGCGATCCGCCTGATCGTGCCCTCGGCGCCGGGCGGCGCACCCGATTCGCTGATGCGTGCGCTCGGCGCGCAGCTGTCGCAGCAGATGGGCGTGCCCATCGTCATCGACAACAAGCCCGGCGGCTCCTACACGATCGGCACCATGGACCTGGTGCATGCCGCCCCCGACGGCTACACGCTGGCCTACGGCAACATCGTCTCGCTGGCCACCAACCGGTCGCTCTTGCCCAACGTGCCGTACGACGTCGAGAAAGACCTGACGCTGGTCGCCAACACGCTGCGCCTGTCGAACCTGATGATCGTCAACAACGACCTGCCGGTGAAGAGCGTCACCGAGCTGATCGCCTACGCGAAGAAGAACCCGGGCAAGCTGGCCTTCGCGTCCGATGGCAACGGCACCACCGCGCACCTGGGCGTGGAGCTCTTCAAGTCGATGACCGGCACGAACATGCTGCACGTGCCCTACAAGGCGGCGACGGCGGCGGTCACCGACCTCATCGGCGGTGGCGTGCAGCTCATGATGGTCAACACGCCCGTCTCGGGACCGCTCGCGCAGTCGGGCAAGGTGAGGGCGCTGGGCATCTCGTCGCGCCAGCGCTCGTCCACTTATCCAGACGTTCCCACCATCGCCGAGGCGGGCGTGCCGGGCTTCGAGGTGGAGGCCTGGGGCGGGATCATCGGGCCGGCGCGCATGCCCAAGGACGTGGTGGCGAAGCTCAATGCCGAGATCCGCACCGCGCTGGCCACCCCGGCGGTGCGCGAGCGCTTCCGCCTGCTGGGCGCGGAGACCGATTTCGGCACGGCCGAGCAGTTCCTCGAGCTCTCGCGGCGGGAGACGGTGAAGTGGGCCAAGATCATCAAGGACTCGGGCGCCAAGATCGATTGAGTCGACTGAAGGCCAGCACACCATGACCCCCTGGAAAGCCGCAAGGCCCGGCGACCCCGTCGGCGCCATCGACACCCCCGCGCTCGTGCTCGACCTCGACGCGTTCGAGCGCAACCTCGCGCGCATGGCCGAGGCGCTGCGCGGCAGCGGCGTGCGCCTGCGCGCGCATGCCAAGTGCCACAAGACGCCGGAAATCGCCCGGCGCCAGATCACGCTGGGCGCAGCCGGCATCTGCTGCCAGAAGGTCAGCGAGGCGGCGGTGTTCGTGGAGGCCGGCATCGAAGATGTGCTGGTCACCAATCAGGTGATCGGCGAGACCAAGCTGCGCCACCTCGCCGCGCTGGCCCGCAAGGCGCGCATGGGCGTGCTGGTCGATCATCCGCAGCAGGTCGAAGCGTTGAGCGCCGTCGCGAAAGCAGAGGGCGTGACGCTGGACGTGTACGTCGAAGTCAACGTCGGCGCCAACCGCTGCGGCGTGGCGCCCGGCGAAGAGGCGGTGCGGCTCGCGCAGCAGGTTGCGGACGGCGCGCCGCAGCTGCGCTTCATGGGCCTGCACTGCTACCACGGGCCGGCCCAGCATCTGCGCGCCCCCGAAGACCGCGCCGCGGCCATCGCCAGCGCCGTGGAGGCCGCGCGCACGACCCGCGACGCCATCGAGGCCTGCGGCATCGCGGTCGAGCGCGTGACGGGCGCGGGTACCGGCAGCTTCCAGCACGAGCGCGACTCGGGGGTGTTCAACGAGATCCAGGCCGGCTCCTACGTCTTCATGGACCGCGACTACGGAGACAACCGGCGCGGCGAAGACGACATCGCGTTCGAGCACGCGCTCTTCGTGCGCACCACCGTCCTGAGCCGCGCCACGCCCGAACGCGCCGTGGTCGACGCGGGCCTCAAGGCTTCCAGCGTCGATTCGGGCATGCCCACCGTGTGGCAGCGGCCCGACCTGCGCTACATGAAAGCCGCCGACGAGCACGGCGCGCTGGCCACATCCGATGCGGCCGCGCTGTCCCTGGGCGACCAACTGATGCTGGTGCCCGGCCATTGCGACCCGACCGTCAACCTCTACGACGAGCTGGTCTGCGTGCGCGGCGGGCGGGTGGAGGCCCTGTGGCCCATCGCCGCACGCGGCGCGCTGCTTTAACTCCCTTCAATCCAAGCATTCAAGGTACCCATTCGATGCAGGAAAAATTCGACCTTCTCATCCGCAACGCCAGCATCGTCGATGGCACCGGCGCGCCTCGCTACACGGGCGATATCGGAATCAATGGCGACCGCATCGCCCGCATCGGCGATCTCTCCGCCGCGCACGGCGAGGTGGAAATCGACCGGGCAGGGCGCATCGCGGCGCCCGGCTTCATCGATGCGCACACGCACGACGACCGCCTCATGCTTTCGAACCCCGACATGGCGCCCAAGGTCAGCCAGGGCATCACCACCGTGATCGCGGGCAACTGCGGCATCTCGCTCGCGCCGATGCCGGGTGGCATCACGCAGCCGGTCACACCGCCGCTGAACCTGCTGGACGAAGAGGGCGGCTGGTTCTCCTTTCCCACCTTCGCTTCGTACATCGCCGAACTGCGCGCCAAGCCCGCGGCCACCAACTGCGCGCTGCTCGTGGGCCACACCACGCTGCGCGTCGCGACGCTGGACGACCTGGGGCTGCCGGCCACCGAGGAGCAGATCGTCCGCATGCGCGCGCTGGTGCAGGAAGCGCTCGAAGCCGGTGCGATCGGCGTTTCCACCGGCCTCTACTACGAGCCCGCGGTCGCCGCGCCCACCGAGGAAGTCATCGAGACCTGCCGCCCGCTGAAGGACTTCAACGGCGTCTACTGCACCCACATGCGCAACGAGGCCGACCGGGTGATCGACTCGCTCGAAGAGACTTTCCGCGTCGGCCGTGAGGTCGGCGTTCAGGTGGTGATCTCGCACATGAAGGTGGTCGGGCCCGAGAACCACGGACGTTCCCAGGAGGCGCTGTCCTTCATCGAGAAGAACATGGCCACGCAGCCCATCTGCCTGGACTGCTATCCCTACACGGCCGGCTCGACCATCCTCTCGTCAGACCGCGCCGCAAGCTCGTCGCGCGTGATCGTGAGCTGGTCCAAGCCCATGCCCGAATACGCGGGACAAGACCTCGACGTCATCGCCAAGAAGCTCGGCGTGAGCCAGGACGAGGCGATCCGCCAGCTCAGCCCCGCGGGCGGCATCTACTTCCGACTCGACGAGGCCGACGTGCAGCGCATCCTGAAGTTCGACCAGACCATGATCGGCTCCGACGGCCTGCCGCACGATGCCTCGCCGCATCCGCGGCTGTGGGGCAGCTTTCCGCGCGTGCTGGGCCATTACGGCCGGCTGCTCGGGCTGTTTCCGCTGGAGACGGCGATCTACAAGATGACGGGCCTCACCGCGAAGAACTTCGGCCTCAAGGACCGCGGCGTGCTGAAGGAAGGCGCGTACGCCGACCTGGCCCTGTTCGACGCCGACACGGTGGACGAAGCCGCCACCTACGAATCGCCGATGGCGCCCGCGCGCGGCATCGAGGCGGTGATCGTCAATGGCGCGGTCGTGTGGCAAGGCGGCGGCTCGACGGGCGCACGGCCAGGGCGCGTATTGGCGCGCGAGATGGAAGTGTTAGAAGCCGCCAAGGGCTGAGTCACCACGCGTCCGCGCGCCCCTCCAGCGCACGCCGTGCGAGCAGGAAGGTCGCCGCGTTCCAGCTCTGCCCGGCCATGCCCATCGGCACCAGCGTCTTGCCGTGGAACCACTCGGTGAAGCGCCAGTCGTCCAGCGCATTCACCTTCGCAAGCCGCGCGAGTTCGGTCCAGCCGAGGGCGTCTTGCCCGAGCCTCGCCAGCGCCATCACCCAGAAGCCGCCGACGAAGGGCCAGATGCCGCCGTTGTGGTACTGGTGCACGTCGTTCTGCTGGTGGCGCCCCATGTAGGGCCGCCACAACTCGTGCTGGCGCGACAGCGGGTGCAGCACCACCCGCACCGGGTACGGATCGCTGGCGCGCGCCGCGGCGACGGTGTCGACGATGCGGCCCGCCATCGCGGGGTCGGCCAGCCCGGCCTGTATCGCCAGCACGTTGCCGAACACGTCGCCTTCGTCGCCGACGACCGCGAAATTGACGAAGCTCAGGTACAGGCCCGGATCGCGCCGCCCGCGCCGGGCGTAGTGCCGCAGCAGCCGCGCCCGGTGGTACTCCGGCAGGTCGCGCTGGAACGGATTGAACATGTGGTTGAAGTGGTGCTGCGTTTCCTCGGCATGGTCGAGTGCGAAGCGGCGCTTGACGTCGTACCAGAGCGCGTTGCTGTACAGCACATAGCCCGAGCGCGGCATGATGTCGGCCCAGTCGCTCGCCTCGTTCTGCTGCAGCAGCCGGAAGTGCTGGTGCTCCTGCGCAAGGAGCCAGCCGATCGCGCGGGCCACGCCGTCTTCCCAATGCGTTGCACCGACGTTGCCGTGGCGGCGCACATGGTCCACCGCGATCAGCCACCACAGCGTGGCGTCGATACAGCCCAGGTACCAGAAGTCCGCATCCTGGCCCTCGGGGTCCACGTACTTGGGAATCTGGCCGTTGGCCGCCTGCTGCGCCGCGAGCGCATCGAGGCTCGCCACCGCACCTTGCTCCAGCGCAGGCACGCCGCTGCCGCACATGGCCATCACGCAGATCGCGGCGTCGCGCCCGAAGATGCGCGTGTAGCGCCGCGCCACGGCCGCCTCGGTGCGGCTGGCGGCCAGGATGCCGTGCGGTGTCAGGTTGCTTTCCAGGAGCGCCAGCGAGGCCTGCGAGCAGGCCTTGATCAGCGCGAGCGAATCGGAATCGGGCATCGTCGTCATGGCATGAATCGTAGGGGATGCCGCGCGCGGGAGTCCGACGTCCGGGGTGGTCCGGTTCTCACAGCGTGGACTCGTCGTACTCTGCAGGCTCCCGACGTTCGTCAAGCAGAAGACAGGAAGAAGAAACCATGGCGCGCAAACCTGCCCGCAAACCCGCCAGCGCTCCCGCCCACGACATCGACCGTTTCGTGCGCGTCCGCGGCGCACGCGAACACAACCTGCGCAACGTCGACGTGGACATCCCGCGCGACGCGCTGGTGGTTTTCAGCGGGATTTCCGGCTCGGGCAAGTCGTCGCTGGCCTTCGGCACGCTGTATGCCGAGGCGCAGCGGCGCTATTTCGAATCGGTCGCGCCGTATGCGCGCCGGCTGATCGACCAGGTGGGCGTGCCCGCGGTGGATGCCATCGACGGCCTGCCGCCCGCTGTGGCCCTGCAGCAGCAGCGCGGCACGCCGAGCACGCGCTCCTCGGTGGGGAGCGTCACCACGCTGTCGAGCCTGCTGCGCATGCTCTATTCGCGGGCCGGCGACTATCCGCCGCGCCAACCGATGCTCTATGCGGAAGACTTCTCGCCCAACACGCCCCAGGGCGCATGCCCGACATGCCACGGCCTCGGCCGCATCTTCGAGGTGACCGAGCGCTCCATGGTGCCGGACGACACCCTCAGCATCCGCGAACGCGCCATCGCCTCGTGGCCGCCGGCCTGGCACGGCCAGAACCTGCGCGACATCCTCGTCACGATGGGCATCGACGTCGACAAGCCCTGGCGCGACCTGCCGAAGAAGACGCGCGACTGGATCCTCTTCACCGAGGAGCAGCCCACGGTGCCTGTGTACGCCGGCTTCACGCCCGCCGAGACGCGCGCGGCGGTGCGCAGCAAGATGGAGCCGAGCTACCAGGGCACCTTCATGGGGGCGCGCAAGTACGTGCTGCACACCTTCGCGACCACGCAGAGTGCGTTGATGAAGAACCGCGTCGCGCGCTTCATGGTGGGCGGCGACTGCCCGTCGTGCAAGGGCAAGCGGCTCAAGCCCGAGGCCTTGTCGGTGCGCTTTGCGGGGCACGACATCGGCGAAATCTCGCGCATGCCGCTGGCGCAGTTCGCGCAGGTGCTGCGGCCGGTGGCGGCGGGCGAGGCGCCGGCGTCGCCGGGCCGCGGCAGCACACGCAGCGCCCTGCGAGAAAAAGGCGGCGCGCACGCCGCGGCGCCCGACGTGCGCCGCACGCCCAATCAATCGGCCGAGAAGCGCATCGCCGCGCAGCGCATCGCGCACGATCTGCTGGAGCGCGTCACGGTGCTGAACGACCTCGGCCTGGGCTATCTCTCGCTCGACCGCAGCACGCCGACGCTGTCGCCGGGCGAACTCCAGCGTCTGCGGCTCGCGACGCAGATACGCTCGAACCTGTTTGGCGTCGTCTACGTGCTCGACGAGCCCTCGGCGGGGCTGCATCCGGCGGACGGCGAGGCGCTGGTCGTGGCGCTCGACACGCTCAAGCGCTCGGGCAATTCGCTGTTCGTGGTCGAGCACGACCTCGACCTGATGCGGCGCGCCGACTGGCTGGTGGACGTGGGACCCGATGCGGGCGAGAAGGGCGGCCTCGTGCTGTACAGCGGCCCGCCCGAGGGGCTGCGCCATGTGAAGGCGTCGCACACCGCCCGCTATCTGTTCGCGCCGCACACGGCATCTTCGAGGCCCGTGCGGGAGCCGGCCGCATGGCTGAAGCTGGAAGACGTCACGCGGAACAACCTGCAGGGCCTGTCGGTGGCGTTTCCGCTCGGCGTGATGACCGCGGTGACCGGCGTTTCGGGTTCGGGCAAGTCCAGCCTGGTGAGCCAGGCGCTGGTCGAGCTGGTGGCCGCCCACCTGGGCCACGAGGCGCCGCCGCCGGACGACGAGCCGGATGCCGAGCCCAGCCTCGCGGGCCGCACCGGCGGGCACATCGCCGGCGGCATGGAGCGCATCCGCCGGCTGGTGCGCGTGGACCAGAAGCCCATCGGCCGCACCCCGCGCTCCAACCTGGCCACCTACACCGGCCTTTTCGACCATGTGCGCAAGCTCTTTGCCGACACCAAGGCGGCCCGCGCGCGCCGATTCGATGCCGGCCGGTTCTCGTTCAACGTGGCGAAGGGCCGGTGCCCGACCTGCGAGGGCGAGGGCTTCGTGAGCGTCGAGCTGCTCTTCATGCCCAGCGTGTATGCGCCGTGCCCCACCTGCCACGGATCGCGCTTCAACGAACAGACGCTGAAGGTCACGCTGCGCGACCGCACCATCGCCGATGTGCTGGCCATGACGGTGGAAGAGGCGCATGCCTTCTTCGCGGACGACGGCGCCATCGAGCGGCCGCTGCGGCTGCTCGCGGCCATCGGCCTGGGTTACCTGCGGCTGGGCCAACCGGCCACCGAGCTGTCGGGCGGGGAGGCGCAGCGCATCAAGCTGGCGACCGAGCTGCAGCGTTCGCAGCGCGGCGATGCGCTGTACGTGCTGGACGAGCCGACCACCGGCCTGCATCCGTCCGACGTGGACAAGCTGATGACGCAGTTGGGCGGGCTGGTCGATGCCGGCAACACCGTCATCGTGGTCGAGCACGAGATGCGGCTGGTCTCGGCCTGCGACTGGGTGATCGACATGGGGCCGGGCGCGGGCGAGGAGGGCGGGCGCATCGTGGCGAGCGGCACGCCGCAGGCGGTGGCGAAGGCCGCGGCGAGCCGGACCGCGCCGTACCTGGCGCGCTGGACATCGCAGGCCGGCTGACCGGCCGCCGTCGGCGAGGCCCGACTGCACCTACAAGCACCCGCGCCGAAGCCCCACGGCGGCGCGTTTCCGGGCCCCCAGGATGAAGTCTGTTCATTCAACTTCAACCCTTTTCAAGGAGACCTCATGGCAAGAGACCAAAACCCCCTTCATGCGGACGATCTCAACCGCGATCCCATCTCCGGCGCGCCCGGCGCCCATCCCGTAGGTACCGGCGTGGGTGCCACGGGTGGTGCCGTGGCAGGAGCTGCCGTCGGTGCCGTTGGCGGCCCCGTGGGCGCGGCGGCCGGCCTTGTTGTCGGCGCAGTGGTCGGCGGGCTTGGCGGCAAGGCCGTGGCCGAGCGCGTGAACCCGACCGCCGAGCACGCTTACTGGGAGGGCGCCTACGACCGTGAGTCCTACTACGAGACCGGGCGCACCTACGACGACTACGCCCCGGCCTACGAGCTGGGCTGGTCCAGCCGCGCTTCGGCAGCCGATGAATTCGCCGCCGTCGAGCCGTCGCTCGCACGCGAATGGGAAGCGCGCCGCGGCAACTCGTCGCTGGATTGGGAGCGCGCCCGCCCGGCCTCGCACGCTGCATGGGAGCGCGCCGACCGCCTCTATTTCCGTGAGGAAGACATGGCAATCCCGGAAGGCGATCCGCTCTCGAACGACGACGTGGTCGATGTGCTGAACGACCTGCTGGAGAACACCCGCGACGGCGAGTACGGCTTCCGCACCTGCGCGGAAGAAGTGGAAACCGGCCGGCTGAAGGAGGTCTTCGCGTCGCGTGCCGCGCAGTGCCAGGCGGCGGCGAGCCAACTGGTGGAACTGGTCATCACCTACGGCGGCAAGCCTGCGGAAGGCGGCACGGCCACCGGCGCGATGCATCGCGGCTGGGTGCATGTGAAGGGTGCCCTGGGTGCGAACAGCGAGCTGTCCATCCTCGAGGAGTGCGAACGCGGGGAAGACGCGGCCGTGGCGCGCTATCGCAAGGCCCTGAAGCAGCAGTTGCCTGCGGCCGTGCGCCAGATCCTTCAGACGCAGGCGCAAGGCGCGCAGCGCAACCACGACCAGATCCGCGACCTGCGCAATGCCGCACGGGAAGCCAAGGCACGCAGCTGACCTGCAAGGGCAACGTGCCTCACGAAACCGCGGCCTTCGGGCTGCGGTTTTTTTCGTTCTAGAGCTGAACCGACAGCAGCGACGCCAAGTGCTCCATCGCCTTCTCCCGAAGAGGGCGGTTCTTCCAGGCTTCGAGCGTGACCCGCTTCGACTGCTTCAGGTCCGCCTCGAACTGCACGGTCTCCCCGGCAGCGAAGGCTTCGTCGTAGATGTTGAGGTTGGCCTCGTCGTTCAGGCGGAACGAGCGGTTGTCGAAGTTGGTCGAGCCCACCGACACCAGCAGCCCGTCGACCATGAAGACCTTGCAATGGAACATCGTCGGCTGGTATTCGCTGATCTCGGCGCCGGCTTCCAGCAGCGGGCCCCAGGCGGCACGCGAGGCGGCGCGCACGGTCTGCGAATCGATGATCGGCCCCGGCGTGATGATCCGCAGGCGCACGCCGCGCTGCATGGCGGCGACCAATGCGCCCACGGTCAGGTCGTCGGGCACGAAGTAGGCGCTGGAGAGGTCGATGGTCTTCGAGGCCGCCGCGATCGACAGCAGGTACATCAGGTGCATGCTTTCGCTGCCGCCCGAAGGCGAGCTGCTGAACACCTGGGCGCGGCCGTCGCCTGCGGCGGGCAGCGGCGGAAAGTAGCGTTCGCCGTGCAGCACGTCGCCCGACACCTTGACCCAGTTGTCCATGAACACCGCCTGCATATGCGCGACCACCGGTCCCTCGACCTTGTAGTGCGAGTCGCGCCAGTGCTGCGGGTCCTGCCCGTTGCCGGTCCATTCGGGCGCGATGCCCACGCCGCCGGTGAACCCGACGCGCCCGTCCACCACCAGCAGCTTGCGGTGGGTACGGTTGTTCATGCGGGCGATGTCGTACCAGGTCGGCTTGTGGAAGCGCCGGATCTGCACGCCGGCGGATTCCATCTCCTTGATGAAATCGTCGTCCACCTTGGCGCTGCCGACCCAGTCGAGCAGCACATGCACCGGCACGCCGGCTCGCGCGCGCTCCGCCAGCGCATCGGCAAAGGCGCGGCCGATGTCGCCCGACCAGTAGATGTAGGTCTCGAAGGTGATGCTTTGCTTCGCGGCGCGGATCGCCTCGAGCATCGGCGGGAAGATCCGGTCGCCGTTGTAGAGCGCTTCGAAGCGGTTGCCCCCGGTGATGGGCGGGCCGAGCAGCACGCCCAGGGAGCGCTGGTATTGCGCGTCGTGCAGCGCGTACTCGCGGCGCACCTGTTCGTCGAGCTTTTTCTCGCTGCCGCCGAGGTTGACCACCAGCAGCGTCGCGGCGACCGTCAGGACGAAAGTCCAGAGGATCGCCCTGAAGGTCTTGCGGTGCCTCACGCTGAAAGAACGCGCGGCAGGCTCAATCGATCAGCTGCGTCTTGATGGCGTAGTAGGTGAGGTCGCTGTTCGTGGAGAGGTTCATCTTCTCCATGAGCCGCGTGCGGTAGGTGCTGATGGTCTTCACCGAGAGCGACAGCGCCTCGCCGATGCTGCCCACCGATTCGCCCTTGGCCAGCTTCAGGAACACCTGGAACTCGCGCTCCGACAAATGCTTGTGCGGCGGCTCGCTGTCCTTGCGCTCCAGCTGGCCCGCCAGCAGCTCGGCCACCGAGGCCGAGATGTAGCGGCGCCCGAGCGCGACGGTGCGGATGGCGTTGGCGATTTCTTCCGGCGCGCATTCCTTGTTGAGGTAACCCGATGCGCCCTGGCGAATGAGGTTGACCGCGTAGTGCTCCTCCGGGTAGCCGCTCAGGATGAGCACGCCCAGTTGCGGCGCCTTGGCGCGAACCATGGCGAGCGCGTCGATGCCGCTCTGTCCCGGCATGGAAAGGTCCATCACCAGCACGTCCATTTCGGTGGTGCGAACCATGTCGATCGCTTCGCGGCCGGTGGCGGCTTCGCCGACGACCCGGAAATCCACGAAGGTGGAGAAGAAAGCCTTGAGGCCTGAGCGAACGACCGCGTGGTCGTCAACGATGCCGATCTTGATCATGAGGCTGCTCCAGTGTGTTGAACGGTGACCGCGCTTGGCGGCAAGGTCAAAACAATGCCACATACAACGAGCGTTTCGGCACCGCCGATGCGGGACGCGCTCTTGTCCTGCACGAGAACCCACACGTGTCCTCCACGCCCGCGGGCATCTCTCCCGCCGAGGGTCAGCTGGCGCCCAGGACGATGGCGCCCGACTCGATGAAGCGATCGAATTCGATCCTCGGAATGGCGGCCGTGAGCGGCTGGCCGTCCTCTGTCCAGGTCAGTACCGCGCTGTCGCCGTCGATGATGACCTGGCAATTGCCTTCGGGAATTTCCAGCAGCGGACCATCGCCCGCGCGGAATTCGACGTGGGAGGCAATGCGAGCGTTGATTTGTGTGGGAGTGGAAGACATGGCGCGGATGCTCATGCCCACCGGCGCGCCCCGGCGTGGGACGGCACCGCATCAAGGGAGAGGGCTGAACAGCGGCCGAAGTAGGACGATTCCTGCACGGACATGCGCCGAATTCCATCGCACACCATGGTGGTGCGCAACTCCAATCATTGCCGCGGCGCACCGCCCCAGCACGGTACAACACAGGAGACACGGCCATGAACTTCGAAGGAATCTACTGTTTCGATATTGCGTCGGTGCGCTTCGCCGTCTATCCCGACGGGCCGCAGGGCGAACGGATCGTGGCGCAGATTTCGGAAGAAACCCTGCACGACGGTTTCGGGACCCGCGAGGTCGGCCATCGCCTGCTCGATGTCTGCAGGAACAACTTCCATGCGATCGAGCCCGCGGTCATCGCGCACTACCGGAAGAATGCACGGCAGTCCGTCATCACGCTCACGCTCGACGACCTGGCGGCGCACAGGAGCCCACCGGCAGCAACGCACCAGAACGACGCGGTCGCCGCCTGAGATTTTTCGGGAGGCTGTTCCGTCCGCGCCCATGCGCGGCGCGATACGGGCAGCTCTCCGACAAGGCGAGGAGCCACAGACCGTAGCCGCCAGGCCCGGCGGTCTTGCAGATTGGTGGCAGCCATGCGGAGGCCAGCGTCGTTCCTTGAACAACCGTTCCGCGGGCCCAAACAATCCAAGGAACGCCGGTGCCGCTGAACCATTCATCGCTGGACGATCGAGACGCTTACCTGTTCCGTGAAGGAACCCATTCCCGCCTGTACGACGTGCTGGGGTGCCACCCCGCCAACGCCGGAGAAGGCGGCGCGCACTTTGCCGTGTGGGCGCCGAACGCCGAGTCGGTGTCGGTGGTGGGGGACTGGAACTACTGGTCCGGCGACGCCGACCCGCTGCAGCCCAGCCCCGACGGCACGGGCATCTGGCGCGGCCACGTGCCGCATGCCGCCATCGGCCAGGCCTACAAGTACCGCATCCGTTCGCGCCATGGCGGCTACACGGTCGACAAGGCCGACCCGGTCGCCTTCGCCGCCGAGCCGCCGCCCGCCACCGCGTCGCGCATCTGCGAGCTCTCGTACGAATGGGGCGATGCGGAGTGGATGGCCAACCGCGGGCCGCACAATGCGCTCGATGCGCCGCAATCGGTCTACGAGGTGCACCTGGGGTCATGGCGCCGCAAGGACGGCCAGTTCCTCGGCTACCGTGAACTGGCGCACCAGCTCGCGGAGTACGTGACGAAGATGGGCTTCACCCACGTGGAGCTCATGCCGGTCACCGAGCATCCGTTCTACGGCTCGTGGGGCTACCAGACCACCGGTTACTTCGCGCCCACCTCGCGCTTCGGATCGCCGCAGGACTTCATGTACCTGGTCGACCACCTGCACCAGCAGGGCATCGGCGTGCTGCTGGACTGGGTGCCTTCGCACTTTCCGACCGACGAGCACGGCCTGGGCTATTTCGACGGCACGCACCTCTACGAGCATGCCGATCCGCGCCAGGGCTTCCACCCCGAGTGGAGCTCGAGCATCTTCAACTACGGCCGCGCCGAGGTGCGCAGCTTCCTGGTGTCGTCAGGGCTCTTCTGGCTCAACCTGTACCACCTGGACGGTCTGCGGGTCGACGCGGTCGCGTCGATGCTGTACCTCGACTACGCGCGCAAGCACGGCGAATGGATTCCCAACCGCCAAGGCGGCCGCGAGAACCTGGAGGCCATCGACTTCCTGCAGACGCTGAACCGCGCCGTCTACCGCGAGCACCCCGACACCGTCACCGTGGCCGAGGAATCGACCGCCTGGCCGCGCGTCTCGCGCCCCACCGACATGGACGGCCTGGGCTTCGGCGAGAAATGGAACATGGGCTGGATGCACGACACGCTGGCCTACATGAAAGAGGACCCGGTCAACCGCAAGTACCACCACCACAAGCTGACCTTCTCGCTGGTGTATGCCTTCCACGAGAACTTCGTGCTGCCGCTCTCGCACGACGAGGTGGTGCACGGCAAGGGTTCGCTCATCAACAAGATGCCCGGTGATGCGTGGCAGCAGTTCGCCAATTTGCGGGCGCTCTACGGCTTCATGTGGGCGCACCCGGGCAAGAAGCTGCTCTTCATGGGCGGCGAGTTCGGCCAGCGCCGCGAGTGGACGCACGACGGCGAACTCGAATGGTGGGTGTGCGAGCAGGAAGGACACGGCGGCGTGCAGCGCCTGGTGGCTCAGCTCAACCGCGTGTACCGCGGCGCGCCTGCGCTCCACCAGCTGGACTTCTCGTCCTCGGGCTTCGAATGGATCACCGCCGACGACGAAGCCATGAGCGTGTTCGCATTCCTGCGCAAGGCGAGCGACGGCAGCCCGCCGCTGCTCGTGGTGAGCAACATGACCCCGGTGCCGCGCACCAACTACCTGCTGGGCGTGCCGCTCGGCGGCCGCTGGCAGGAGGTGATCAACACCGACGCCGCGGAGTTCGGCGGCTCGGGCTGGGGCAATTTCGGGGGCGTCGAGGCGGCGCCCGTGGCTTCCCACGGACGCAGGCAATCGGTGTGCATCACCTTGCCGCCGCTGTCCACATTGATCCTGGAGCACCGGCCCTGATGAAGAACATTTTCTCGACGAAGACCGCATCCACTGCGGCGACCGACACCGCCACACGCACGGACATCCAGCAGGCCGACGGCGCTGTCCGCGCGGTCATCGACGCGGTGCTGCCGTGCGTGGACAACGGCCGCTTCGCCGTCAAGTGCGTGGCCGGCGAACGCGTGACGGTGCGCGCCCATTGCTTCACCGACGGGCACGACGTGCTGCGGGTGCAGCTGTGCTGGCGCGCCGAGGACCAGAAGGAATTTCGCGAGGTGCCGATGAAAGCGCTGCCCAACGACGTGTGGGAGGCCGCGTTCTCGCCGCCCGCGCTGGGCCGCTACCTCTACACCGTCGTGGCCTGGGTCGATCCCTTCGAATCGTGGCGGCATGAACTCGCGCGGCGCGTGGACCCGGAGGATGTGCGCCTCGCCGCGCAGGTCGGCGCGCTGGAAATCGCGGCCGCCGCGGCCCGTGCCGAAGGCCGTGACCGCGCCGCGCTGCAGCGCTGGGCGACCGAACTCGATGCGAGCGGCGCGAACCCTGGCGCCGACATCGTCTCGCTGAAGGCGCTCGCGCTCGACGACGAATACGCCGAGCTGGTGCGCCGGTATCCCGACCGCCGGCATGCGGTGCGCCACCCGGTCGATTTGCCGCTGGTGGCCGACCGCGAACGCGCGCGCTTCAGCACTTGGTACGAGCTCTTTCCGCGCTCCACAGGCGAGCCCGGCGTGCACGGCACCTTCAGCGACGTGGAGGCGCGCTTGCCGGCCATCGCCGCGATGGGCTTCGACGTGCTGTACTTTCCGCCGATCCACCCGGTCGGGCGCATGCAGCGCAAGGGGCCGAACAACGCGCTTCAAGCCGGCCCCGACGATGTGGGCAGCCCCTGGGCCATCGGCGCGGCCGAGGGCGGGCACAAGTCGATCCTGCCGGCGCTCGGCACCGCGGACGACTTCCGCCATCTGCTCGCGCGCGCCGCGGAGCACGGCCTGGAGATCGCGCTGGACATCGCCTTCCAGTGCGCCCCCGATCACCCTTATGTGAAGGCGCATCCCGACTGGTTCCGCTGGCGCCCCGACGGCACGGTGCAGTACGCCGAGAACCCGCCCAAGAAGTACCAGGACATCTATCCGTTCAACTTCGAGTGCGAGGACTGGCGCGGCCTGTGGGCCGAACTCAAGAGCGTGTTCGACCACTGGATCGGGGAGGGCGTGCGCATCTTCCGCGTCGACAACCCGCACACCAAGGCCTTCCCGTTCTGGGAATGGGTCATCGGCGAGATCAAGCGCGAGCACCCCGACACCATCTTCCTGGCCGAGGCGTTCACCCGGCCGAAGGTGATGCACCGGCTCGCGAAGCTGGGCTTCTCGCAGTCGTACACCTACTTCACCTGGCGCAACACCAAGGAAGAGCTGCAGGAATACTTCACCGAGCTGTCCACCGCACCGGGCATCGACTACTTCCGTCCCAACGCCTGGCCCAACACGCCCGACATCCTTCACGAGCAGCTGCAGACCGGGGAGCCGGCGGTGTACATGTCGCGCCTCGTGCTGGCCGCCACGCTTGCGGCCAACTACGGCATCTACGGCCCGGCCTACGAACTGCGCGAACACCAGCCGCGCGGCCCCGCGAGCGAGGAATACCTCGACTCCGAGAAGTACCAGCTGCGCCACTGGAACCACGACGATCCCGCGAGCCTCGCGCCCTTCATCGCGCGGGTCAATCGCATCCGCCGCGAGAACCCGGCGCTGCAGTGGGACCGGGGCCTGCGCTTCCTGCATGTGGACAACGACCAGCTGCTGGCCTATGCCAAGGAGTCGCCCGATGGCGACAACGTGATCGTCACCGTGGTCAACCTCGATCCGCACAACCCGCAATGGGGCTGGGTCGGGCTGGAGCCCGCGAGCGTGGGCGTGAAGGACGGGCGTGCGTTCCAGATGCACGACCTCCTGAGCGACCAGCGCTTCGTGTGGCAGGGCGACTGGCACTACGTGCGCCTGGATCCCCACAGCGTGCCCGCGCACATCTTCGTGGTCCGCCGCCGCCATGGCGACGAGCGCGACTTCGACTACTTCCTTTGAGAAGGCCATTGACCCATGAACGCACCCGTTTCCCACATCGCGCTTGAAACCGTCGAGATCGACAACAGCGACGATCCGCTGTGGTACCGCGACGCGGTGATCTACCAGCTCAACGTCAAGGCCTTCTTCGACTCCAACAACGACGGCATGGGCGACTTCCGGGGCGTGACCGCCAAGCTCGACTACGTGAAGGAGCTCGGCGTCAACACCATCTGGCTGATGCCGTTCTACCCGTCGCCGTTGCGGGACGACGGCTACGACATCTCCGAATATGAAGACGTGCATCCGCAGTACGGCACGCTGGACGACTTCCGCGAGATGCTGGCCGAGGCGCACAAGCGCGGGCTGCGCGTGATCACCGAGCTGGTCATCAACCACACCTCGAACGAGCACCCGTGGTTCAAGGCCGCACGGCTTGCGCCGCCCGGCTCGCCCGAGCGCGACTTCTACGTGTGGAGCGACACCGACCAGATCTACCAGGGCACGCGGATCATCTTCACCGACACCGAGACCTCGAACTGGACCTGGGACCCGGTGGCCAAGCAGTACTTCTGGCACCGCTTCTTCAGCCACCAGCCGGACCTGAACTTCGACAACCCGGCGGTGATGGAAGCCATCCTGAAGACGATGCGCTTCTGGCTCGACATGGGCGTGGACGGCTTCCGGCTCGATGCCATTCCCTACCTGGTGGAGCGCGACGGCACCAGCAACGAGAACCTGCCCGAGACGCATGCGGTGATCAAGCGGCTGCGCGCGGCCATCGATGCGCAATACAAGAACCGCTTCCTGCTGGCCGAGGCCAACATGTGGCCCGAGGACGTGCGGGAGTACTTCGGCGATGGCGACGAGTGCCACATGGCGTACCACTTCCCGCTGATGCCGCGCATGTACATGGCCATCGCGCAGGAAGACCGGCACCCGATCGTGGAGATCATGGCGCAGACGCCCGATATTCCCGAGGGCTGCCAGTGGGCGATTTTCCTGCGCAACCACGACGAGTTGACGCTGGAGATGGTGACCAGCAAGGAGCGCGACTACATGTACACCATGTACGCGGCCGACATGCGCGCGCGCATCAACCTGGGCATCCGCCGGCGCCTGGCGCCGCTGATGGAAAACGACATGGACCGGGTCAAGCTCATGAACGGCATGCTGCTGTCGATGCCGGGCTCGCCCATCATCTACTACGGCGATGAGATCGGCATGGGCGACAACGTGTTCGTGGGCGACCGCAACGGCGTGCGCACGCCGATGCAATGGAGCCCCGACCGCAACGCCGGCTTCTCGCGCGCCGACCCGCAGCGCTTGTACTTGCAGCCCATCATGGACCCGATGTTCGGCTACGAAGCGCTCAACGTGGAGACGCAGGCGCGCGACAGCAGTTCGCTCCTGAACTGGACCAAGCGCATGCTCGCGGTGCGCAAGACCAGCCATGCCTTCGGGCGCGGCAAGCGGCGCTTTCTGAAACCGGGCAACCGCAAGATCCTCGCCTACCTGAGCGAACACGACGGCGACGTGATCCTCTCGGTGTTCAACCTCTCGCGCGCCGCGCAACCGGTGGAGCTGGATCTGTCGGAGTTCAAGGGCTTCGTGCCGATCGAGATGCTGGGCCGCGCGCCGTTCCCGCCCATCGGCGAGCTGCCGTACCTGCTCACGCTGGCCTCATACGGCTTCTACTGGTTCAAGCTCACGGCCGAGGCCGATGCGCCCAGCTGGCACGAGCAGGGCGTGGCGCTGCAGGAGTGGCCCACGCTGGTGCTGTTCGACGGCTGGACCAGCTTCTTCCGCGAGCGCGTGATGCCGTGGCGCATCGGCATGTCCGAGCGCATGCGCACCCAGTTCGAGCTGGAGACGCTGCCGCGCCACATCGAGATCCAGCGCTGGTATGCCTCCAAGGGCACGGCGATCCAGCGCGCACGGGTTGTCGATCACGCCGTGTGGGAGGCGAACGGCCAGAGCTGGCTGCTGCCGCTGCTCGACCTGGACGGCCCGCCCGGCGGCGCCACCTACTTCATGCCGCTCGCGCTCGCCTGGGAGGAGCGCGACGAGGAGCGCATGGCCGGCGTGGCGCAGGCCGCCATCGCCCGCATACGCCAGCAGGCCCAGGTCGGCCTCATGGGCGATGCCTTCTACGACGAGGCGTTCTGCCGCGAGCTGGTGCGCACCATCGAGAAGGGCGACACGCTGCCCACGGCCAACGGCAAGCTGGTCTTCAAGCCGACGGCGGCCTTTGCCGACCTCTCCGTCGACATCGACGCGCTGCTGGTCGGCCGCCCGAGCGGCGTGAGCAGCAACACGGTGGTCACGCTGAACGAAACCCTGTTCCTCAAGGGCTACCGCCATGTGCGCGAGGGCATCAACCCCGAGCTGGAGATGGGCCGGTTCCTCACCGAGGTGGCGCGCTACCCCAATTGCGTGCCGGTGCTCGGCGCACTCGAGTACATGACCAACGACGGCCGCACGATGACGCTCGCGATGGTGCAGAGCTACATGGCCAACCAGGGCGACGGCTGGGACTACACGCTGGGTTATCTCGAGCGGTTCCTGCGCGACGTGGCCACCACGGAAGGCACGACGACATCCGACAGCGCCGAGGTGGCCGCGGTGCACGGCGGCTTCCTCGCGCTCATGGCCACGCTGGGCCGTCGCACCGCCGAGCTGCACCACGCGCTGGCCACGCGCACCGGCGCCGCGGCCTTCGACCCCGAGCCGCTGGCGGCCGCCGATTTCGCGGGCTTCAAGACGCATGCGGCCAACGATGCCACGGCCACGCTCGCCTTGCTGCGCGAACGCATCGACCTGCTGCCGCCCGCAGCGCAGGCCGACGCACGCACGCTGCTCGCCGCGGCCGATGCGCTGCAGGCCGGCATCGCGGCGCGCCACCCGGTCGAAGGCGCCGGCATCAAGACGCGCTACCACGGCGACTACCACCTGGGCCAGGTGCTGGTGAAGGACAACGACTTCGTCATCATCGACTTCGAGGGCGAGCCCGCGCGCAGCTTCGAGGAGCGCCGCACCAAGAGCTCGCCGCTGCGCGACGTGGCGGGCATGCTGCGCTCGTTCAACTATGCGCGCTGGTCGGCGCTGCGCCGGGTGGCGCAGAGCCCCGACGAGGCCGAGCGGCTGGCCGCCCCGGCCATCGCCTGGGAGCGGGCCACGCGCGACGCCTTCCTGGCCGGCTATGGCGACGCCGTCGACACCGAGCTGCTCGCGCTCTTCGAGCTCGAGAAGGCCCTCTACGAACTGCGCTACGAACTCAACAACCGCACCGACTGGGCGCAGGTTCCGCTGCATGGCGTGCTCGCGCTGATCCAGCCGGCCCGCAGCTGACACGCCCGAAGTCCTCGACGCAACCCTCAACGGAACACACACCATGGAAAATTTCGGCATTCACCTGGAGCCGCTGCGCGCCATCCTCTACCAGGTCGGCGCGTTCATCCCGCGCCTCCTGATCGGGGTGGTGGTGGTCATCGTCGGCTGGCTCGTCGCCAAGGCGGCGCGCTTCGCCGTCACCAAGGCGCTGCGCGCCATCAACTTCAACGTGCTCACCGAGCGCGCGGGCCTCGACAACTTCCTGCGACAAGGCGGTCTTGCGGGCGATACAAGCAGCCTGTTCGGCATCCTGACCTACTGGCTGGTGATCCTGGCCTCGCTGCTCATCGCCTTCAACGGCATGGGGCTGAGCTACATCGCCGATCTGCTGGGCCGCATCGTCTGGTTCGTGCCCAACGTGTTCGTGGCGCTCTTGGTGCTGGCGTTCGGCTCCTACTTCGCGCGCTTCGTGGGCGAGGCGGTGGCCAGCTATTTCCGCGGCGTGAAGATGCAGGACGCCGTGCTCTTCGGCAAGGTCGCGCAGTACGCGGTGATGGCCTTCGTGATCCTGATCGCGCTCGACCAGATCAAGGTGGGCGGCGACATCGTGCGCGAGAGCTTCCTGGTGATCCTGGCGGGCGTGGTTTTTGCGTTGGCCCTGGCATTCGGGCTGGCCGGCAAGGACTGGGCGAAGTCGCAGATCGAGCGCTGGTGGCCGAAGCAGATCAAGGACGCGAAGACGCCGACGCCCGGCGTCTCCCCGGTGGGCACGCCCACGCGATTCGACAACGACCGGCCACCCCGCTGAAACGCACATTGATCTCTCTTCTCTCTCTGTCTTGAACCCCGCCACCTGAATGACACGAAAAACCAATCCAACGATCACGGCCGTCTGGCCCGGCCGGCCTTACCCGCGCGGCGCCACCTGGGACGGGGAGGGCGTCAACTTCGCGCTGTTCTCCCAGCATTCCGACAAGGTGGAGCTGTGCCTCTTCGACGAACGCGGCCGCCATGAGCTGCAGCGCATTCCGATGCGCGAGCGCACCGATGGCGTGTGGCACTGCTACCTGCCCGAAGCGCGCCCGGGCCAGGCCTATGGCTACCGCGTGCACGGCCCCTACAAGCCCGAGGAGGGACACCGTTTCAACGCCCACAAGCTGCTGCTCGACCCGTACGCCAAGGACCTGGTGGGCGACCTGCGCTGGGGCGATGCGCTCTATGGCTACACGGTCGGCAGCAAGCGCGAAGACTTGTCCTTCGACCGCCGCGACAGCGCGCCGCTGATGCCCAAGGGCCGCGTGCTGGAGACCGCCTTCACCTGGGGCGATGACCGCCGCCCCTCGGTGCCGTGGCAGGACATGGTGATCTACGAGATGCACGTGCGCGGCTTCACCATGACGCACCCCGACGTGCCGCCCGAGCTGCGCGGCACCTACGCCGCGCTGGGCTGCGCGCCGGTGGTCGATTACCTGAAGCGCCTGGGCGTGACCACCATCGAGCTGCTGCCCGTGCACAGCTTCCTCAACGACCGCCACCTGGCCGAGAAGGGCCTGCAGAACTACTGGGGCTACAACACCTTCGGCTATTTCGCCCCCGAAATGCGCTACAGCGCCTCGGGCAAGGTGAAGGAGTTCAAGACCATGGTGAAGACGCTGCACTCCGCGGGCATCGAGGTGATCCTGGACGTGGTCTACAACCACACCTGCGAGGGCAACCAGCTCGGGCCGACGCTCTCGATGCGCGGGGTGGACAACGCCTCGTACTACATCGTCAATTCGGACAACCGGCGCTACTACGACGACTTCACCGGTTGCGGCAATACGGTGAACCTGGAGCATCCGCATGCGCTGCAACTGGTGATGGACTCGCTGCGCTACTGGGCCGAGGAGATGCACGTCGATGGCTTCCGCTTCGACCTGGCCTCGGCGCTGGCGCGCGAATCGGGCAAGGTGGAGAACCTGGGCGGCTTCTTCGATGCGATCCGGCAAGACCCCACGCTCAACCGCGTGAAGCTCATCGCCGAGCCGTGGGACCTGGGCCATGGCGGCTACCAGGTCGGCAACTTCCCGCTCGGTTGGGCCGAGTGGAACGACCAGTACCGCGACGGCCTGCGCGGCTTCTGGAAGGGCGACGGCGGGCTCATCGGCGAGGTGGCCAAGCGCGTCACCGGCTCCGAGGACCTGTACGGCTGGTCGGGCAAGCGGCCCAGCGCCAGCATCAACTTCATCACCGCGCACGACGGCTTCACGCTGCACGACCTGGTCTCCTACAACGACAAGCACAACGAGGCCAACGGCGAGGACAACCGCGACGGCAACAGCCACAACGTGTCGTGGAACTGCGGCGTCGAAGGGCCGACCGACGACCCCGAGGTGGTGACGCTGCGCGAACGCCAGAAACGCAACCTGCTGGCCACGCTGCTGCTCTCGCAGGGCGTGCCGATGCTGCTCGCTGGCGACGAGCGCGGCCACACGCAGCAGGGCAACAACAACGTCTACTGCCAGGACAACGAACTCGGCTGGCTCGACTGGACACCCACGCCCGAGCGCCTCGCGCTCGCGACCTTCGTCGAGCGCGTGGTCGCGCTGCGCCGCGCGCACCCGTCGTTCCGGCGCCGCACCTTTTTCGCGGGCAAGCCGGCCGAAGGCGAGACCGTCACCGACGTGCACTGGCTCAAGCCCGACGGCGCCGAGATGCAGCCCGACGACTGGAACGACACCAACGCCCGCTGCATCGCGATGTACATCCCCGGCGGCGGCATCGCCGACCGCGGGCCGCGCGGCGAAGTGCAGCACGACGACGACTTCCTGGTGCTGATGAACGCGCACCACGACGAGATCGCCTTCACGCTGCCGCCGATGCCGCACGGCGCATGGCGATTGCTGGTGGACACCGCGAGCAATTCGCCGCCGCCCACCACCGAGGACGCCGCGTCGCTTGCACCGGCGTGGGGCGAGGCGGCCTATCCGCTGCAATGCCGCTCGCTCGTGGTGATGAGCCGGCCGGACGTGCGGCCATGAGCGCGCGGGTTCATCGGATGCCATTCGGCACTGCGGTGCAGAGCGATGGCGTGGAGTTCGCGCTCTGGGCGCCTTCGGCGGAAGCCATCGTGCTCGAACACCAATCCACTTCACTGCCGATGACGCGCGAAGGCGGCTGGCATCGCCTGACGGTGCCCGGTGCCAAACCCGGCGACAGCTACAGCTACTGGCTCGCGGACGGCACACGCGTCCCGGACCCGGCCTCGCGCTACAACCCCGACGACGTGCACGGCCCGAGCGTGGTGACGGACCCGGAACACTTCGCGTGGAGCGACGACGCATGGCGCGGCCGGCCGTGGGAAGAGGCGGTGGTCTACGAGCTGCACATCGGCACCTTCACCGAGGAGGGCAGCTTCAACGCCGCGCGCGAACGGCTGGGCGCGCTCGCCGAACTCGGCATCACCGCCATCGAGCTCATGCCGCTCGCGGACTTTCCGGGCCGTCGCAACTGGGGCTACGACGGCGTGCTGCAGTTCGCGCCCGATGCCTCGTACGGCACGCCCGACGAGCTGAAGGCGCTGGTCGATACCGCCCATTCGCTCGGATTGATGGTGCTGCTCGACGTGGTCTACAACCACTTCGGTCCGGAGGGCAACTACCTGCATGCCTACTGCCCCGAGTTCTTCAACGCGGGGCACCGCACGCCGTGGGGTTCCGCCATCAATTTCGACGGACCGGGATCGCGCACGGTGCGCGATTTCTTCATCCACAACACGCTCTACTGGATCGAGGAGTTCCGCTTCGACGGCCTGCGCATGGACGCGATCCACGCCATCCACGACGAGACGCGGCCGCACATCGTGCAGGAGATCCGCGAGGCGATCGACGCCGGCCCGGCGCGCGAGCGCCAGGTGCACCTGGTGCTGGAGAACGACACCAACCAGGCCTCGATGCTGATGCGCGACGGCCGCGGCCTGCCCGTGGCCGGCACCGCGCAATGGAACGACGACCTGCACCACGCGGTGCACGTGCTGGCCACCGGCGAGCGCGACGGCTACTACGCCGACTATGCCGACGACCCGGTGTGCCGCTTCGCGCTGGCGCTGGCCGAGGGCTTCATCTACCAGGGCCAGCCCTCCGCATTCCGCCACGGCGAGGCGCGCGGCGAGCCGAGCACGCGGCTGCCGCCGCAGGCCTTCGTGTCGTTCCTGCAGACGCACGACCAGGTCGGCAACCGCGCGTTCGGCGAGCGCATCCATGCGCTGGGCGATCCGGTGCTGGTGCGCGCGGCCATGGCCTGCCTGCTGCTGTCGCCGCATGTGCCGATGCTCTTCATGGGCGACGAGTTCGCGGCCTCCACGCCGTTCCAGTATTTCTGCGACTTCGGGCCGGACCTCGCGGCCGCGGTGTCCGAAGGGCGGCGCTCGGAGTTCGGTGGGTTCGCGGCCTTCAAGGACGAGGCGGCCCGCGCGCGCATTCCGGACCCGAATGACGAAGCGACTTTCCTCGCGTCGAAGCTGCGTTGGCGCGAGCGTGGCACGCGCGCGCATTTCTCGCGGCTCAGCGAGATGCAACAACTGCTGTCGCTGCGCCACCGCTACATCGTTCCGCGGCTCGCGGGGATGGCGGGTGCGGGCATCTACCGCTGCGAGAACGACATGCTCCGGGTGCAATGGGATCTGGAGCCCGAAGCCGAGGGCGCGCCGCCGATGCGGCTTCACATGCTGGCCCACTTCGGTTCGGAGCCGGCAACGGGCGTCGAAATGCCGCCCGGCGAGGCGATCTACAGCGACGGTGTGCAGGCGCACGAAAGCACGCAGCAACTGGCGCGCGGCGCGGTGCATGTGACGCTGGAGGCCGTGCATGGTGAATGAGCCAAGCCATGTCACTGGCGACCTGGAACGACTCTGCGAGCACTACGGCATCGCGACCGGTTACTTCGATGCGTTCGGCGCGCGACAGGAAGCCTCGGCGCAAAGCCTGATCGCGCTGCTGGCGGAGTTCGACGTGCGTCTCGACAGCGTGGCCGACGCGGGCCGTGCGCTCGATGCGGCGCGCCGTGCGCAACGCGCCGAGGCGCTGCCACCGGTGCTGGTGGTGCAAGCCGAAAGCTCCGCATGGTCGATGCCGCTGCGTCTGCCGCGTTCGTTGCGGCGCCTGCGCTGGCAACTGAGCGATGAGCAGGGGCGCGAGCAGGCGGGCGAGATCGATGTCGATGCATTGCCCGAAACCGGCCGCACCGAAGACGACGGACTCGCACTGAGCGAGCGCACCTTGCCGATGTCGGCATCGCTCGAAGCGGGCTACCACCGGCTGCGCATCGAAGGCCTGCGCGGCGAGACGCTCGTGCTGGTCACCCCCGGCCGTTGCTACCGGCCGCCCGCCGTGCGCGATGGCGGGCGCGTCTGGGGCACTGCGGTGCAGCTCTACAGCCTGCGCTCGCCGCGCAACTGGGGCATCGGCGACTTCAGCGACCTGGAAGAGCTGGCCGTGCAGATGGCCGCGCAGGGCGCCGATCTCATCGGCCTCAATCCGCTGCATGCGTTGTTCGCGAGCACGCCGCTGCACACCAGTCCGTACAGCCCGTCGTCCCGGCAGCAGCTCAACGTGCTCTACATCGACGTGGAGGCGGTGGACGGCTTCGCGGGCTGCACGCCGGCCCTCGAGAGGGTGCGCTCGCCCGATTTCCAGGCGCGGCTCGCAGGCTTGCGCGCGACGGCGCTGGTGGACTATGCCGGCGTGGCCGAGGCCAAGTTCGAGGTGCTGGAGATGCTGTTCGACGATTTCCGAGCGCGGCACCTGCCGCCGGAATCGGCGCCCGACGACACGGGCCGCGAGTTCCAGGCCTTCGTGGCCGAGCGCGGCGAGGCGCTGCGCCAGCATGCGATTTTCGAAACCCTGCAGGCCCACTTTCTCGCCACCGAAGGCGGTGCATGGGACTGGCACGCCTGGCCCGATGCCTACCGCGACCCCGATTCCGCAGAGGTGGCGGCTTTCGCAATAACCAACGCCGAGCGCGTGCAGTACCACCAATACCTCCAGTGGCTGGCCAGCCGCCAGCTGGCACGCGCCGCCGCGCGCTGCCATGCGCTGGGCATGGGCGTGGGCCTCTATGTGGATCTGGCCGTGTCGGTCGAACGCGCAGGCTCCGACGCATGGGGCGCCCGGCAGGTCTTTGCAGAGGGCGCCAGCGTCGGCGCGCCGCCGGACGAGTTCAACCCCGCCGGCCAGCGCTGGGGCCTGCCCCCGCTGCGCCCCGACCGCCTGCGCGCGGATGGCTACCGCTTCTTCACCGAGACGCTGCGCGCCGGCATGCGCGGCGCAGGCGCGTTGCGCATCGACCATGTGATGGGCCTCATGCGCCTGTTCTGGATTCCGCCGGGCCGCGACGCAACCGTGGGCGCCTATGTCTATTACCCGCTCGACGAGATGCTCGCCATCGTGGCGATCGAAAGCCACCGACACCGTTGCATGGTGGTGGGCGAAGACCTGGGCACGGTCGAGGACGCGGTGCGCGACGCACTCGCGAAGGCCGATGTGCTGTCGTACCGCCTGCTCTATTTCGAGAAGCTGCGAGACGGCGGCTTCAAACCGCCCGAGGCCTACCCGCCGGCCGCCCTGGTGGCGATCAGCACGCACGACCTCGCGACCTTCGCGGGCTGGTGGACGGCGAACGACCTGCGCGAACGGCTCGCGCTCGACCTGTTTCCCGATCCGGCCGTCTTCGACAAGCAACTGGCGGACCGGATGCAGGAGCGCATCGAGCTGATGCAGGCCTTGCAACAGGCCGGCCTGTTGTCGCGCGAGGAGGTGGCCGAGGCGGCAGGCCTTGCGCTGCCATCGGCCCGCATCGTCGAAGCGGCGCATGCCTTCCTGGCCGCCGCGCCTTCGGCGCTGATGATGGTGCAGCTCGAGGACGTGGCCGGTGTGGTGGCACAGGCCAACATGCCGGGCACGGTCGACCAGCATCCCAACTGGCGGCGGAAGTTGCCCGAGGCGACAGCGGCCCTGGCCGCGGGCGAGCGCATGCGCGGCATCGGCGAGGCCCTGCGCACGGCGCGGCCACGCCCTGTGGCCGCCGCCGAGGGGGGCGCGCCCGCTGGCTTGCAGACCCGCGTGCCGCGCGCCACCTACCGCCTTCAATTTCACAAGGACTTCGGTTTCGACGACGCGATCCGTGTGTTGCCGTACCTGGCGAAGCTCGGCGTGAGCCATGTGTACTGCTCGCCGATCCAGCGCGCCCGCGCGGGCAGCATGCACGGCTACGACGTGGTCGCGCATGCCGAGGTCAACCCCGAGCTGGGCGGCGAGGAAGGCTTTGCGCGCTTCGTCGCGGCGCTCAAGGCCCACGGCCTGGGCCAGTTGCTGGACATGGTGCCCAACCACATGGGTGTGTTTGGCGCCGACAACGCCTGGTGGATGGACGTGCTGGAAAACGGCCCGGCGTCGCGTTACGCGCAGCACTTCGACATCGACTGGCAGCCGCTCAATGTCGAGCTCACCGGCAAGGTGCTGCTGCCCATCCTGGGCGTGCACTACGGCGAGGCGCTGGAGAACGGCGAGCTCGTGCTGCACTTCGAGCGCGAGGGCGGCAGCTTCGCGATCCGCTACTTCGACCACCGGTTTCCGCTGGCGCCGGAGAGCTATCCGGTGGTGCTGGAGCGGGCGCTGGCGCGCCTGGGAAATGGCGACGGAGGCGATGCTTCGGACCGCCTGGCGAGCCTGTCCACCGCGTTCGCCCATCTGCCGGGGCGCGATGCGCCGTCGCCCGATGCGCTGGCCGAGCGCGTGCGCGACAAGGAGCTTCTCAAGGCCCGGCTCGCACGCCTGGCGCAGCAGCATCCCTCGGTCGCGCAGGCGCTGGCGGCTTCGGTGGCCGAGCTGAACCTCGCCCAGCCCGACGCCCGCGACGCGCTGCACCGGCTGGTCGAAGCGCAGGCCTATCGCCTCGCGCACTGGCGGGTGGCGGCGGACGAAATCAACTACCGCCGCTTCTTCGACATCAACGACCTCGCGGCCGTGCGCATGGAGCGCGACGAGGTGTTCGAGGCCACGCAGTCCTTCGCGCTCGACCTTGCCGCGGCCGGCGTGGTGGATGGCCTGCGCATCGACCACCCCGACGGGCTCTACGACCCGGCGGCGTACTTCCGCCAGCTCCAGGAAGGCTATGCGCGCCGCGCCGGTCTCGTGCTGCCCACGCACGATGCCGACGGCCGGCCCGCGCGCCCGCTGTACGTGGTCGCCGAGAAGATCGCCGGCGCGCACGAGGAAGTGCCCGACAGCTGGCATGTGCACGGCACCACCGGCTACCGCTTCGCGAACGTGGCCAACGGCGTGCTGGTCGACACCACCGCCGAATCGGCCGTGCTGCATGCGTGGCAGCGCTTCACCGGCGAGATGGACGACTTCGCCGCGATCTGCCGCGCGGGCCGGCGCGAGGTGATGCGCAACGCGCTCTCGTCGGAACTGAACGTGCTCTCCAGCGAACTGCTGCGCATCGCCAGGGGCCACCGCAGCACGCGCGACTACACGCTCAATGCGCTGCGCCGCGCGCTGGCCGATGTAGCCGCATGCATGCCGGTCTACCGCACCTACATCGTCGAGGGGCCTTCGGAACAGGACGCGCGATTCATCGACGAGGCCGTCAGCGAAGCCGCGCGGCAGAGCGGCGATGCCGACCGGTCGATCTTCGACTTCGTGCGCAGCGCGCTGTGCGGCGAGGCCGTTGCCTCCGCACCGCCGGCGCTGGGTGAACGGGTGCGCCGCTTCGCGCTGCGCTTCCAGCAGTTCAGCGCGCCGGTGGCGGCCAAGGGCGTGGAAGACACGGCGTTCTACCGCTACTTTCCGCTGAGCGCGCTCAACGAGGTGGGCGGCGAGCCCGATCTGTTCGGCATCGAGGTGGAGGAATTCCATGCGCTGAGTGCCGACCGCGCACTGCGCTGGCCGCACACGATGCTGGCCACTTCGACGCACGACAACAAGCGCTCGGAAGACGTGCGCAACCGCATCGACGTGCTTTCCGAGATGCCCAACGAGTGGATGCTGGCGCTGACGCGCTGGCACGGCCTGTGCCGGGGCACGCGCAAGAGGTTCGAAGGCGGCAAGGGCGAGGGCGAGGCGCCGTCGCGCATCGACGAATACCTGCTCTACCAGACGCTGCTGGGCACCTTGCCGCTGGGCGGTCTCGATGCGGAAACGGCACCCGGGTACGCCGACCGCATCTGGCAGTACATGCAGAAGGCCGCGCGCGAGTCCAAGCTGCGCACGCGCTGGACGCAGCCGGACGCGGGCTACGAAGCCGCGCTGGAGAACTTCGTGCGCGAGATCCTGACCCCCGCCGAGGGCGCGGAGGAGGGCAGCTGCCTGCCGGGTATTCAGCGGCTGGCGGATCGGCTGGCGTGGTTCGGCGCGTGGAACAGCCTCACGCTCACGCTGCTGAAATACGGCTCGCCGGGCGTGCCCGATCTCTATCAAGGCAGCGAACTCATCGAGTTGAGCCTGGTCGATCCGGACAACCGGCGGCCGGTGGACTACGCGCTGCGGCAGCAACGGCTCGATGCGCTCCATGCGATGGCCGACCAGGACGGTCTGGCCGCGCGCGTGGGTGCGATGGCCGGGACGCCGCACGACGGCCAGGCGAAGCTCTGGTTCATCTGGCGGTTGCTGTCGTTGCGGCGGGCGCAACCACTGCTGTTCCGCGAAGGCGGCTACGAGCCGTTGACGGTCGAGGGGCCGCTTGAAAAGCACGTCGTGGCGTTTGCGCGCCGACATGAGGGCCAGGTGCTGCTGATCCTCGCCGGGCGGTTGTTCGTCGGGCTCTCGAACCACGGTGCGGATGACGACGCCGCGCCGGCGCTGCCGGATGCGGCGAAGTGGAACGGCACGACGGTGCGCCTGCCGGCAGACCTCGGTGCGATCGCGCTCGACAACCTGCTGACCGGCGAAACGGTTCCCGCCGCTGCGGGCAGCGTGCACCTGACCGACGCCTTTCGCCACATGCCGTGGGCAGCGCTGGTCATCGGCACGTCGTCGTGATCCGGGCAGGTTCCCGTTGCGCCACCCTGCGGATGCGCTGTCTGCCTACACCCGCAGCCGCCCGCACGAGCGACCGTGCGGTGCATGACAGTCGCTGTATTCATCGTGGAAGACGAGCCGGCGGTGGAAGAAAGCCTGCGGGTCGTGCTTGAGGGCTATCTGCGCGCGCAGGTGGTCGGCACCGCGCCCTCCGAGGCCGAAGCGGTGGCCTGGCTCACGGCGAATCCGCAGGGCTGGCAATTGCTGGTGGTGGACCTGCGCCTCAAGAAGGGCACCGGGCTGGGCGTGCTGCATGCGCTGTCCGCGCTCGGCCGCACGGGCGGCATCGTGGTGGCGCTGACGAACGCCGCCTCCGCGGACAACCGCGCCGAATGCCTCCGCCTGGGTGCCGACGCGGTGTTCGACAAGGCGGCGGAGATCAACGAGTTCCTGGCGTTCTGCGCCGCCGGTGCGCCTTGAGCGCGCCTTGTCTCTCTTCTTTACTTTTCAGGGCTTGCCGAGCAGGCGTTCGAGCAGGCCCTCGAGGTGCTGCGCATCGACCGGCTTGGTCAGGTGCGCGTAGAAGCCCGCTGCCATGCTCGCATCCCGGTCCGAGGCTTGGCCATAGCCGGTGACGGCGACCAGTGCCGGCGGGTGGGCGACCTCGCGGCGCACCCGCTGCGCCACCTCCACGCCGCTGAAGCCCGGCAGGCCGATGTCCAGCAGGACCAGGTCCGGCTGCTCGACCTTGATCGCCTCGAGCGCCGAGGGGCCGTCGGCGGCCGTGCGCGTCGCATAGCCCAGGCTCTCCACCAGCAGGCACATCGTTTCCGCTGCGTCGCGGTTGTCGTCGACCACGAGCACGATCTTCCCGGCGTCCGCGCCGTTGCTTTTTTTCCTTTCCAGCGGCGCGGCCACGCGCGGCAGGCGGATGACGAATTCGGCACCGTCGCCGGGCGTGCCCCTGCTGAAGGCGCTGATGTCGCCGCCGTGCAGCGTCACCAGCTGCTGCACCAGCGTGAGGCCGAGGCCCAGGCCGCCCTGCGGCCGGGAGATCTCCTGCTCGCCCTGCGCGAACAGCTCGAAGATCTGCGGCAGCGATGGCGGGGGGATGCCGGGGCCGTTGTCGTTGACGCTGATCTCCGCGTTGTCGCCGACCTCGCGCAACTGCACCTCGACGCGGCCGCCCTCGGGCGTGAACTTGATGGCGTTGTTCAGCAGGTTGCAGACCACTTGGATCATGCGGGCGCGGTCGCCGGTGATCCACGGTTCACCGGACGGGCCATGGAAGACCAGCGCGTGGCGCTTGGCGTCGGCGGCGGGCCGCATCATCTCCAGCGATTCCTCGATCACGCCGGAGAGCTTCACCGGCTTCGATTCGAGGTGGATCTTGCCGCTCGTGATGCGCCCGACATCGAGCAGGTCGTCGACGAGCCGGGTGATCTGCTTGAGCTGGCGGCCGATGATGTTGCTCATGCGGGCCATCGTCGCCGCATCGGCCGCGGGGCCCAGGCGCTCCATGATGGCCACCGCGTTGGAGATCGGCGTGAGCGGGTTGCGCAGTTCGTGGCCGAGCATGGCCAGGAAGGTGGTGATGCGCCGCCCCTCGTCTTCGAGCGTGGAGATGCGCCGGCGGTCGGTCAGGTCGCGCGTGACCTTGGCGAAGCCGCGGTGCTGGCCGGTCTCGTCGAAGAGCGCGGTGATGACCACGCTCGCCCAGAAGCGGCTGCCATCCTTGCGCACGCGCCAGCCTTCGTCCTCGAAGCGGCCGACTTCGCGCGCCGTCTTCAGCTCCTGGTCGGGAAATCCCGTGGCCGCCACATCGGCCGGGTAGAACACCGAGAAGTGCTTGCCGATGATCTCGTGCGCCTCGTAGCCCTTGTTGGCCTTCGCGCCGGTGTTCCAGCTCACGATGTAGCCGCCAGGGTCGAGCATGAAGATCGCATAGTCCTTCACGCCGTCCACCATCAGCCGGAAGCGTTCTTCGCTGGCGCGCAGCAATTCGTCCTGTTTCCGGCGGTCGGACAGGTCGCGGGTGATCTTGGAGAAGCCGCGCAGCTCGCCGTGGGGGCCCAGCAGGCGGGTGATCACCACGCTGGCCCAGAAGCGGCTGCCATCCTTGCGAAGCCGCCAACCCTCTTCCTGGAACTGCCCGGTCCTGGCCGCCAGCTCGAGTTCGTGCTGCTGCCAGTTCTTCTCCAGCAGCTCGGGCGGATAGAAGATCGAGAAGTGGCGACCGATCGCCTCGTGGGGTTCGTAGCCCTTCAGGTGCCTGGCGCCCTTGTTCCAGCTGAGCACGATGCCGCCGGGGTCCAGGAAGATGATCCCGTAGTCCGCGATGGACTCGACCATCAGGCGGTAGTCGACGTTGGTGATCAGCCCGAGATCCAGAGGCGCGGTGAGATCGGGTGCAGATTCCTCGTTCGTGACTGGTGCGCGGCCATCTGCCATGTGTTGTCGATCTCGTTCTGGAAAGCCGTGCACGGCAAGCAACCGGCGTGGTGCGAGACGTTATTGCTTTTTGTCGCGCTCATGTGTCGGACAACGCCGCAGGCGCGGGCAGCACAGCACGCTTTTCGGGGGCGGCGCCGCTCCGGGCGCCGCTTGCCGCTGTTCAGTAGACGTCGCGGCGATAACGGCCCTGCGCGACCAGGTCGTCGAAGACCGGCGCACCCAGCGCGTCGCACAGCGCCGAATCGACGCCCGGGGCCATGCCTTCGAGGCTGCCGCAGACATAGACCACGGCCCCTTCGACCACCCATTGCCGCAGCGCGTCGGCGGACTCGCGCAACCGGTCCTGCACGTAGCGGCGTTGCGGCTGGTCGCGGGAAAACACCAGGT